>NZ_MQWD01000001.1:2761748-3061748 GCF_002283365.1 Rubrivirga marina | reverse complement strand
ACGTCGGCGCGCTGACGGCCGACGCGCTCGCGGAGGTGGCCCGGACGGGCGAGCCGGTCGGGATCGAGTACACGCTCCCGCTCGGCGACGAGCGTCGGGACTTCGAGGCCCGGCTCCTCCCGCTCGACGAGGGCGCCGGCGGCGGTCAGGTCGTCGCCGTCGTCCGCGACGTGACGGCCGAGCGCCGCCACACCGCCGACCTCGACGCGGCCCGGCGCGAGGCGGAGGCGGCCCGCGGGCGCGCCGACCAGTACGCGGCCGGCCTCGAGGCGTCCCTCGCCGACCTCCGGCGGGCGCAGGACCGGCTCGTCCAGCAGGAGAAGATGGCCTCGCTCGGGGCGCTGACAGCCGGGATCGCCCACGAGATCAAGAACCCGCTCACCTTCGTCACCGGCTTCGCCAGCGTGTCCCGAGACCTCCTCGATGAGGTCGATGCCGAGGGCGACCCCGGCGCGCGGGCGGCCCTCCTCGGCGACCTCCGCGAGAACGTGGCCAAGATCGAGGCGCACGGCCGCCGGGCGGACGCCATCGTGCAGGCGATGATGGCGCACGCCCGGAGTGGCTCCAGCCGGCGGCGGCGGGTCGACCTCAACGGGCTCGTCGAGGAGTCGGCGTCCCGCGCCCTCCACGCCGCGACGGCCCGCCGCCCCCTGCCCGGGCCGGCCCTCGTGTTCGACCTCGCCCCCGACGCCGGGGCGGTCGAGGCCGTCCCGGAGGATCTCGACCGCGTCGTGGTCAGCCTCGTCGACAACGCGCTCGGCGCCGTCCGCCAGCGGGCCGAGGCCGAGGGCGACGGGTACGTCCCGGCGGTGACGGTCTCGACGCGGCGGGACGCCGGGGGCGTCGAGATCCGCGTCGCCGACAACGGGACCGGGATGCCGGAGGCCGTCCGGGCACGGGTGTTCGAGCCGTTCTTCACGACGAAGCCGCCGGGCGAGGGCATCGGCCTCGGGCTCTCGCTCGCCCACGACATCGTGGTCCAGGGCCACGGTGGCGCGCTCACGGTCGAGAGCGTCGAGGCGGACGGCTCGACGTTCATCCTTCAGCTCCCGTAGGGGGTCCGGGGCGACATCCCACGCCGGGGCGGTCTCTCGCGCGCTCTTCCGCACGGTCTCCGTTTATTCCACCGCAGGACGCTCTCCGCCACAGCACAGAGACCGCGTGGGCCGGACGCATCCGCACGCCCTCCGGTCGCATGTCCCGCCTCGTCGTCCCCCCGCTCTCCCGGTCCCCGAGGCTCTCGGAGCGGTCGTCGCTGTGCTCGTCGCCGCGCGATGCCCCCGACGTCTACGCCAGCCCTCGGCGGGCGACGTGACATGAGCACCCGACTCTCCCCCAACGCCCGGCGCACGGTCCGCCGCGTCGCCCCCTTCGGGGTGATCTGGCTCCTGGTGGACCACGTGTTCTCGGTCTCGAACTACGCGGCGGTCGGGAGCCTCTCGGCCGACTCCCACGAGGGCATCCAACTCGACGCCGGGATCTACGTCTTCGCCAGCCTGGCGTCGTTCGCTGTCGGGTGCCTCGTCGGGGTCGTCGAACTGCTGTTCCTGAACCGGGCCTTCGCCGCGAGGAGCCTCGGGGCCAAGCTGGTCGGCAAGACCCTGTTCTACGTCGCGTTCCTGACCGTCGTCGTGGTCGTCCTTTACCCCATCGCAGCGGCGATGGAGATGGGGACCGGGCTGGCCGACGCCCGCGTCTGGGACCGCCTCGGGGCGTTCGCGGTCAGCATGGAGAGCCTGAGCACGGGCGTCCAGATCACGGCGTCCCTCGTCGTCTCGCTGTTCTACGCCGAGATCAGCGAGCACCTGGGCGCCCGCGTCCTCACCAACTTCCTCACGGGGCGGTACCACACGCCGAAGCGGGAGCGGCGCGTGTTCCTCTTCTCCGACATGAAGTCCTCGACGGCCATCACGGAGCGGCTGGGCCACGCCCGGTACTTCGAGTTCCTCCGGGCGTACTACGACGCCCTCGCCGACGCGGTCGTCCGGCACGAGGGCGAGGTGTACCAGTACATCGGCGACGAGATCGTCGTGTCGTGGCCGGAGGAGGCCGGGCTCCGCGACGCCAACGGCGTCCGGTGCGCGCTCGCGATGCGGGCGGCGCTCCGGGCGCGGGCGGGCTGGTTCGAGAGAGAGTTCGGCGTCGCGCCGGACCTCCGGGCGGGGGTCCAGACAGGGGACGTGACGACGGGCGAGATCGGCGCCCTGAAGAAGGAGATCGTGTTCACCGGCGACGTGCTCAACCAGACGGCCCGTATCCAGGCCCTCTGCAAACCGCTCGGCGAGGACGTCCTCGTGGGCGACGCGCTAGCGGCGCGGCTCGAGGAGACGGACGGGTGGACTCTCCGGCCGGTCGGCGACCAGGTGCTCCGGGGGAAGGAGCGGCCGGTGGCGCTGTTCGCGGTGGACGTGCCGGAGGCGGAGGGCGACGGCGGCCCCGCACCCCACTCCGCGGAGCCCGTGACCTGGGGCGGCGCGCCGCCCCCTCACGCCGCGGCGGCGACGACCTTCGGCATCAGGGAGGACGTCCGTGCGGGCTCGTCGAGCTGATTGAGCGCCCCCACGACGTACAGGTCGCGTTCGGAGCTGTAAAGGGCCATCGCGCCGTTCGCGCCCGAGTGGCCGATCCACTCGGGGGACCTTCGGGATCCGTGCGACATGTCATCATTGCGGAAGCGTCTCCTCCGTCAACTGCCGAGGTCCCGTTCGAAGGCGGCCGCCTCGTCTGCGTGCTCGCGTGCCCGGCGGAGGCTCCGCCCGGCGAGGTGGTCGGCCGTTCGGCGGAGCCACGGCGACGCCGCCACCCACTCGGGCCGGCGGTGAGCGACCCAGAGGCCGCCGCCGAGCACGGCCACGCCGAGCGCGAGGTTGGCGACGACCCAGGCGGGGCTCGTCCCGGCGACGAGGTCGACCCCGGCCGCCCACTCGGCCGCGACGACGACGGGGAGCCAGACGAGCGGGGCCGCCAGCAGGACGTTCCGGACGACCCGGCTCCGGAGCGCGTTCAGCGCCGCGAGATGGCCCTGCACCTCGACGACCGGCGCGGCGGGGTCGAGCCGGCCCAGTCGTTCGAGCTGGCGGACCGTCGCGATCAGGTACGCGGCGCTCAGCGCCAGCAGGAGCACGGCCGACGCGACCGCGGGCCACGGGGACGCCGCGTGGACGGCGAGAAACCAGGCGAGAAATCCCGTCGCGGCGCCGCTTAAGGCCGCCTCCAGCCAGAGCGACCACCGGAGCGGGCCGAGCGCGGAGCGCGAGCGCCGGAGCGAGGCCTGGGCGCGCTGCGCGCGGTCCGCCGCCTCGCTCGCGCCGAGGCGCCGGTCGATCTCGTCGAGGGCGAGTTTGAGGTCGTCGAGCGTCATGGGAGGGGGGTGCGGTCGGTGAGGGGCGGCCGGGGGGCGAGGTCGGCCCGGATCTGCTTGCGGAGGCGGCTCAGGCGCGTGCCCACGTTCGTGACCGAGAGGCCGAGGACGTCGGCGACCTCGCCGTTGCGGTAGCCCTCCAGGTGGAGCAGGAGGAGCGCGCGGTCGAACGCGCCCAGCCGGTCCACGACGCGGTAGAGGGCGCGGACGCGGTCGTCGTCGTCGGCCGAGAGCGTCGCGGCGTCGACGGGCTCGTGGTCGAGGGCGTCGTAGGACTCGACGGTCCGGTCGCGGAGGGCGGCCCGCCGGACGTGGGAGATGGCGACGTTGAGGGCGACCCGATAGGCCCACGTCGAGAACGGCCGGTCGGGGTCGTAGCGCCCGAAGGCGCGCCACAGGTGCTCCGTGATCTGCTGGGCGAGGTCGCGCTGGTCCTCGGGGTAGCGGCAGTACGTCGCCGCCACCTTGCGGACGATCCCGGAGTGCCGGTCGAGGAGGGCCTCGAACCGGGCCTGCGGGGAGTCGCCCGGAGAGCGGGAGAAGAGCACGGAGAGGATCATTGGTCGTCACGGTACCACTCGACCGCCTCGACCTCGTAGGCGACCTCGGCCGCCTCCATCCCCCCCGACGACAGCGCGACGGCGAGCACGCGGCGACCCGTCCACGGGACCTGCTCCGACCAGAGCTGACGGAATCCGGAGAACGGGAGGGTCAGCTCCTGCGCCGTCGCGCTCGGCTCCAGGACGACGGCGTGGTAGTCGACGTTGCCGACGTCGGCGGTTTGGAGCTTGAGCGCGAGCGGCCCGCTCAGCGCGCGGAGACGGAGGCGGACGCCGTCCCAGCCGGACACGTCGCGCATGGCGCCCGCGGCGTCGAGCGGGAGGACGAGCTCGACGAACCCGATGCCCGCCGAGCCCGGCCGGAGGGACGCCTCGACGCGGAGCACGCCGCCCGAGACGGAGACCTCGGCGGCGGAGGTGCCGCCGAGAGCCTCGTCGGTCACGACGCGCCACGCGGTCCCGAGCGCGCTCGTGAGGGTGTCCGAGGCGAAGTCGTCCACGAGGGGGCCGGTCAGCGGCTCCGCCGGGAGCGGGCCGAGCAGGGCCTCGCGGTCGACCACGCGCCCGTGCGACACGACGAGCTCGACGTCCTGCGTCCGGCGCACGTCGTCCAGCGGCGAGGCGGCGAGGACGACGAGGTCGGCGCGGTCGCCGACCCGGAGCCCGACCCGCCGACCGAGGAACGCGCCCGCCTCGGTCGTGGCCGCGGCCACCGCCTCGCGGGGCGTCAGCCCCGCCTCGACGAGGAGCGCCAGCTCGTGGTGGAGCGAGAACCCCTGGACCGTCCCGAGAGCGCCCGCGTCGGTCCCGGCGAGGACGGGGACGCCCGCCCGGTGCAGCGCCCGGACGGCGGCGAGGCGGGCGGCCCGCTCCTCACGCTGCCCCAGGACCGTGGACTCGAGGCCGGGCCCGGGCGGGGCCGAGTACCCCGCGACGACCGAGGGCGAGGCGACGGCGGCGAGCAACGGCGCGTCGCGCCACGAGCGGGTCGTGAGGTCGGAGAGCCCGAGTTCGCCCGCCAGGGCCGGGATGGCGACGGTGCCGTGCGCCCGCATCGCCTCCACGGCGGCGTCGGGCACGGGGGCCGGAGGGAGGTGCGTCACGGCCGACGCGCCCGCCCGGGCGACATCGACCACGCTCGCCCACGAGTCGACGTGGACGACCGTCCGCAGATCGAGCGCGCGTGCGGTCTCGACGACGGCCTCCATCGTCAGCCGGTCCATCGACGCGAACGAGCCGGTCTCTGTCGTGTAGGCCAGCTTGACCACGTCCGGGCGGCGCTCGGAGAGCGCCGCGACGACGCGCCGCGCCTCGTCCGGCGTCGCGACGGTCCGCGTGGGCAGGCCCATCTGCGTGCCGTAGCCGCCGGGCGCGGTGAGCAGCGGTCCAGCGGCGTGGACGTCCGCGGCGTCTCGTCTCTCAGGCCCGGTCGCGGCGCGCTGGCGGTCGCGGAGGGCGAAAATGGCGTCCTCGTCGGCGAACAGGTCGAGGAACCCGGTCACGCCAGCGTAGAGCATCCGCCGGGCGGCCCCCTCGGTGCCGAGCGTCTCGACGCCCGACGGCGAGAGGTTGCCGTAGCTGTGGACGTGGAGGTCGAGGAGGCCGGGGAGCACGGCGCGCCCTGCGACGTCGAGTCGGGGCCGTCGTACTCCGCCGGCGGAGCGTCAAGGACGGCGGCGATCGTGTCCCCTCGGAGCAGTAGCGCCCCCGTCCGGACCGCGTCGGTGCGGGGGTCGACGAGGCGCGCGTTGAAGAGGAGCAGCTCGCCGGAGGGGGGCGGGGGCTGCGCGGCGACGGGGCCGGCGAAGAGCAGGAGGGCGAGCGCGGTCTGGAGTCGGGGCACGGGAGCGTGGGCGGGTGTTCCCGTGGTTCGCACGAGGCCCGGAATCGTCACACGTGCCGACGGCCCGCCTCAGACGAACGCGCCGACCGGTCGCAATTTTGCCGCCCAAGGGCTCAGCGCGTGCTTGTCGTCCCTCTATTCCCTCCGATCAACCGTCTCGCTTCGGCAGCGCCTTCGTGAGCCCGACCGCACCGACGACGATCAGGATGCCCATCCCGATCGCCCACCAGCTGAACGGCATCTCGAGGAAGACCTCCCCCGTCGCCGCCGCGATGATCAACCCGGCGACGGCCGTCAGGATCGTGGCGAGCGCTCCGGTGACGCGTTGCCAGGGCGGCAGGCCGTACCCGCTGCTCCACCGGTCGACCCAGGCGGTCACGTCCCGAGTCGGGTCGCCGGAGGGAGGTGGGGGCGGGACGGCCTCGCCCGAGTAGCCTTGCCGGATGCCCCCCCACACCAGGCCCCCCACCATCACCGCTCCGTACACGACGGGCATCCAGTACCACGCATCGAAACGCGTCCCCGCCCGAGCGGCCAGGACCGCGCCGACGAGGGCGAGCCCGGCGCTGACGAGCATCAGCAACGCTCCAGCCCGGGCTCGAGTAAACACGTTCGCGATGGACGTCATGTGGGGGCTGTCAACTCGTTCGCAAGCGGGACGACGGGCTGGCGTTCAGCGGCCTGCGGCCGGTGGCGGTACGATCAAAGCTACGCGGCTGGCACCGCTGTGGTAGTCGACGAGGCGATGCGGCCGGGCTCGCGGAGGCCTACGTCCGAGACCTGGGGTGGCCGCCCGGTTAACGGCCCCTTTCGCCGGCGCTGCGCCAGTCCACCCTCACCGGCCCTGGTGCGGCCGATTCCGTTCAGCAACCCGTCCGGGAAACAGCGTCCGCTAACTCCCTGCCCCGCGTCTTCCCGTACGCCGTCGAGGGAGGTGAGCGGGAGGCCGCCTGTCCGGCGCGCGCTGGATCTACCGTGGCTCGCTAGAGGAGCCCACGCTCTGTGAGCGACGTGTACGCCCCGGCGTACCCGACGACGAGCGAGTCGACGAGCCCGACCCCGACGGCCTCGCCGGCCGCGTTGAGCTGCTTCGACACGGCCACGTCGGCCCGCGACGGCTCGAGGCTACCGCTCGGGTGGTTGTGGGCGACGAGGACACTCCGGGCGTTGCAGAGGATCGCGAAGCGGAAGACCTCCCGGGGGCTGGCCACGCTCGCGTCGACCGTCCCGACGTGGCAGACGTGGGCGCCAATCACTCGGGACGCCGTGGACAGCGCGACGGCGAGGAAGACCTCCCGGTCGTACCCGTCGAGGAGCTCGCAGCACAGGCGGGCCGCGTTGGCCGGCGTCCGGACGACGGCCGTCTCGTGGCTCCGCTCTCGGACGAGGCGGACAGAGAACACGGGGACGTCGAGCCGCGGACGGTCGGCGGGCTGGGTGAACAGGTCGAGCGTGTGGCCGAGGCCGGTCGGCTCGGGGCGCCTGGAGGGCGAACAAGTGTTCGCGTAGAGGGAGGTGTGGCTCGGGGTCATGGGTCTGTCGGAAACGATGACAGGCCGGGCCCCGCGGTGGGAGCCCGGCCTGTCGGTCGGTGGTCAAGAAGTATGAATGGCCGGGCGCTGTGCCCGGTGTCGGGTGGCCTAGCGGGCGGTCTCGGCCGCGTCGTCGACGAGCGCGAGGAGCCGGCTGGCGATCCGGTCGACGGCGTCGAGCTCCGCGGCCATCCGGTCGTCGTCGCCCCATCTCTTGAGGTAGGGCAGGCTCGCCCGGGCCGTGTTGAGGCCGAGCGCGGCCAGCGCGACGTACGCGGCTCCCTCGGCCTGGAGCTCCCTCGCGGCACGGCTCGTCCCCCGGTCGCCGGTGTGGGCGACCGCGTGGGCCAGCTCGTGGCACAGGACCGAGCACCGGTCGGCCCGCGAGAGCGAGGCCCGGACGCAGACGGTCCGGTCGGCCTCCCGGTACCACCCGTCGGCGTAGCCCAGCGAGGTGTAGTGGACCGCGCACCCGATGCTCTCTGCCACCGCTTCGAGCCTCGCGAGGAGCCCCTCGGGCCCGGCGGCGTCGAGCCTCGGGATCGGCGGCGTTTAGACGAGGGCGTCGTCGGACACGGCCTCCGTCTGCTCGTAGTCGAACGTCGTCGTCGTCCGGAAGCCGACGGGGACCCGGTCGTCGGGGTCGTGCCCGGCCGCGACATCGCCTTCCGTAGGCCGACGGAGGATCGGCGCGAGGACCGTCAGGCCCCGCTCGCCCTTCAGCACCCGGCGCCCGTGCTTGGTCCACGAGCGGAAGCCCATGCAGTACTTCGCCGTCGGGCGCTGGAGGAAGATGAGCATGGTGTTCCGGGGGCTGTAGTCGTGGAAGCGGGCGCGGAAGGCGAGGTAGGCCGCGAGCGCCTTCGGGTCGTCGCGGACGCCGGCGAGGCCGCGGGCGAGGACGGCCTTCGCGGCGTCGAGCCGGGCCTGGCGGTTGGGCCGCGCGTCGCGCTGGGCCATGGACATGATGGGAGTGGTGAGCCCGAGAGCGAGCTGGTTCGGGGCGGTCGTGATCTTGTTCATGAGTCGGTCTGGAATGGAGAGAGGCCGGCGCCCCACGGTGGGGCGCCGGCCTCTCGGTCGGTGGATGGGGGAGCTTGGCGGCCGTCGGGCGGTCGGTCTGGGCGGCGACCCAGGCCCGGACGTCGGTCGCGCGGAGGACGCCACCGGCCTGCGGGACCCGAGCGACGACGTCGGCCTTGAAGGCCTGGTACAGCGCCTCCGCCGTGGCCTCGTCCGTCAGCGCGAGGAGGACCGACCGGGCGAGGTCGGCCGGGCCGGAGCCCGCGTAGCCCCACTCGATCCCCGTTGGCCTGTGACGGGGGACGTGGTCGACGGAGGCGCAGGCGGTCCCGTCGACGCGCCGGTAGAGCACGACGTCTTGGGCGTCGTAGCCCGGGCGGAGGACGTCGGCCTCGGGACGGACGACGAGGCCGAGCGAGGCAGGCGGAGGCTCGGCGGTCGCGCCGTCGCCACCGACGGACGGGCCGCCCGCCTCACCGAGCGCGTCGAGGAGCCGGTCGAGCGCGCGCCCGACGTGGCCGAGGACGACGTTGGCCCCGAGCGTGTACCCCCCGGTCTCGCTCCCCGTCACGCGGGCGAGGTGGACCGTGAGCCCGAACGGGACGAGCGGGCGGACCCACCCGAGGTGCTTCGACAGGAGCGTCCCGAGGGCCTCGTCGCCGAGGCTCGCGGTGATCGTCTCGGACGTGACGTCAACGGTGAGCGGGGCCCACGGCTCGGCCGGGTCCCGGACGAGGGCCCACAGCGCGCGCTGGTGCCGCGACTTGCCCGAGAGCTTCGATGGGACGGCGAGCGACGAGGTCCGGTGGACCGCGCTGAACGTGGCCGAGGTGAGGGCCTTCGCGAGGAGCGTCTCGGGGCGCATCCGGGTCCTCTCCGTCGCGAGGGAGAGCCAGCGGCCGGCCTGGGCGGCGACCTCGGCCGCGCGGGCCTCGTCGGGCGCGATCCGCATGCCGGACTCGGTGTTGCGGGCCCCGTCGTCGTGGACGGTCGTGGGGGTGGTGTGTACGTTGGTGTGGTTGGTCATCGTGATCGGGGCCTCCCCCGGTCGTGGTGATGGCGCCGTGCTGCTAGAGACAGCGCGGTCGCCGGCAGCCGGCCGGGACCCTCCCGGCTCGGCGATCTGGCCGACCGGCCAGACATGGCGACGCCCGCCTCGGGAGCTCCGGGGCGGGCGTCAGTGTGTTCGGACCGTGTGGTCCTGGGCCATGGCCCGTCGCGGCGAGCGCCGCAGTGGGTGGCTACACCGCGTGGTTAGCGCTGCGCTAGAACAGGAGCCAGTCGTCGACTTCGGCCGGGGCCGGCCACGGGCCGAGCCGCTCGTCGTAGAGGTCGGGCGCGGGCTCGTAGCTGTCGAGCGCCTCGGCGCAGAGCGCGTGCCGCTCGGGGTCGTCGACCACGCTCGGCAGGCCGGCCCCGGCGTCGTCGAAGCCGGCGAGCTAGCTCGCGAGGTCGAACCCGTACTGCCGCTCGAACCAGACGCCGTAGGCGGCCTCGGTCCGGTGGTAATGCCGCCACGTGAACTCGGCGAACCGGAGGGCCGTCATGACGTGCGAGACGCGCTGCTGACCGTCAGCGTCGCGCTCGTAGCGGACGCGGTACCCGGTTCGGTAGACCCACTCGGTGAGGGGCCGCTCGGAGTATCCGTCGGCGAGGCAGTGGTCGTAGCCGGCCTCGTACGACGCCTCGTAGTAGGCGTCGACGTCGGGCCCCGGAGCGCAGCGGCAGGGGCCGTAGCTCCCGCAGAGGCACGCGTCGCCGTAGCCTGGAAGGGTGGTGTGGTAGCTCATGGTTGTCGTCCTTCGTGGACGTAGCTGGGGCGACTCGGTCCGGATGGCCGGTCGCCGTTCGTGGGGCCGCCCGCGGACGTGCGGGCGGGTGCCAGGCGAGCCCTGGCGGAGGGGGCCGGAGGGGTCCGACGGCGCTGGCCCTGCCAGCGGGTGGGTGGCGCGAGACGCGCCGGGGCCTCAGGCGGCCCGACGCTCCGGCTCCACGTCGAGGAGCCCCTCGCGGCGCCAGCGGCAGACGAGGCAGCGGGGGCCGAGGAGGCAGGCCTCGGGCGGGATGGCCTCACGGCCGGGCCGTCGGAGGCGGAGGAGCGGGACGGCCGGCCCCGAGAACGGGTCGGCGACCGGGTCGGCGGGGCGGACCTCGTCCCGGGGTGGTGAATGAGTCATGACGTTCGGCCCTTCGGCCGGTGTAGTGACCGCGCGCACCTCGGCCGGGGGAGTCCGGGGCGGGCACGTGCGGGTGGGGAAGCCGCCGGGGTCGGCGGCGGCCCGCGCTCCACAGCGCGGGCGGTCGGGCGGAGTGCCCGACCCTCGTCGCCCTCGGAAGGAGGGCTGAGGAGACCCCTCCCGGGGCTCGGAACCGAGGCGTCCGAGTCGGCGGTAAGGGGTGTGGGGGTCGGGACGTGGCCCGTCTCGTCGGATTGCCGTAACCTGAAAGGTGTCGAACCGGCCAATGCCACCACTGGCACGAGCCCGCGCTACGGGCCGGAGTCCTAACGGGGTGTCCCCCTATGGACGGAAGTGGGGGGCGCGGGCACCGGCGGCCGACCTTTGACCTCCGATGCGGCTCAGAATCGACGATTCTGGAGAACGGCCGTCACGCGTTCGGGACGGGCCCCCCTTTTGACAGCTCAACTCGGATCCCCTCTTGGAGACGAATGCGCCGAGGTCCCGTCGGGGGTTGACTGTGTACGTGCGGAGACGTCACGGTACAGGTCCACGGTCTCGTTCATGGCCGCCAACCGCGAGTTCACCTCCCCCCTACGCCCCCACGCAACGCGACATCTCGGTGGGCCGGCCGCCCGGGTCTGCCCGGCCCACCGACTCCTTAACGCACACCCCGGCGACCTCCATGTATGCCGCCGTGGGCGGGGGACCGGGCTCGGCGCTCGGCAGGATGGCGGGGACCAGCAGCGGGGCGTCGGTTCGGGACGGTCCAGCGGTGAACCGGCGGGGGCTTGTTGGGTTGGGGCCGCTGCCGGCGACGCGGACGGCGCGGGGCTGGCAGGTGCGCCGGGCGGGGGCGGGACTCGCCGACAGCGGGGCCGCCGAGTAAGCGCCTGAGCGGACGCCCGAGAGGCGCCCGGTCGGGCAGACGGAAGTGGAGGGCGTCCTGCTGAGACCGGGACGGCGTCCCGTTCGGGGTCGCATGCGAGAGCATCCCCTCGGCACAGGGCGCGGCCAGACCCCTCGGCGCCCGGCACGAGGCAGCGGGTGGCAGATACGTGATCCGCGCCCCGGGCCGACGGGGCGGGATGGATACCCATGCTCCCGCCGCACCCGTGCGACTCGCCCTGTCCCTCGCCCTCGTCTTTACCCTCACTGCCTGTGCCCCAGACGGGGGCGCTCCCGCCGACCCGCCCCCGCCTGACGCGGCGCCCGCACAGCTCACGTCGCTCGGGCCGGCGATCGCCGGGGGCGACGTGGTCGGCGTCGCGGCGCTTGTGGACACGGTCCGTGCCCTGTTCTCCGACGTCGCCGTTACGGGGTACCCGTCGGAAAGGGCGGGCGACACCCTCGACGTCTTCGTGACGGTCTACCCCGGCGGCGAGAACGAGGGGGGCGTCCGGTGCCCCGTCAACAGGGAGCCGATCGCGAACCGGACCGGCTATCCGCTCACGCTTCGGGGGGACCTCCAGGCCATCGAGGAGGGAACCCTCCGGTTCACGGACTGCGAGATCCAGCCTGGGGACGGCGGGGAGCCCGTCGGCGCCTATGTCGGACGCGTCCGGGAGTGGGCCGGGGGGCGGGACGTGACTCTGCGGGGTGAGCTCCGCGGCGCGTTCGAGGTGACCGGCCAGGGGTGGCCTACCCAGGTCGACGTGGGCCAAGGGGACGCGCTCGTGCGGTGCTACGGCCCGCACCCTGCGGCCGACTACCTCCCCGAGGGCGTCGGGCCCCGCGACCTCGCGCTCATGAGCGAGCGGCCGACCGTCACGCTCCGGGCTCGGGTCGATCCCCGGGCGGGCGGCCTGGGCGGCGTAAAGACGGGAGCACTCAAGGCGGTCGACTGCGAGCTCGCCGTGTGACGCCGGCCGCCCAGTTGGGGGGCGTCGGTGGGGCGTGATCCGACCCGGCCCTGGACGGGGCAGGAAGGGGTCCACCGCTCACCCCCGCTATGCGATTCCTCCTCGTCCCGCTTGCCCTCCTCGTCGCCGCGTGCGGCAGCGACGCCGGCCCCGCCCCCTCCGCCGAGGCCCCGGCCACCGAACGCGCTCCCCGAGACCGCTCGGACCCCGACGCCCTCCCCCTCTCCGACGCCCCGCCGGTTGCGGGCGGGGAGGCGATCCCAGCGGCGGCCCTCGTCGACTCTCTCCGGGCCGTGTTCGGCGAGATCGCTGTGAGGGGGTACGTCCACAACCCGATCCCGGGCGGGGCCCTGAGGTGGCCCACCGCCGTTACAGCGGAGCCGAACCAGACGGCCTCCGACCTCCCGGAGGTCAGCTGCATGCCTCCCGAGGCGCCGTCCGACACGGCCGGGGCGACCACACCGGTCGTGCTCCGAGGCCGCCTCCAGGGACTGGACCGCGACCAGCACCGCCTCGACGACTGCGAGGTCGCGGTCGGCGCCGACGACGGCGAGCCCGTTGGCGACGTGATCGACCGGGTCCGCCGGTGGCGGGGCCGCGTCGCGACGGTCACGGGCTCGCTCGAGCGGGCGTCCGAGGGGATCGGCGACCGCCCGGCGCGGCTCGACGTGGCCGACGGCGACGCCCTCGTCATCTGCTCCGGCCCCGACATCGACCACGACGCGGTCGCGGGCGGCGACCCGGCGCCGGCCGTGACCGTCCGTGGGCGCGTCGCGCCCAGCGTCGGGTGGTCAAGCCACGTCAAGCATGACCGAGTCGACCTCGAGTCCTGCGAGGTCGTCGGCTAAGCCCACGGATCCGGGGGGCCGCGCCGACGTGGCTTCCCGGGACTGCCCCACGACGCCCGGGCCGACGGTCGCGTCGGCCGCCGTCCCCTCGTGCGTCAGCCCTCCGCGACCTCGGCCCAGACGACGTCGATCCAGAAGGGCAACGTGCGGTCGCCGCCAAGGAGCTCGGCGGTGATCAGGTGGTCGCCGACCCGAGCGACGGAGCGGTCGTCGGACAGCTTCCCCTCGACGCCAGTGTTGCCGATGTTGTTGGCGTCGGCCAGTTCGGCGACGTAGGCGTCGTAGGCTGCCGGGTCGAAGCCGGCGACCGTGACGGTGGCGAGGTCAGTGCCGTCGAGGGTGAGGGTGCAGGCGCCGTCAAGGCCGGGCGCCGTCGTCGGCGTGCCGCCGAGGCGGGAGGCGAGCGCCTCGGTGTCGACGTAGGCGCAGGATCCGGGGTCGGCCGCCGCCGCGGGGGCCACGTCGGCGGTGTCCCCTCCACCGCATGCAGTGAGGAGGGGGACGAGGATGAGAGCGAGGAGGGCGGCGGTCAGAGAAGCGATGGGTATGCGTGACATGGAGGACCTCGGTGGGGTGGGCCTGTGTGTGCTGGGCGAAGAGCTGCCGGCGACGGGGGCTTACCGCCGGAGGACGGTCGCCGCGCTGGTGGGGGACGGCTCGAGCGCGTCGAGCCAGACCCGCGCCCCGGCGTCGCCGCGGACGTAGGCGTCGAGGAAGCCGACGACGGCTTGGGCCAGCGGCTCGGCGAGGGCTCGGCAGACGCGCTGGTCGCGCGTGGCACGGAGGCACGCCCGCTCCTTGAGCTCGAAGAGCGTGTGCTGGGCGCCGGGGTGCTCGACCCAGTAGTGGACCGCGACGTCCGACGAGACGCCACGGAACGGGTCGAGCCGGGCCTCGGGCGTGGGGCCGTCCTCGCTCCCGCTCGCGAAGAAGACCGGCCGCCTGATGCCGGCCCACGAGCCCTCCGAGAAGCCGCCGTCGCCCCGGCCTTGCGGCGAGAGGAGGCCGAAGGCGAGGGGCCGGTCGTCGGCGTGGCGGAGCGTGGCGCCCTCCCACCGGCGGACGGCCCCGGCGAGCGTGGCCGTCGCGCCCGAGCCGGCCGAGTGGCCCACGACGCCGAGCCGCGAGAGGTCGAGGCGGGCGGCCCACGGCGCGGCGGCCGGGTCGAGCGCGGCGAGGTGGTCGAGGAGGAACGTGAGGTCGCGCGGCCGCTGCCAGTCGTTGAACTTGAACGTCTCGCAGGCCGTGACCCCGATGGCCGCGCACTGGGCCTCGCGCTCGGCGCGCGTGAGCGGCCCGTGGGCGGGGTGGACCGACGCGTAGCCGGCGCCGGCGAGGACGCGGCCCCACACGGGCCCGCTCGTGGCGGGGTCGCGCTTGCCGGGCGCCCCGCCGTGGGACCAGACCACGACGGGGAGTTGGCCGTCGACGCCCTCGGGGTAGTAGACGCGGTACGGGATCGGCCGGGCGCCGTAGACCCGGCCCGAGTCGACCGCCAGCCCGTCGACGTGGGCGACGGCGTGAGGCGTGGCCGGGGCGTACGCCGCATCGGGCCCGAGGCGGGCGGGGCCAACGGGCTGGGCGCACGCCGACCCCGCCGCGAGCGCAAGGGCGAGGAGGAGCGCGCGCATCAGTCTTCGTAGATCGGGAACGCGAGGTCGATCGGGCGCGGGGCGGCGCAGGTCAGGCTCACGCCGCTGGCCTCGAACTCGCGGCCCTCGTCGCCGTGGACCGTGACCCCGATGGCCACCTCCCCCTCGGGGCAAGACCGCTTGGCCGCCCACTCGTGGCAGTTCGGCCGCTCGAACTCGCCGAACAGCGCGCCGTCCGGCTCGACCGACCCCGGCTCGGCCCGGCCGACGTGGGCGCCCCAGATGCGGAGCCCCTTGAGACGGTCGCCGGCCCGGTTGAGGCACGCCTGGACGGCGTGGGCGGCCCGAATAGGCTGGGGGTCGGTCGGGGCGACGTCGAACTCCCGGGCTGGGACACCCGCGACGTGCCGGGCGTCGTCGCCGGACGGCTCGAAAGGATCGGGATGGCCCTCTTCTCGTGAGAAGTACTTCGACTCATAGATGTCACCAGTCCAGCCCGAGCTCCACCAGGGGCCCTTGTCGTCGCAGCGGTCGGTCGTAGTCTCGAAGTACTGCTGGCGGCCATTGCGGGGGTCGTTCCAGCGGGCCCAGCCGAAGAGGAAGGCGCACGGGGCGTCGGCCTCTTCGGCCCCGCCGACGAGGTAGAGCATGGCCCCGTTGCCGGGCTCCTTGTCGATCTGGTCGGGGCCGCCGGCCCCCGAGATCAGGGTCGGCGTCGTGGGCCCGGAGACGACGTAGCCGACCCCGTACTCGTAGCCGTCGGGGCGGTTGTCGTTGGGGGGGTCGGCGCGGTCGTAGTCGTCGGCCGAGGGCGGGGCGCCGCCGGGGCCGGCGGGGTTCTGCCCGATCCGTCGGCCGCTGACGGTCGTCGTGCCCGCACGCGGGGGGGGGGACTGGGTCCGGGCGGCCTGGCCGTCGGCCTCCGGGCGGGGCTCGCGGTCGGCGTCCTGCGCGCCCCAGATCCAGTCGTCGATGATGTAGCCGCCCTCGTCGGGCGGGGTGTCCTGGCCCGTCCGCGGCACGATGTCCTGCATGGTCGAGATGTCCCGGTCAGGCGGGCCCCCGCGCCGCTGGCGTCGGGCCTGCTGGCGCCCCCGCCGAGCATTGGCGTCCCCGGGCGCCGCCTCCGAGTGCCCGAGCGCGAGCGTGTCGAGGAGGGCTCCGGTGCGGTTGGGGCGCCCGGCGCGCGCGCGCTGGCCACGGGGGTGGGGGGCCCGGTCTCGGCGGGCACGGTCGGTCGTGTCGCGGCGGGCCTCGCGTGTCCGACGGGCGTGGTCCCGGGCGCCCTGCTCGCTCCGGAACCGGGGGCGGCGGACCTGGCGCGAGCGGAGAGGCTCGTCGGCGCGGCGCTCGACACGGTCGGTCGAATCGCGGGGCGGCGGCCTGCGCTGGGCGTCGGCAGACGGGGCGAGGGCCGCCGCGCCGAGGGCGAGGGCGGCGGCGAGAAGGGACGTGCGCATGGGAGGAAGGATTTTTTTGGAGGGAGGATGAACGGGCTACTCCGCCTCGACCCAGAAGACGTGGTCGACGAAGCTGAGGGTGCCGCCACTCCCGGTCATGGTCCGGGGCGTGAGGAAGTCGGCGCGCGGCTCGTAGTCCAGGGCGCTGCGGGGGTGGGCGGCGAGCCGGCCGGCCTCGTCGACACGCACGGGGTACGTCTGGATCACGCGGCCGTCGGCCTCGGCGACCACGCGGACGACCGTTCCGGGCTCCCACCCGTCCGCCCCCCAGGAGGGGAGGTTGGGCGTGTCGTCGTCGCAGCCCGCGCGCTTTCGGAACTGCGCGGTGCGCTTTACGAACCGGCCCGGGTAGGCCTGGGGCCCGTCCCCGGCGCCCATCCCCACGCACCCGACGACGTCGCCCCGCTGGACGAGCTCGACTCGGACCTGCGCGTCGCCCCCGCCCGCGTCGTGCGGGTCGATCCAGAACGTGAACTCGGCGGGCCGGTCCGACACCCCGCCCGTCTCGTCCGCTCGCACCGAGAAATAGCCGAGCGTGCGCCACGGCCCGTCGAAGGCGGAGATCGTGGCGGGGTTGAAGGGGTCGCCGCTCTCCACCGCGCGGACGGTGAGGGGGAGGCGCCCGGCCAGGTGGCCGTCGACCTCCACCACGAGCGCGTACTCGCCGGGCTCGAGCGGGTCCATCTGGGCCCGGCCCGTGACCTCGAGGTACTCCAAGACCTGCATCTTGGCCATCGGGTGGGAGTCCGTGATGGGCCACTCCTCGCGGAGGGCCCCGCTCGCGTCGCGGAGCGCGATCCGGCCCTGGACGTCGCCCGAGGCGCACGGGAAGAGCACGAACTGCGCGCGTTGGACGGCGATCTGGCCCACGAGCGGGTACAGCCAGACCTCCCCCAGGAGCCGCGCCATGTCGGCGCCCGGGAGCGGCTGGCCCGGGGGGCAGTCGCGCGGGGGCTCGGGCGCGGCCTCGCTGGGCCCGTCGGGCAGGGCCGGGGTCGCCGGCGGATCCGGGGGCTCGGGCGCCCGCTCGGCAGGGCGTTCGACGGCCTCGCGGGCCCGCTCGATGAGGCGGCCGAGCTGGGCGTGGGCGGGGGGCGCGGCGAGGGCGCAGAGGAGGAGGGCGAGGGCGAGGCGGCGCATGGCGTCGAGGGGTGGGTCCTCCCCTCCCGCCCCGTCGGGCTGGGCGCGGGATCACGGGCCGTCAGGGCCGGGCGCATGATCCCGCGTGCACGGAGACGGGGCCAACGCTATGATGGGCTCACCGACACCGGCGCACCGCCGTGCCACCGACCGACTGGGACCGGCTCCACCACCTGTTCGACGCCGCCGTCGACCTCACGCCCGAGGACCGGGCGGCGCTCCTGGCGGCGGCGTGCCCGCACGAGCCGGCGGTCCGGGCCGAGGTCGAGGCGCTCCTGGCGTCGTACGACGCCGAGCCCGACTTCTTGGAGGCCCCGGCCGCGCGCGTGACGCTCGGCGACGGCGGGCCGGGCGGGCCGGACGGCCACGCCCTCGCCCGGGGCGACCGGGTCGGGCCGTACCGCGTGGTCCGTGAGGTCGGCGTCGGGGGGATGGGGCGGGTGTACCTCGCCGAGCGGGCCGACGGCGCGTTCCGCCAGGCGGTGGCGCTGAAGGTTGCCCGCCGCCGCGGCGACGTCGAGCGGCGGCTCCGCCGGTTCGAGGGCGAGCGCGAGATCCTGGCCCGGCTCGACCACCCCCACATCGCCCGGCTCGTCGACGGGGGCGCGACGGCCGACGGGCGGCTGTACTTCGCGATGGAGTACGTCGAGGGCGGGCTCCCGATCACCGAGTACTGCGGCGCCCACGGGCTCGGGCTCGACGCGCGGCTGGCCCTGTTCGCCGACGTCTGCGCGGCGGTCCAGCACGCGCACCAGGCCCTCGTGATCCACCGGGACCTGACCCCGGCCAACGTCCTCGTCTCGGCCCGGGGCGCCGTGAAGCTCCTCGACTTCGGCGTGGCCAAGCGGCTCGGCGGCGGGGGCGGGCTGACGACGGGGGGGCCGGCCCCGATGACGCTGGCGTACGCGAGCCCCGAGCAGGTGGCCGGCCGGCCGGTCACGACGGCGACCGACGTGTACGCCCTCGGCGTCCTGCTCTACGAGCTCGTCGCGGGCCGGCGGCCGTTCGAGGGGGCCGACCCCGCGGCCCTCGTCCGGACCGTGGCCGAGGGGGCGCCGCCGCCGCCGTCGGCGGCGCTCCGGGCCAGGGGCGACGCGGCGCTCGCGCGGCGGGTCGAGGGGGACCTCGACCTCATCGTGGGGCGGGCGTCCCACCGGGACCCCGCCCGGCGCTACGCGAGCGCGGCCGCCCTCGCCGACGACCTCGCGCGGTGGCGGGGCCGGCTCCCCGTGGCGGCCCGGCCCGACTCGGTCGGGTACCGGGCCCGGACGTTCGTGCGGCGGCACCGGTGGGCCGTGGCGGGGGCGGCGGGGCTGGCCGTGGTCGTGCTCGCGTTCGGGGTGGCGATGGCGGCGCTGGCGGCCCGGCTCGGCGAAGAGGCCGCGCGGGCGGCCCGCGAGCGCGACGCGGCCGAGGAGGTGACGGGCCTGCTTGTCCGGCTGTTCGAGGCCGGCGACGTCCGGGACACGCCGGGCGGCGACACGCTCCGCGTGGCGGACCTCCTGGCCCAGGGCGAGGCCCAGATCCTGCCGGGCCTCCGCGACCAGCCCGTCGTCCACGCGCGGCTGGCCCACGCGCTCGGGCGGGTCCACGCCGCGCGGAGCCGGTACGACCGGGCCCGGCCCCTCTTCCGCGACGCGCTCGAGACGCTCGGGCCGCTCGGGGGGCCCGACGCCGCGGCGGTCCTCGCCGACCTCGGCCGGCTCGAGCGCGACCTCGGCGACAACGGGGCCGCCGAGCGCCGGCTCCGCGCGGCGGCCGCGCTCTATGGTGGGGCCGGCGGCCGGCCCGGCGACCGCGCCCGGGCCCTCGCCGACCTCGGCGGCGTCGTGGCCGACACGGCCGAGGCGTTCAGGCACTTCCGGCGGGCCCTCGCTGTGGCCGGGCCGTCGGCCGGGGCCCGGGCGTACGTGCTCCGGGCGCTCGGCGACCGCCGGATGTTCGTGGGCGACCGGGGCGGGGCGCTCGCGGCGTGGCGGGCGGCCCGGGCCGCGCTCGGCGAGACGCCGCCTGGCCACGCGCTCGTCCACGGGCTCCGGGCCCGGGAGGCCGGCGCGCTCCTCCAGCTCGACCGCCACGCCGAGGCGGCCGGCCGGTTCCGGGCGCTCGTGGCCGACGCCCGGGCCGTCTACGGCGACTCGACGGTCCCCGTGGCGCGGGCCTACGACCAGCTCGGGATCGCGCTCGCGCTCGGTGGCGACCACGGCTCGGCCGAGCGGGCGTTCCGCGCGGCGCTCGCGCGGTGGCGGGCGGCCGGGGCGGGCCGCCACCACGACGCCGCGAGCGCGCTCCGCAACGTGGGCCGGGCGCTCCAGCTCCAGGGCCGCCCCCGCGAGGCGCTCCCGCTCCTCGAGGAGGCCCGGGCGCTGATGGCCGGGGTCGACACGAGCCGCGTGTTCGCGGCCGGGATCGACGACCAGATCGGGCTCGTCCTCGTCGAGGTCGGCCGGACCGCCGAGGGGGTCCGCCGGCTCCGGCGGGCCGTCGCCGTCGAGCGGGCAGCCGTGGCGGCCGGGCAGTGGAGCCCGGTCCGGCTGGCCGACGCCGAGCTCCGGCTGGCGACGGCGCTCCTCGCGGCCGGGCGGCCGGCCGAGGCCCACGACCTCGCGCTCGGGGCGCTCGAAGCGTTCGAGGCCGACCTCGCCGAGGGCCACCCGCGCGTGGCGCAGGCCCGCGTCGCCCTCGGCGCGGCGCTGGCGGGGCTCGGCCGGCCGGACGAGGCGGGCGCCCACCTCGCCGCCTCGCTCGGCCCGTACGCCCGGTGGGGCCTCGCCGACCCCGTCCTCCTCGACCACGCCCGCCGCGCCCGTGCCCGCCTCTGACCCCCTCCCCTCGGTCGAGCTCTCCGACGGGCTCGGCCGCGACCTCGACGCCCTGCTCCCCCGGGTGTACGACGAGCTCCGCCGGATCGCCCACGGGTACCTCGGCCGCGAGCGCCACGACCACACGCTGTGCACGACGGCGCTCGTCCACGAGGCGTACCTCCGGCTCGCGCCCCAGGGCGACCGGGGGTTCCGGAACCGGGGGCACATGCTGGCGCTCGCGTCGATCGCGATGCGGCGGGTGCTCGTGAACTACGCCCGGGACCGGAGCCGCGACAAGCGGGGCGGCGGCGTCCCCCCGCTCCGGCTTAGCCAGATCGGGCCGGTCGGGGCGGCGGAGGGGGTCGACGTGCTCGCCCTCGACGACGCGCTGGCGAAGCTGGCCCGGGTGGACGACCGGGCCGCTCGAGTGGTCGAGTGCCGGTTCTTCGGGGGGCTCACGGTGGAGGAGACGGCTGGGGCCCTCGGGGTCGGGACGGCGACGGTCAAGCGGGACTGGCGACTGGCGAAGGCCTGGCTCCACCGGGCATTGGAGGACGGGTAGGCCCGCGCTGCCCGGCTAGAGGCACTGGCACGAGGCGGGCTGGCTGCTGTTCACGTCGACCTCGCACGTGCTGCAGTTCCCCTCCATCGCGCACGTCTGCTTGCCCGTCGCCTCGCATCTAGCGGAGCCGCCGTCGCACTGGTCGACGTTGTCTGCGATGAAGCGGATGGCAATGTCGCCCGTCTGGCACATGGTGTCTCCGACGCCGCTGAAGGGGTCCGCCACGCTCAGCGCGCACTTGCTCAACGTGATCGAGGTCTCGTTCAGGGCCGCGTTGCACGCCTCGTACCTCATCTCGGCGCCGGTCCCGATCATCCAGGTGTGGCCGGGCAGGAAGTCTCCGACCGTGGACCCCCCGAGCCCGGGGAAGACCTCCAACCCTAGTGCCCCCGTCGCTATGCTAGACATCACGTTGGCTGACATCCCGGCCAACCCTCCCGCGACCCAGGCTCCGGTGCAGATCGTGTTGCCGAGGGAGCCCTCGAGCACGCTGCTGTCTTGGATGGACGTGCACTCACCCGCGTAGTTGGTGGGTCCGAGAAGCCCCCCGATCGGAGAGGCGGCCTCCGCCCCTAGGATGGCCTCCGCCACCCCCATCGCTTGTCCCTCCTCGTCCTCAAGGGGGAGGTGGTCCGGCACCTCGGAGGACGCGATCCACGAGGACGTGAAGCATGGGCCGTCGTGGGGCCAGTCCGCAGGCCGGAAGCCCCTGGCGTGGCACTCCGTCACGATCCCGGTCGTCGACAGCGGCCGGTGCGTCGTCTTCCCGTACGCGACGACGAGCCGCCCCTCGTCGTCCTGTTGGTGGAGTTGCTCCCGCAACACGGGGACCCCCTCGTCCATCCCCTGCTCGGCCAGGAGAGCAGCGACGATCGGGTACGGCCCCAGCCGGTCGCCGAACGGGCTCGGCTCGGGGGCGAGGCCCCTCACCGTCCACGCGCGCCCCCACTGGGCCGGCGCCTCCTGCCCGCCCCGCACGACGCCGCCGTCGCGCCCGGGGCGGCGGGGCTCGGACTCGAGGGCGACCGGCTCCGCGCCGTCGTCTACGACGATGAACTCGGCGAAAGACGAGGGGCTCTTGGCCTATACGACCGTCAACGCCGGTTCGGCGTAGGTCTCGGCAGCGGAGAACGCCACCGCCTCGTACCCCCCGGCATGAGGCCGTCGAAGAACGCGAGGTCCCGGCACGCCCCGTCGAACAGGACGGTCCCCCGGTCTATGCACCTGTCGGCCATGTCCTGGGGCGGGTGGCGGGGGACGGCTAGGTCCGGCGCCGGGTGGGCCTCCCCCTCACGGTCGGCCCGACGCGCCGCGCGGTCGCCGATCTGACCGCCTATGCCCCTGCGGCCGCCCGTGGTGATGCCCCCGTCCCGGGGCGGCAGGTTCGCCACGCGCTCGCGGCGGGGCGCCCGCTGCGCAGCGGCCCGCTCGCGCGCGATGGCCATCAGGGAGTCGGCGCACGCTCGGTCACGGCCGCACCGACGGCGGATCCGGTCTCGGACTCGTTGGGGCACCGGCGGGGGCGTCTCGCTCGCGCTCGGCGCCCGTCGGGCCCGGTCTCGGATCGCCGAGACGAGCGAGTCGGCACAAGCCCGGTCCGCTCCGCACGTAGCCGTCACCCTGGCGCGGACCTCGGGGGGGAGGTCGGGCCTCGGTGTGGGTTGGGCGAGGGTCGAGGGGGCGGCCCACATCAGGGGGACTAGGATCGCGAGGAGATGGCGCATGGTCGAGAGCGGTCGAGGCGGGACAACTCGATACGCCTCGGACCCAGGGGTGGGGATCATCCTATCGCCACGACGCGCGGGAGCCCCCCTCCGGGTCCCCGTGATCCCGCCGGCCGCAGGAGGGGGCGTGTGGAGGTGACCCGCCCTTGCCTGTGTCCGCCTTCGCCCTCGCCATCGTACTGGCCGCGGTCGGTCCTGCCGACCCCTGCCCCGCCCCCGACTCGGTGGTGGTGTACTCTGTCCGGACCGGCCAGGCCGTCGCCGTGACGCCGGCCAGTGCCCGTGCCATCCGCCAGCACCCTGGGCTCCGCGGTGCGATCCGCGTCGATGTGCGGCGCGCGCGGCCCCGGCCAGGGTTTGCCTTGTACGCGCGCCCTGGTACCCACGGCGTGCTCCTGGCCCCCGGCGACGGCCGCGAGCCGCTCCGGGCGTGCCGCTCCCTCGGCGAGGCCGACCGCCCCACGCTCGTGTGGGCGGGGACTCGGCCGGTCCGCCTCGACCTCGTCACCGGCCTCCTCGATTCATGAACCGCCTCGCACTCCTCGCCGCCCTCCTCCCCGCGCTCGCCGCCGCCCAGCCGTCCGCCGAACTGCCCCGCTGGGAGAGGCAGGTTGTCCGGCTGTCGGCCGACGCCGTGGCGGCCCTCGCCGATCTCCCCACCCTCCGTGCGGCCGTCGTGGTCGAGGGACGCCGGGCCCGGCCCCGGGCCGGCTTCGCGTTCTACGTGCTGCCACGGCGGGCCGGCGTCCTCGTCTCCGAGGACGTAGGCGAGACTGTAGCCGTCGCTTCCGAGACGATTCCGCGCGTGGTCACGGACGCACTCGGAAACGCGATCCTCGTCACTATCTCGTGTGGGTGCCTGAGCAAGGACGGCGACGCGTGCCGGTTCGAGCGGGACGCGCGGGGGGAGCCCGTGATCGGGCGGTGCGGCGGCGAGACGTGCTGCCGGGAGACCCTCGAGGGGCTCGTCCTCGGGACAGGCGCCGCCGTCGTGGCGGGCGGGTGACGGCGCTCGCCGGTCGCCCCCGGGCCCGGCGCCCCCAGGTGTGAGCTGCCCCGCGCGCCGATGGGGCCTAGCCCGTGGCCCCCTGCTGAACGATTGCCCCACCTCCTGTCCCCGCTCCTCCTCTGCTCCGTGCTGCCCGGGCTGGCGCTCGCGCAGTCGCCTACCCGGCCCAGCTTCGTCCCCATGACGGCCCCCGATCCCACCACCGTCACCAAGCGCGCCGTCCGTTCCATGGAGGCGGGCTGGAACGCGCCCGATTGCCAGGCCTTCGCCGCCCCGTTCGCGGCCACCGCCGACTTCGTCGACATCCGCGGGGGCCATTACCGGGGGCGCGCCGAAATCGCCCGGGGCCACCAGGGCATCTTCGACTCGATCTACCGAGGGAACCTGGTGTCGATGGCCGTCGCCGACGCCCGCGCCATCGGCCGCAACGCCGTGGTGGCCCGCGTCACGTCGACGCTGGAGGCGCCGTCGGGCGCGCTTGGGGGCCGCCTCGCCTCGACGATGACCCTCGTGCTCACGCGTGCATGCCGCCGGTGGCAGATCGCCTCGGCCCACAACACGCTCGTCTCACCCTCCGGCGGCGGCCGGCCGTAACCGTGGCGTCCGCGCCCCCCGCCCAGTCGGCCCTCACGCTCGTCGGTGTCGGCGCGTTCGTGCTCGCGGTCGGGGCCGCCGGCCTGTTGGCCGCGGCCGGCCTCGCCAGGTCCGGCGGCGCATCGGACGGCTGGCCCTCGATCAAAGGCCACGTCGTGGAGTCACGGGTCCAAACGCGCGTCGCCGTCGACGGCAGTGACGTCTCGCGCGGGCGGGTGTTCGGGCCGCGCCAATACGAGCACGTCCCGGCCGTCCGCTACGCCTACGAGGACAGCGGCGTGCCGTTCACGTCGGACCGGGTCCGGTTCGGCGAGCGGTCGGCCAAGCGGGGCGACCGGGGCTGGGATCGAGCCCGTGAGGCGGCCGGCCGGTACCCCGCCGGCGCGGCCGTCGAGGTCTACTACGACCCATCGAGGCCGTCCTGTTCAGTCCTCGAGAGGGGCCGCCAGTCGACGCCGTGGATGCCCGGCGTCGGCGCGCTGGGGCCGCTGGCCGGTGGGGCCTTCGCGTGGGCCGGCGCCCGGACCTACGCCCGCTCCCGCTGACCCCACCGCCCGTGCGCCCCGCCCCAAGTGACCTAGGCGGGTACGGAAACGCGGCCCGCAGAAGCAGCCGGATGCAGGAGAGCTTGACCATCGCCAAGAACGACGCGGCTGTTTCGTCAAACCGCGTCGCCAGGCCCCGGTGCTCCTTGAGCCACCCGATCAAGCGCTCGACCGCGTTCCGACGCGCGTACAGGGCCTTGTTGAGCACCGGGGCGCCCCCGGTGCCGCCGCTTCTTGCCCGCGGCGAGCGCCCGCTCTGGGATCACGGCGGGGATCCGCAGCTTGCGGAGCCAGGCGCGGGTCCGCTTCGCGCCGTAGCCCCGGTCGGCAAGCAGACGCTGCGGACGACCCGGGACCTCCACGAGATCGCAGACGGCCTCGAGCTGGGCCGACTCGCTGCGCTGCCCGGCCGTGAGGTGGACCGCCAGCGAGAGGCCTTTCCCGTCGCGGTCCACGTGGAGCTTCGTCCTCAGCCCGCCCGACTTCGCCCGAGGACCCGGACCGCGCGGGTCGATGGGCGCTGTAGGACTCCGCCGACACGTGGGCGAACCGGGCCGGCGTCCGGCCCCCCCCTCCTAGGTTCTGAGAGCTCAGCCTGCTCCCCGATGCGCCTCCACCTCTACGCGCTCATCGTGAGCGCCGCGGCCGCGGCCCAGCCCGCGCCGGACCGGCGGCCGGTCCTCGACATGCACCTCCACGCCCTGCCCGCGGACGAGGTCGGCCCGCCGCCCGTCGCGATGTGCGTCCCGATGCTGGCGTGGGCCCCGGAGCGCGCGCCGGACCAGTCGTGGCTCGACGCGTTCGGCGCCTTCGTGACCGACCCGCCCTGCCCCGCCCCCTTCTGGTCGAACGCGAGAACAGACCGGGAGGTGCTGGAGGGGACGCTCGAGGTCATGGAGCGCCGCAACATCATCGGGGTCCTGAGCGGACCGCCGCGCGACGTCCTCTGGTGGCACGAGGCAGCGCCCGACCGGTTCATCCCGAGCGCCCAGCTCCAGTTCGGGCGGGACGCCTACGCGCCCGACTCGCTCCGCGCCCTGTTCGTCGACGGGCCGTTTGAGGTGCTCGGCGAGGTCTCGAACCAGTACGTCGGCGTCGCGCCCAACGACCCGCAGATGGACCCCTACTGGGCGTTCATGGCCGAGCACGACCTCCCCGTGGCGATCCACCTCGGCGAGGGGCCGTTCCTGGCGACCGTCCTCTACCCGGGCTACCGGCCGAGCCTCTCGAGCCCGTACCTGCTGGAGGACGTGCTCCACCGCCACCCGACGCTGCGCATCTCGGTGATGCACTACGGGTCGCCGCTCGTCGACGAGATGATCGCGATGATGGGGGCCTACCCCCAGCTCTACGTTGACCTCGGGGGGATCCAGTGGTTCTACGCGCGGGCCTACTTCTACGAGCAGCTCCGGCAGTTCGTCGACGCCGGGCTCGCGCGGCGCGTGATGTTCGGGTCCGACCACGTCATCTGGCCCGGGCTGCTGGAGGAGTCCATCGACATCGTCGAGGACGCGCCCTTCTTGAGTGACGAGCAGAAACGCGACATCCTCTACCACAACGCCGCCCGCTTCCTCCGCCTCAGCGACGAGACGATCGCCCGCCACCATGCGATGTAGACCCTGCCTCATGAAGCCGATCCTCGCCGCCCTCACCGCTCTCCTCGCCGTCGCCGCGTCCGCCCAGCCGGCCGACGGGCCGCCGCTCATCCCCCGCGTGATGATGCTGTGGCCCGACCTCCCCGAGTTCCGCCCTGTTGGCCCGGAGCCGCGGCCCGTCGAGCCCGGCCTGTTCGCGCACGACCGGCCGGTTTTCGAGGCCGCCTCGCCCGACGGCGCCTGGCTGGCGGGGACCGCCGACGGCGATTTTTACGTCCGCGAGGCCGGCTCGGACACGTCTGCCCTCACGGTCCCGGCCGGCGACGGGCCGCGGTGGAGCGTGGCCGACGCCGAGTGGAGCCCCGACGCCGCCCGGATCGCCGTCCGCCGGGTCGACGACGCGGCCGTCCCGCGCCTCCCGCTCCTCGACGCCGAGGGCGACACGGCCCGGTGGGTGCCGTACGCTCGGGTCGGCGAGCCCCAACCGGAGCACCGGCTCTGGGTCGTCGAGCGGGCGACGGGCGAACCGGCCGCCGTGCCCCACGGGCGCGACGCCGTGTTCGTCCACCCCGTCGGGTGGAGCGACGACGGGGCGCGGCTCCGCTGGATCGAGGCGGGCCGGTTCCTGCAGTGGGTCGCCCTCCGCGAGGTCGACGTCCGGACCGGCGAGGCGCGGACGCTGCTCCGCGAGGACGGTGACCGGCGTGTGATGGGGATCGAGATGATCCACGGCTACGGCGACCGCCTCGACCACCTCCGGCCGGCCGTCTTCTTCGACGGGCGCGCCCAGTTCGTGTGGGCGAGCGAGCGGACCGGCGCCCGCCACCTCTCCCTGTACGACGCCGACGGCACGCTCATCCGGCCGCTGACCGACGGCGCGCTGCCGGGCCCGGTCCAGCGCGTCGCCCACGTCGACCGCGAGGCCGGGGCGCTCTACGCCGTCGCCTCGGCGTCGGCCGAGCGGCCGTGGGACCACGCGCTCTACCGCGTCGGCCTCGACGGCGACGTGCGCCGGGTCGTCGACGGGCCCGTGATCGAGGAGGTGCGCCCGGCCGACGGCGGCGCCCTCCTCGTCGTCCGCGCCGGCCTCCCCGACCTCCTCCAGGTCGACCGCGTGACGCCCGACGGCGACGTCCTCGCGACCGAGTGGGCCGCCGACTGGAGCTTCGCCAGTGACGTCCCGCGCCGCCAGGAGCGGCTCGTCCTGACCGCCGCCGACGGCGAGACCCCGCTCGACGGCCTCCTCGTCCTCCCCCCCGACGCCGAGGGCGAGCGGAGCGTCCCGCTCGTCGAATTCGTCTACGGTGGGCCGAACACGCAGTACGTCCCGCGGACGCCCCAGACGCCGTGGCTGTGGGAGGCGTACCGGGTCGCCCAGGCCGGGATCGCCGTCCTGTTCGTCGACGGGCGCGGCTCGGCCGGGCGCGACCGCGCGTTCGTCGACGTGTCGTACGGGCGGCTGGGGCAGGTCGAAGTGGCCGACCACCGGGCGGCCGTCGAGCAGGTCCTCGCCCGGTTCCCGGTCCTCGACCCCGAGCGCGTGGCCCTCATGGGCCACAGCATGGGCGGGTTCGTGGGATTCCGCGCGCTCGCCGAGGCGCCCGACGTGTACCGCGCGGCCGTCCTGGTAGCCCCGGTCCTCGACGCGACGGGGATGCGGGTCTGGGCCGAGCCGTACCAAGGCTGCCTCCCCGCCGACTGCCCCGAGGTCTACGCCGCCGGCTCGAACCGGGCCCTCGCCGACCGGGTCAAGGGCGCCGTGTTCGTCGCCCACGGGACGGCCGACGACGACGTCCCGTTCGCCGAGGGCGCCGGGCTCGCGGCCGCCCTCGAGGCCGCGGGCGCCGACGTCACCTTCGTCCCGATGCCGGGGTGGAACCACATCCTGCAGCGCTCGCCCGAGTTCTGGGGCCGCGTGATGGGCTTCCTCGGCCAGCACCTCCGCCCATGAGAGCGCCCCTCGTCCTGCTCACAGCGCTCGCCGCCAGCGCGGCCGCCCAACCTGTTGCCCTGACCGACGTCGCGGCCGGCCCCGCGCGGCGGTCAGGGCCGAGCTCGCCGACGACGGCCTCGCGTTCCTGAGGCTCCGCCTCCCCCGCCCGAGTCGGGCGACGTCCACGGGGGCGACGAGCGCCCGCCGCCCCGGCCGCCAGCGACGGCTCAGCCCCCCTCCGCACGTCCGCCGAGGGGGGCGCTGGCGGCGCGGGCCCGGTCCAGCAGGGCCGCGAACCGGGGCGTGTCGCGGAGGCCGTCGAGGAACCAGTCGTGGCGGGCGAGGAAGGGGACGTTCCACATGCCCAGCGCGACCGTCCGCTCGAGAGCGTCGAGGGCCTTCACGGGCTGGCCGGCGAGCGCGTAGCAGTGGGCGAGCTCGCGGGTGAACATCTCGCTCCCCCGGGCAGCGGCCTCGAACGCGGGCGTGATGGCGTCGAGGGCCGCGGCGGCGTCGCCGGCGACCGCGTGGGCGAGGGCGCGCGCGAAAGAGGCGAAGGCCGTCTCGGGGAAGCGGTCGGCCGCCGCGTGGAGGACCGGGATGGCCTCGCCGGGGCGCCGGTCGTAGGCGAGGGCCCAGCCGTGGAACACCTGCATGAACGGGCTCTCGGGCTCCATCTCGTGGGCGCGGCGGTAGCACGCGACGGCGTCGGCGAAGCGGCCCTCGAGCACGGCGACGAAGCCGGGGACCGCCTGCGCGAGCGGCGTCAGCGGGTCCACCGCGCGGGCCCGCTCGAAGAGCGCCCGCGCGTCGGCGTTGCGGCCGGCGTGGGCGTAGACGTAGCCCAGGAGCAGGAGCAGGTCCGGGTCGTCGGGGGCGGACGCCAGGCCCCGCTCGCCGGCCTCGATGGCGGCGCCCAGGTCCCCGCGGTGGAACGCCGAGAACGCCCGCAGCAGGTCGCCGCGCGCGGACTCGGGGTCCAGCGCGAACACCCGGTCGGCGAGGGCGTCGAGGCGGGCGAGGGCGCCCGGGTCCAGGTCGACGCCGGCGTCGACCCCCATGAACTTGATGTGGCCGAGCGTGCTGTAGAGGAGCTCGTTGTCGCCGACGAGGGCGAGGGCCGCCTCGATGTAGCGCGTCGCGCGCTCGAGGCCCTCGCGCGAGAACCGCCACACCTCGTAGCGCGCCCGCAGGTACGACTCGTAGGCGCGGGCGTCGGGGATGGGGCGGTCGGCGAGGGCGCGGGCCTCGCCCGGGGTGAGGCGGATCCGGAGCGCCTCGGCGACCGACCGGGCCACCTCCTCCTGCAGCGACAGGACGTCGTCGAGGGCGCCGTCGAGCGTGCGGGCCCAGACGGTCGCCTCGGCGGGCGCGTCGAGCAGCCGCGCGGCGATGCGGAGCGACGCCCCGACCTTGCGGACGCTCCCCTCCAGCACGTAGCGGACGCCGAGGTCGGCGGCGATCGTGCGGACGTCCCGGTCGGTCCCCTTCAGCCGCATCGCCGAGGTCCGCGGGAGTACGCGGAGGGCGCCGAGGTGCGAGAGGTCGGCGATGACCCCCTCCGTCAGCCCGTCGCTGACGTACGCGTCGTCGGGGTCGGGGCTGAGGTCGAGGAAGGGGAGCACGAGGAGCCCCTCGCGCCCCTCGTCGCGCGCGGCGGCCTCGAGGGCACGGGCGACGGCGCGGAGGTCGGCGAGGAGGTCCTCGGCGCGGGGGTACCGGTCCCGGGGATCGCGGGCCAGGCAACGGGCCACCACGCCCGCCAGCGCCGGGGGCACCTCGGGCCGGAGCGATACGACGTCGGGCGGCGCGGCGTCGTGGAGGACGCCGAGGACCGCCGCCTCGTCCTCCCCCCCGAAGGGGCGCGTGCCCGTGAGCATCTCGAACAGCACCACCCCGAGGCTCCAGAGGTCGGAGCGAGCATCGACGGGCTCTCCGCGCGCCTGCTCGGGGCTCATGTAGGCAACCGTCCCGACGCGGAGGCCGGGCCGCTCGGGGTCGGCGCTGCGCCCCAGGGCCACGCCGAAGTCCAGGATCTTCGCCATCCCCTCCGCGGTGACGATCACGTTCGCGGGCTTGACGTCGCGGTGGACGATGCCGCGGCGGTGCGCGGCACCCAGCCCGTCCGCGATCTGGCCGGCGAGGGCCACGGCCTCGGCGAGGGGCAGCGGGCCCCGCGCGATGCGGCGCTGGAGCGTCTCGCCGTCGTAGAAGGCCATCGCGATGAACAGTCGGCCCGCCTCGCCCGGCGGCGCCCCCGGCTCCGCGGCCTCCCCGATCTCGAAGATGGTCGCGATGTGGGGGTGGTCCAGCGCCGACGCCGCCCGGGCCTCGTCGACCAGGCGGCGCCGGGCGGCGGCCTCGGCGCGCGCGTGGGGCGGGAGGAGCTTGAGAGCCACGCGGCGGTCGAGACGCGGGTCGTGGGCGAGGTACACGACCCCCATCCCGCCGCGCCCGAGGGGGCGGACGATCCGGTACGGGCCGATGGCCGCGCCCGGCGCCTCCTCGGGCGCCAGCAAGGCGGCGGCGCGGGGGGCGTCGAGGGTGTCGAGAAAGTCCCCGGCGCCGTCGTGGGCGGCCAGCAGACGCTCGAGGTCGGCGCGGACGGACGGGTCGGGGGCCTGCGCGTCGAGGAACGCCGGCCGCTCGTCCGGGGGGAGGGCGGCGGCGGCGGCGAAGAGGGCCTCGACCTGCGCCCACCGGTCGGGAGGGGCGGGGGCCATGGCCTAGGGGCCGCTCGGGCCGTGGAGCGCGTCGAAGAGCCACGCCCGCGCGAGCCCCCAGTCGGCCTTCACGGTGCGGGGTGAGATGTCGAGGGCGGCGGCGGTCTCCTCGACGCTGAGGCCGCCGAAAAAGCGACACTCAACGACGCGGGCGTGGCGGGGCGCCCGCGCGGCGAGCCGGTCGAGCGCGTCGTCGAGGTCGAGCACGTCGGCCGCGAAGGCGTCGACGCCCGCGGGCTCGTCGCCGAGGGTGACGCGGACGGCGTCGCCGCCGCGCTTGGCCGTAGCACGTCGGCGGGCGTGGTCCACGAGCACCTGGCGCATGGCGCGGGCGGCAGCGGCGAAGAAGTAGCCCCGCCCCCGCTGCGTCACGGCCGAGTGGCCCGCGACGCGGAGGTAGGCCTCGTGGACGAGCGCCGTCGTCTGGAGGCTGCGGTCGCCGTGCTCGCGGAGGAGCTGGCGGTGCGCCATCGCGCGGAGCTGGTCGTAGACGAGGGGCACCAGCCGGTCTAGTGCGTCCGCAGGCGTGTCGTCGGCGGCGCCGTCGAGCACCGCGGCAATCCGGGTGGGCAGGAGGGGGGCGTCCGTCATCGACGTGCGGCGCACCGGCGGGCGGGGCTCGGGAAGGCTACGGCAAAACGGGGCGTCGCCCGACGGTCTGCCTCCCGTCCCCAGCCCCATTGCCCCTACCGGCTCGGTCCTGCGCAGGGATGGATACCCGCCTCTCTCGCGGGCCTCGTCCATTCCCCTTCCCGCCATGCGTGCTCCGACTCTCCACTGGTTCCTGGCCGCCGCCCTGGGCCTCGGCCTCGCCTCCTGTGACACGGCCTCCCCCGGCCCCGCCCCAGCGACCCCCGCGGACGTCCGCACCGTCATCCACCAGACCAACGACCGCCTCGAGCGCTGGTACGCCGCCGGGCAGATCGACTCGGCCGCAGCCGTCTTCGCCGCCGACACCTGGCAGATGCCTCCCAACGCCGCGCCCCTCGTCGGCCGCGAGGCGTACCACGCGTTCTGGTCGCAGGCCGTCCAGTGGGGGACGTGGCAGTTCGATCTCGACGCTCAGGACGTCGTCGTGGCGGACTCCATCGCCGTCGAGCGCGGGGCCTACACGATGCACTTCGAGGCCGGCCCGGGGGCCCCGTTCCCGGCCTTCGCCGACGAGGGCAACTACGTGGTCCTCTGGCGCCTCGAGGCCGACGGCGCCTGGCGCATCGTGTGGGACGCGCCCGTGAGCGTCCTGCCCCCCGGCGCTGCGCCGGCGTCGGAGTGACCTCCCCACCTCCCGGACGATCCGATGACCGACCCCTCGGCGCTCGCCCTCGACGCGCCCGGCGCCCGCACCGCCGGAGACCGGTGGTTCTTCCCGGCCCTCGCCGTGCTCATCAGCGGCACCGGCTTCGCCGGGTTCTCGTTCACCTACTTCGGCCCGATCCTCGGCGGCACCTACCCCCCCGCCGGGGCGCCGCTGCACCTCCACGGCTGGTCGTTCTTCCTGTGGTACCTGCTGTTCCCGCTCCAGGCGGTCCTGATCGGGACCGGGCGGGGCGCGCTGCACCGTGCCCTCGGGCGGAGCAGCGTCGTCCTCGTCGCCGTGATGGCGCTGACGGGCCTGCTCGTGCTGAGCGTCCGCGTGGAGGAGGCGCTGCGGACCGGTGGGCCCGAGGTCTGGCTCCAGTACGGCCCCCACATCCTGTCGAATCTGGTCCTGTTCGTGGCGTTCTACGCCGCGGCCCTCCGGATGGCGCTGACGGCGCGGTTCGCGGCCCACATGCGGCTGATGGTGGTCGCGAGCGCCATCGGCCTCGGCGCGGGGTTCGCCCGGCTGATCCTGTACCTCAGCGGCTTCCACCCGCTCTGGCTCCCCATGGGGACGCTGGGCTGCAGCCTGTTCATCGGCCTCGGCATCGTCTACGACGCGCTCACGCGGCGACATGTCCACTCGGCGTACTGGATCGGCTTGGCCGCGCTGCTTGTCGTCGAGGGGTCGATGCTGCCCCAGGTCAACCCCGATGGGGTGGCGTGGGTCAACGAGGGGCTCGGGAGGCTTGGGGAGTTCCTGGGCGTGGTCTATCAGCCGGAGCCAACCGTCGAGTTCTGACTCGCGGGATGGGCGGAGGAGGACGCCGCGAACGTAACGGCGCGCCCGACGCGACCCTGGGCCGGGGCGTCGGCGGGGCCGCGTCGGAATGGGTGTCCGCCGACTCTGAGTAGCCCATGACGGCGGCCCCACGCTCACGGTCGGGCCGATGGTGCCGGCCCGAATCGCCCCGGTGTCGGATCCACGGTTCCGGTTCGAGGCCCCCGCCGCGCTCTGTCAGAACGAGCCCTACCTGGTGCTCGCGATGGAGACGGACGGGGCCGGCGCCGTGCTCGAGGTTATAGGGAGGATGCTCTGTCGGCGACGCGGTCGGCACCGTCCGCCAACCGGGCACCCTAGCCCCGCTCTTCCCGACGGACACTGGCGAACGCTACGGGACGCCGCAGCGGTCCGCCCCCGTCGGCCAGGGCACGTTCCGTTTGGCTACACCCTTGAGAACGGCCTCTTCCGCGCCGACGTCCACCCCCTCCTCGACCGCGGCTGCGTCACCGTCACCGGCGACTACGAGTCCCACGTGAGCCGCCGGCTCCGCGAGGACTACGACACGGGACTCCGGACGCCACATACCCGAAGCTGGACCCCGAGCGGCTGGAGGACCGGGCCTCCACCCCCTTCCTCGACACGTAATCCGCCGCTGGATGACCGGACATCGCATCGCTCACAGTCTGCTGTCTTAAAGGAGTTCTAACCAGGCACGACTGTCATGCTGTGCCGAGGTACCGCTCGAGAGTCGGTCGTACCTCGACGAGCCGCGCCGCAACCCGGTCGCTGGCTAAGTCGGCAACCGCCACCGTAGGAGACGTCCGGGTTCGGGGGCCGTCCTGCAGGGTGTACCACCGGATCTGCGAAAGCCCCTGTCCCACAACGGGACGGGGGCTTTCCGTTTCCGGGACGCAAGGGTCCACGTGTTTTCGATCGATACGCTCGTACATGTCGTTCGAGGCGTCCGCGAGTGCCAGGCGCCCCTTGGGTCCGGCGACCCGATCGGGGTCCTGACCCGCCCCCTCTACGGGGTCGGAAGAGTGGACCGGAGGGCCGGCGGCGGGCGACCCGAGTGACGACACGGCCGGGCAGGCTCGATGACGGCACGAGCCCGCGGCTCCATGCCGTCCGGGCGTTGGGTCCGGCCGCCCACCGCGCCGTCAGGGGCCGCCGAAGCTTTCACACCCCGACCGGCTGAACCCCGACGCCCACCGGCCCAACGCCGGGGCGCCCGACGGCTCCGGGCCCGAGGGCCGTCACCGCGAGGAGGGCCCCCATCGGATCAGCCCCGTCCAACCGTGCCCGGTACTCCGCGAGGGCCTCGCGGACCCGGGCCGCCTCGGTCGTCTGCCCGTCGGCGTCGAGGTCGTCGGCGAACCGGCGGAGCCGGGCCGAGAGCGGAATGTGGGCATCGAGGCCGAATGAGGGCATCGCCAAATAACGCTATTACGAACAACGATTTACATCAGCGGAATCCCTACGGCCACTTAGCGTCCTCCCCGGGGACGTCACCCCACGGGTTCAGCGACCGCCCCGCCCGGCGATCGACGGCAACGCGGGGTGGTCGAGCGGCAGGGCCCGCCCCTACCCGATCCCCTCCCTCTCCTACGGGCCTCACGGGGCCGACCGGAGCGCCCGGGGCTCAGCCGACCCTCCGGGCGTACTCGACGGCAAACCTCGACCCGCGCCCGTCGACGACGGCCTCTCGGAACCGTTGGCGCCGCCTGCGCGCCGTCGGCGTGAGGCCGAGCCGCCACCACCCGAGGCTCAGCCGGGCCCCCGCGCCGAGCGAGCGGAGTTCGGGCCGGCCGGCGAGGTCGGCCCCGACGACAAGCCGGAGCCACAGCGGGCCGCCGTCGTCCGCCCCTCCGCCCCCGTCGCCAGAGCGGGGACGGGGGGCGCGGACGAACGGCGGGGGGAGGAGTCGCTCCTCTCGGGGAGCGCGCTCGGGGCGGGACGCCGCCGGACCAGGCGAGCGGTCGTCTGCGAGGGGGGCCGGGCTCATCGGGGGGACGGTGGTGGGAACGGGCCGGTCGTCTCCGAACGGGTCGGCCCCGGCGAGGTTGCCAGCCCGGCGAGGCGCGGGGCCCCGTCGTCTGTCCGGGCCCGACACCCTGAGGACCCGTCACAGTCTCATTCCGAAAACCGTGGGTATCGCCCGGGTGGCGAGAGGGGCGTGCTCGTGCTCGTCGAGAACGCGCCGGCTGCCTGCCCCGCCGCCGGCTCTGGCCGGCCGCTCGCGTTCGCGGCCCCACCGCGGCACCAAGGTGGACGTGGCGGTGAATGTGGCTGGCGGCGCCCCCAGTCCGAGGCGCCGCCGGGCCGTCCGCGGACCCCACCACGAGCCCGCGGTTCCGTGCCGTCCGTGCGCTACGCTACCGCCTCCAACGGCGACGTCAAGGGAGGCCCTCGCATTTCACACACCGGGACGTCCGCCGCTGCGTGCGCCCACCGTTCGGCGTCGGCCGACGGAACGAGAGCGTTCCCCGGCCTGCGGGGTCCTCCAAGATTGGCTTCCGGGCGGAGCCCAAGGGGGCCTGAGAGGTTCGGGAAGCCGTGCCCGCCCCCGAGCCCATGACGTACCTCCCCCACTCGCTCCGCTGGCGGTCCGTGGGCGCCGACGGCGGCGCTCCTGGGTGGTCGCCGTGGCACGCGATGGCCTCCCTCACGGTGACGCTCTGCGAGGTCGTAGTCATGGAGGCCGGCGACGCGGTCGAGCGAGCGGAGGGGTTCGGCGCCGTGACGTGCGCGGAGTGCATCGCGGTGACGACAAGCCCGGTGCGGCCGTCTGAGGTCCTGGGAGGCGATCTGGGCGGGCGCGTTTAGGGGTCCGCGTACGACAGAAGCCGGAGGACCGTCGGACGAAGTGGGTGGGCCAACGTCGTAACCGCACGAACCGGTCATCTCTCTGCCCAACACGTACCGCTATCTTAGGGGCCTACGGGGCGGGACTGCCGCGGCCGTGCACGAATCCCACCACGCCCCGTGCTCCACCTCGCCCTCGGCCTCGTCTCCGTACTCGCCGCCGCGCTAGCCGCCCGGTGGGGCGAGGCGGACAACCGGGCGGGCGCGCCGGGCTCCGCTGGGAGCGGGGGCGCGACGGGACGGGGCGAGGAGCCAGGACGAGGCGTCGAGCGAGGGGCCCGAGGACGAGGGCCGTCACGAAGAGCACGACGACGAAGGTCATCCGGCTGAACCTCATGCCCGGCTCGGGTTTGTCGGGGATGACACGGTCGGAGAAGAGGTGGGCGCGCCCGTCTCCAAAGAGAAGGCCGGACCTCCCTGGGCGCCGCTGTCTCCTCTGCTCCGCCGACGCGTATCCGTCTCCTCGACGCGCACCTGGGGCCCGACCACCTACCAGGAGCAGACGGCCGGGTCCGGGTTGTCTGGCGCCTCCCCGTTCCCCTTCCCGTCGGACCACGTCGGAGAGACCCCGCGTACGTCGTTCCGCGCGACGACGCAGTCCTCGGACGGCCCAAACACGTGGACTTCGACCCGCGTCTGCCCGCCCGCGATCGGGTACGGGTGGATGTGGAGAAACGGGTGGGTCTCGCTGGCGGCCACGTAGCGGACGACCCCGTTGGCCACGGTCCCCGACCGGTCGTACCCGGCCCACGTGTCCTCGACGTCCCCCCGGTACCCGAGGTCGGCGATGGTCAGCTCGCCCAGGCGGGCCGGGTCCTGGCCGGCCCCGCCCGTGGCCGCCGGCTTCATATGGTAGGCGATGATCTCGCCGGCCATCTGGACGCCCATCGTCGTGTAGGTGTCGACCTCGGACTTCCGTTGGTTCTCCCCGAAGGCCTGGAGGCCGAGGACGACGGCGAGCCCGACGAGGACGACGCCGAGGACGAGGAGGAGGAGCTGCTGTTGTCCCATGGGGAGGGGGGTCCGGTGCGGGCGCGCTGCCGCTCACGTCATGGCCCGGCTGGTACGCTGGTTCGATCGGGGACGGGCGGAAGGGGCGAGCGGCCTAGCGTCCGCCCCGAGGTGGGGCCCCATGCCCGCCGCGAAGGCCGACGGCCGCGCGACGGGCGGCGTCAGCGAGTGCCGCTTGGCCCTCGCCGTCGAAGGCGTCGGCGAGGGCCCCGATCCGGCCGGGGTCCGCCGACAGGGGCGACGGCTTACCTGCCGCCTCGGCCCACGGGTCGACAACGTCCCGAGGCGGAGGGGCGACGCGAGGGGGAAGGACGTCAGTCACCATGTCCGGTAGGGGCTGGGGCCGAGTAGTACTGGCGCACTACGGGGAGGGCGACCCGAGCGTAACGCCCGAGTACCTCCCGTGCCTCTGGGTCATCGTCGGACCCACTTGCGCCCCGAGTATGGAACGTCTTCGTTCCGGGATGCCTGGTCATCCACGGCTCATCCAGGATGAGCGCCCCCTGTGTGGCGCCTCCCTCCCCTCGGCACGGTGGTGCGGGGGTACTGGCCTCCCTACGGGCCTCTCCGGCGACTTTCGCCCTCATGACTGGAAAGGGGGTCTCGACCGCTGGCCCGGAGCTGGGTGATTCGCTGGGCCTGGCGTCGCCGGCGTGGGGACGGCCGCCGCCCCCACAGGGCCACTCGCTCGCCGTCTCCGCCTCGGGCGTCGCTTCCAAGTTCCGTAGCCCGGCCGACGGCTACACCGAGGGCGGGTTCGCCGGGGAGAGCCCCGCCGTGGGTCCGGAGCCCCGAGCCCCATCGGGTTTCGCACCCCAGGCAGAACGATCCTACCGGGTGTGACCGCCCAGGGGGCCATGAGGCCACGGCTGACACGGCACATGCCGTGCGGCCCGGCCGCCGGCTCAGACATCGAGCCGGTCGAGCGGGCTCCGGACCCGGATCCCCGTGTGCTGGGCCACGTGGAGGTACACCTGCGTCGTCGCCAGCTTCGCGTGGCCGAGGAGGTGCTGGACCGTCCGGACGTCGACCCCGTCCTCCAAGAGGTGCGTCGCGAACGAGTGCCGGAGCGTGTGGGGCGTCGCCCGCTTCGCGATCCCGGCCGCCCGGGCCGCCTTCCGGACGGCCGTCTGGACTGCCGACGGCGAGAGGTGGTGGCGGTGGAGGAGCCCGGTCCGGGGGTCGGCCGAGACCCGGGCCGACGGGAACGCGAACTGCCACCCGAGCGCGCGGGCCGCCCCGGGGTGCTTCCGGACGTACGCGTGGGGAAGCGGGACGTCGCCGTGGCCGTCGGCGAGGTCGCGCCGGTGGAGGTCGGCGACCTCGTCGAGGTGGGCCCGGAGCGGCCCGACGAGCCTCTCCGGCAGGAGGGCCACGCGGTCCTTCGCGCGCGGACCCGCGCGCTCCCCCTTCCCCCTGTGGACCGTGAGCTGGCGCCGGTCGAGGTCGACGTCCTTGACCCGGAGCCGGAGGGCGCCCGAGACGCGGAGGCCGGCCCCGTAGAGGAGCCCGCCGACGATCCGGTGGACCCCGCGGAACCCGCAGAGGAGGGCGGCCACCTCGGCACGCGTGAGGACGGTCGGGATCCGGGCCGGCTTCCGGACCCGGGTGAGCCCGGCCATCGTGTCGAGCGGGTCTCCGAGGGCGGCGTCGTAGAGGAAGAGGAGGGCGGAGAGGGCCTGGGTCTGGGTCGAGGCGGCGACGTCGCGGTCGTTCGCGAGGTGGTTGAGGAACGCCTCGACGGCCGGCTCGCGGAGGTCTCGGGGGTGGACGAACCGGCCGGCCCGGCGGGCGTGGAACCGGACGAACCGCTCGGCCCACCGGACGTAGGCCTGCTCGGTCCGGTAACTGAGGTGGCGGGTCCGGGCGGCGGCGCGGACGGCGTCGAGGAGGGCGGACACGGGGCGCGGGCGAGGGGAGCAACCGCCGCGCTAGACCCGCGGGGCCCCCCACGCATAACCCCCGGTCCCGCCCTTTATGCGGCGTCGGCGCGTGGATACGACACTCGGAGGACGCTATCATGTGTCGACGCCGGGATACGGGCGGATCCGTCCCATATCGTGGCGACCCCTCCAGTGAAGTATTAGTTCTACCGCGCTACTCGCCCACATGTCATTCACGGTCCGATCCTTTATCCCAGCGCTGGCGACATCCGGACCGCTTATGATGGCCATTGGTCTCGGTGGGCCATCATGTCACTTCTCTGAAGGCATACTGATTTATTCTCCCCCACCATGGTCGGTTTTTTCTGGACTTTTGGGCGCCCTCCTGACTGGCATTGCGATGCTTCTCCTGTTCAAGGAGCAGATCCGCATTGAGCAGCGGCTAGGTAAACAGTGTCAAGACGAGTCGTAGGCGGGGCGCGGTAGAACCCCCATAATCAGGTCTTTGTCAAGTAGGGCGGTTCCGGCGCGGTAGGGCCAGTCTCGCCCGGCGCCCCTCGGTCTGAGGAGCGCTCGGTTCTCGGAGCCTTGGCACCGCGTCGTCAGATCGAGAGGGTCCTCGTCAGTCGCTTCTCGAAGCGCTGGCGGGCCACACCCCCATTCGGGCTCTCGCCGTCGGTCACGACGACGGCCGAGCGTCGGGGCTCGGCGTCCCAGATCTCTGTCGGCGGCTTGGGCCGTCGGGGCGAGAGCCCCCGAGGCGGCCCGCTACTCGCTTCCCATTCCCGCCGAGGGCGGTCGAGCTTGGGGCTCGCCGTCGCCAGTTATACCGGCCGGGCTTGCGAGGAGCGGCCATTGCTCCTTCTTCAGCCGGCTCAGGGGGCGTCCCTTGAACCGGCCGTTGAAGTCTTCCTGCTTGCGGAGGACATGGTAGACGACCCGGGCGATCTCCTTGGCCACGAGCGCCCGGGCGACCGCCTCCGGCTTCCGCCGCCGCTTCGTCTTGTACCAGTCGCGGACCTCCGGGTAGTACTGGATCGCCCGGACGGCGGCGTGGCTGAAGGCGAGCTTGAGGTACCTGTTCCCGTCGCGGGACCGCTTGTGGCGGACCCGGTCGCCCGAGTTGTCGGCGCCCGGGACGAGGCGGCAGTAGCTGAAGAACTGGCGGTCGGTCTCGAAGCGCGAGACGTCGTCGACCTCGAGGCGGATCGAGAAGGCGACGGCCTGGCCGATGCCCGGGATGCGGAACAGGCGTTGGACATCGGCATCGGGGACGAGGTGGATGCGGAGGTGCTTCTCGAGCCGCTTGATCTGCTGGTGCAGGAGCTCCGCTTGTTCGATGTGGGTCTCGGCCTGGAGCCTCCCGAAGGCGTCGAGGTCGGCCACGTCGCGGACGTTGTGCTTCTCGAGGAGCCGGGCGACCGAGTTCTGGGCGGCCACCCGGCGCTCGACCAGGCGAAGCCGGGTCCGGAGCACGTCGCGGAGCGGGCGCATCTCGTCGGAGATCATGTGGGCCTCGGGCAGGAGGTCGGTCCGGAGAAGATGGGCCAGCGTCCTCGCATCTGCGGCGTCCGTCTTGACCTTCGCGGCGGCGATGGCCTTGACGCCCTTGGCGTGGGCGAGCGTGAGGTCGACCTCGGGGCCGCCGTCGGCCCGGTCGGCGAGCGCGTCGCGGACCCAGTACCAGCCCGTCGTGCACTCGACGGTCGCCGCGTGGTGCCCGGGCTGCTGGGCGAAGTAGGCCCGGAGGGCGTCGGGCCGGCACGGCATCTTGGCCGTCGCGACGACGACGCCTTCGGCGTCGAGCGTGGTCGCGGTGACGGAGCGCTTGTGGAGGTCGAGGCCGGTGAAGGAGGTCATGGCGGCGGCGGCGAGTGGGATCCGAAGGATGGTCTCCTGATTGGAAGGATCCCGCCGCTGCAGGCCGACACAAAGCGCCAGCGTTCTCGCGCTGTACATCCGTCGGCGTATTCTGCGGTCCCGCCCGCCCCCGTGCCCTCAGCTCTGTGCGGCTGAGCGGCCCCCTGTTCTACGGCGGCTGCACTGTAGTCGATGATCGACATTTACATCGCCAAGTCGCTCGCGGTCAGCTACGGGGTCGAGGATTACACCGGCCTCTACGAAGTCATCTGGGGACTCAACACTCAGTACCCGGAGGCAGACCACGAGGCGAAAGTCCGGGCGGCGGAAAGAGCCATGCGTTTCCTCCTTGATGCCGGGCACGTCCAGCTTCACGGGAGTCGGCAGGAAGGACCGACCGAAGAGACGCTATCGCTCGAAGTTGCACTCCGCTTGCTCGATGACCCCGCAATCTGGAAGCCGCCACTGGAACGGTCTGGACTCCCTGTCCCGATCTACTGGTTCACTGCGACGGAGGCCGGCGGCGACGCGCTCGAACGTAGAGAGTACGAGTCGCTCTGACCACCGCCGCCGTAGAACACGCCGCTGTAGGCCGACCGGGGGCGCCAGCGTTCCCGACTCGTCCGAACATCAGCGTCTACTTTGCCTCGTCCACCCGCAGTGCCGCCAGCCCCGGCGGCTAAGCGGCCATCTGTTCTACGGCTATGACTGTAGTGCACACGGACTATGCGAGGCCACGGTCTGACCGTTAAGATCCGTAGACCTGGTCCAGAGCCCGTGCTATCCGGGCTCTCTATCGGGCGGACCTAGCTACCGAACGGCACCTCATCGAACAAAGCATCAATGACCGTGGATTACGCGCGACTCCTACTCCTCTTGGTGGCGGCACTCGTCACGACGCCCGCTCCGGCGCAGGTCACGCTACACGAGTCTGAGCCCGTCGGCGTGTACCTCGCTCGTGGCGAGGGCGGCGCGTTCCGAGTCGTCGGCCAGCCCCACGCCTCGATGCCTCTGGCGACCGAAGTCGTCGCGGACACCTCCGAGAGCCGGTCGCGGTGGGCGAGTTCCAGGAGGGGCGCGAAGATCGGGGCGGTAGTCGGTACCGTCGTCGGCGTTGCGCTGGTAGGGGCCGCGGCCTTGGTGGACCTCAACTCCACTGACTCCATGATCCCGCTGACCTTCGTGGCCGCGCCGGTGGCATTGGGTGTGGTCGGGACCTCGACCCTGATCGGCGGCTGAATCGCGAGAGCCGCAGAACCCGCGCTTGCAGGCCGACCGCTCGCTCCAGCGTCCTGCTTCGTCCGGGCGGTGGCGCCGCCATAGCTTCGTCTCGTCGCCGTGCCGCTCGCGGCGGCTGAATCGCAAATCGTTCTACGGCGCTCGTGCTCGATCCTCATGGGTTACGACTTCAGCTCCCACATCTGCATCCGTCGGCCCGGACGCGAGATGGAGGACCTCGGGCCGGGGCCGGACGTCCCCCGGAACTACGGGCTCTACGGGCTCATGGCCGGCGTCCGGGGGCCCGTCACGCTCTTCGAGCCCCGGGGCCTCCCCGACGACGTCCCCTTCGGGACCCGATGGGACCTCCGCGACGGGCCGGGGGCCGAGGACGACCTCGCCCACTCGTGGCTGACGACGGCCGAGGTCCGGGAGGTGGCCGAGACGTACGAGTCGCACCCCGCGCTGGCGGGCCGGGCCGAGGACGGACGGCCCCGCGTGCCGCCGGGGTTCGCGGCGACGGTCGGGGCAATGGAGGCCGTGGACCGGTGGTGCGCTAAGAACGGAGGCGGGGAGGCCGTCCTCGTGTTCTCGTTCGGGTGAGGGCCGCGCCGCAGAACCCGGCGTTGCAGGCGGACCGGCGGCGTCAGTTCCATCGACCGTCGCGGCGCCGCCAGCCGCGTAGCTTCGTCACACCACCAGCGGCCGCCGGCCGCTGAACGCCCAATCGTTCTGCTGCCAGGTGAACGCTGGCGCTCGTCATGGAGACGAACCCGTCCCAGACCGCCATCCGACCGCTCCAGGACTCGGACCCGCCCGTGATCGAGGCCGCCTTCGCAGGGATCGGTTGGTCGAAGCCGGCGGAGCAGTACGAACGCTACCTCGACGAGCAGCGAGCGGACCGCCGCCGCGTCTTCGTTGCCGAGGTCGAGCGCGAGTTCGCCGGCTACGTCACGCTCAACTGGCACCCCGACTACCCGCCCTTCCGGGAAGCGGAGGTGCCGGAGATCCAGGACCTCAACGTGCTCCCGCCGTTCCGCGAACGTGGACTCGGGGCAGCGCTCGTCCGAGCGGCGGAGGACGCGGCCCGCGAGCGGAGCGCCGTCGTCGGGATCGGCGTCGGCCTCGGTTCGGACTACGGGTCGGCGCAGCGGCTCTACGTCCGACTCGGGTACGTCCCCGACGGGTGTGGCGTGGCGTACTCAGACCGGATCGTGGTGCCGGGCGAGCGCGTAGTCGTGGACGACGACTTGGTGCTCCACTTCACGAAGCGGCTGGCAGCAGAACCCGCCCCTGCAGGCCGACGTGGGGCGTGAGTGTTGCCGGCTCGTCCGACCGCCCGCGCTTCCCTAGCTTCGCCCACACATCGTGCTGCTTGCCCCACGCGGCTGAGTGGCCCCCTGTTAGCTGCCCTCCGTGCCAACCCGATGGGCGCCTTCTACCGACTTGTCAACCACTCGAAACGCGAGGTCGTCTCGTTCGCCCATATCGGCGCCGGGACCCGGAACGAGTTAGCCGGCAACCCGGTCGCCGCAGCGATCACGACGCGCTACCTCCAAGACCACGCAGGCGACGCCGTCGCGTTCGTCAGCGACACGTACGACGACTGGCCGTTCCCCTCGGGGTCGCGGGACGAGTTGGCGACATACACGGACATGACCGACGATGTCGTCGATTCGCTCCTCGAGACGGGGGTGCTGGTGGACGAGGGCCGCGAGTATCTGTTCGATGACGAGCCAGAGGTGTACACCCGGCGCCTGCGGAACGTGTGGTTCGAGGACTCGGACCCGAGCACGGGCAGCTAACCAGCGCTTGCAGGCCGACCGCACACGTCAGCGTTCTTGCCTCACCCGCACGTCGGCGTATCCTCCGCTCCGTCTGGTCATCGTGCTGTGTGCGGCGGCTGAATCGCCAACTGTTATGCGGCCTCCGAGCCAGCCAATCGCTTTATGGCCCGCGTCAAATGCATATTTTGCTTTGAGACAGGCGACAGGGCGAAGGAGCACATCTGGCCGAAGTGGATTCATGAGTTTGATGACACGAGCGACAGCAAGGTCATCGTAGGCCGCCACTTTGGATCCCCTATGACGGGGCTAAAGCTACTCGACGAGCGGACCCAATCTGATAATTCGTTTGTATTTGGGCAAGTGTGCCAGTCGTGCAACAACGGGTGGATGAGCAGGCTCGAATCTCGAGCGATGCCACTGCTGAAGAACGCTGCCGATGAGGGGGTGAATGCAGCGCCGTGGAGCAACGAGCAGTCTCGCATTGTGGCTGGATGGGCATTCAAAACAATCCTTATGATAAATGCCGGAACTAACTATCGCAAAATAGTTACCAAGGTTCACTATCGCAATTTGTACAATAGTAGCAATCCTCCCCGCGGCGTCCTGGTGGAGGTAGGGTTGTCCAAATCAATCGTAGCCGGGAGAGAGCTTGCCCAGAGTCAGAACCTGATGGTCCTTGGTCCTGAGGAGACTGTGGTGCAGAAGAATGATCGGCATCAAAAGCGATCATACGTTATAGGACTCGCGCTTAAGCACCTGCTACTGAGAGCCACCTACTGGCCCGACCACACGGCGTCCATCAACCCTGACAGCGAAATGACGCAGCTATTTATAAACGGCGTCAGCAGCGCTGTGGATTTTAAGAAAGTCATTCCGTCAGAAAGCACTGCGCACCTCAGCATCGGCATGATAGTGTATCCAATGGCCGCATAACCCCTCAAAGAAGTTGAGTGAGTCGAGCATGGCGCCAGTGCACGACGAGACGGGGGCTCCGGGTGAGGCCCTGCCCCCGGCACCGGCACTCGCCGGGCGGCGTCCTGCTCCCCTCGCTGTGGCGGCCGACTCGTATCGGTGGGTGCCGTCCGCTCGTCGGCCCCGAAGGCCCCGGCGGCGGCCAGACCCCTCATCGAGTGGACGGGGACCGTCGCCGGTCCGTCCGCTGCCCCACCGAGGCGGGGCGTCTCAGATACACGTCGCGGGCGCCAGGACCGCCTTCCCATTCCCACATGGACGACGCCGAAGACGGCGCCCGTTCAGCGTGCGGGCTTGACGGTCCGGCCACTGGGGTTGGGAGAAGTATAGGGCACCGCCCTGCTTCTTGGAAGTATCTCACCGCTGCAGGCCGACCCCAGACGTCAGCGTACTCGGCTCGTCCAAGCATCGTGTATTCTGTCGCTCGTCTACCCGCCAGCCCTCAGTTTGGAGCGGCTGAGCGGTCAACTGTTCTACGGCACACCAGATTGGAACCACAAGCCGGCTTGACTTCCAGTCTCAGCCATGTGAACTACGTCGTGGTCTCAGCCCCCTACCCGTTGAACGTCCACGTCGCCCTCGCCCTCACCCTCGCTGGCCTCGCTCTCGCGGCCTGCTCGACGGCAGAGACGGCAGACATCGACCAGGTTAGCCCGACGCTCGAGACGCTCTGGACGGCCGGGCAGCCCGTCGGCATCGCGTTCTCGACCATCCGGAAGGGGGCCGTCGACGCCGACCGGTTCTACGCCATCCGCGAGCGGGTCGGCGACGGCCGAGCCCTCGTCGCCTACGACCGTCGGGACGGGGCCGAGGCCTGGCGCCAGACCGTCGTCGGGCCGTGCACGGTCGTCCCTGCCGGCGACGTGGTCTACTGCCCCGGCGACTACCTCTACGCCCTCGATGCCCGGACTGGCCGCGTCCTCTGGCGCCACGGGACCGGCCGGGCCGAGGACTCGTTCCAACTCGTTGACGCCGACGCCGATGCGGCCCGCGTCTACGGCGGCGTCGCCGGCGCCGCCGACGGAACCGGCCGGGTCGTGGCCGTCGACGCTCGGACGGGCGAGTTGGTCTGGGAGCGCACGTTCGAGGGGCCAGGTTGGAAGGGAATCCGCATGGCGGCGGCCACGCTCGCCCCCGACGGCGACGACCTCTTCGTCTCGTTCTCGGGCGAGTACGCCCCCCCCGCGATCTACTCGGCCGCCGCCGTCGCCGCACTCGACCCGGCCACTGGGACCGAGCGGTGGCGGGTCGTCGACGGAGGGCCGGAGACGGACCGGGAGGGGAGCGCGCTGGCGTTCTCCGGCGACCTCGTCCTCTATACGGACTCCGGCGGCCAGGAGGTCGTCGCCGTGAGCCGGAGAGCGCGGGCCGTCGCGTGGCGAGCCCCGTACACGCCGGGCTCGTTCTCGATCAACGCCGCGCCGGTCGTCGCAGGCGGGCGGGTTTACTACACGGACACGCTGGGCGGCGTGTTCGCCGTCGACGCGGCGACGGGCCGTCGCGCTTGGGCCGTGGAGCGTCCGGGCGGGTTCTTCACTCAGCTCGCGTGCGGGGGGCTCCTCTACGCCGACGATCAGCGGGGCGCGCTGTTCGACCTCGGGACGGGCCGGCATCTCGGGCCGCTCCTCGCCGATGACGAGGCGATCCCCGGTCAGGCGGCGTCGGCCGACGGGGTCCTCTACCTCAGCGCGTCGAGCGGGGTCCACGCGTTCGCGTGCACGGGCTGAGTGGCCGGCGGACACGAGGGAGTTTTCGGGGGCGGGGCGTGACACCGCTCGTGGGAGGGGTACCGTAGAACCCGCCCGCCGCAGGCGGACCGAGGGCGCCAGCGTTCTCAGCCGTCCGTAGCACTGCCGCTTCCAGCGCTCCGATCTACCTTCGTGCTCTCTGCCCTAGGCCGCTGAACGGCCATCCGTTATACGGCGCACCATTTCTAGGGAACTACGCCCCTCTGATGCAGCCGATCGCCCCCACCTACGCCTCGGATCTGCTAGCTCCGCTTCATGTGGAGCTAATCCGGCTGCTCCGTGGTCTCGCGGATGACGATTGGGAGCGTCCCACGGTCGCTGGGTCCTGGCGCGTCCGTGATGTCGCGGCGCACCTGCTCGACGGGCAACTCCGCGCGCTCTCCGTATTCCGCGACGACCACCTCGCCCCACCCGATCAACCCATCGGCGGCTACGACGACCTCGTCCGCTTCCTCGACCGGCTCAACGCAGAGTGGACCACAGCTTCGCAACGGCTCAGCCCCCGGGTGCTGACTGACCTGCTCTCCCTCGTCGGCCCCGAGGCGGCGGCGACGTATGCCGCGCTGCCCCCGCATGAGCCGTCCCTTTTCTCTGTCGCGTGGGCCGGTGGGGACGAATCTGAGAACTGGATGCACGTCGGGCGGGAGTACACCGAGTGGTGGCACCACCAAATGCAGATCCGCGACGCCGTGGGCGCGCCGGGACTTTTCGAGCGGCGGTGGCTCCTCCCGCTCCTGGACCTTTCGGTCCGCGTGCTCCCCCGCACCTACGCCGCAGTCGAGGCCGAACCGGGGACGTGCCTCGTCGTCGAGGTCGAGGGACTGGGCGGCGGGGCGTGGTGTCTCGTGCGGGGCGACAGCACCTGGGACGTACTCGAAGGCGGCTCCGCTGACCCAGACGCCACGATCATCCTCGACCCCGACACGGCCTGGAAGTCGCTCTACCATGCGCTCGACCCGGCCGAGGCCCGCTCGCGTGCGCGACTCGGAGGCAACGAGGAATTAGCGGCTCCGTTTTTCGGGGCACGTTCCGTCATGGTCCCGAGTGCCAGCGCCGTATAACCCGCGTCTGCACGCCGACGAAGGGCTCTAGCGTTTTCGCGTTGTCTGGCCTATGGTGCCAGAGGCGTATCCTCTGCTCCGAACCACCGCCAGCGGTCGCTACCCTTGTGAGCCGCCATCTGTTAGATGGCTAACCGAACCTGAGTGAGAAGTATCGCCTGGCCGGAGGGCGCCCCTCACGACCCCTCCGCCTTGATGTACCGCACCGCGCTCCTGCTGCTCGCGCTTTTGGGCGGCCGCACGGCGGCCGGACAGCCGGACCCGCATGCGGCGGCGGTGGACTCGGTCTTCGGTCCGGTCGACCGCCCCGACGGGCCGGGCTGCGCCGTGGGCGTCTAGCGCGCGGGCGAGGTCGTGCTGGCGCGCGGTTACGGGCTGGCGGACCTCGAGCACGGCGTCCCTATCACGCCTGCCACGCGGTTCAACGTCGCCTCGCTCTCGAAGCAGTTCACCGCCTACGCCATCGCGCTCCTCGAACGACGCGGGCAGATCTCGCTCGACGACGATATCCGTCACTACATCCCCGAGGTGCCCGACCTGGGCGGGAGGGTCACCGTCCGCCACCTCGTCCACCATACGAGCGGGCTCCGCGCCTACGAAGTGCTGCTCATGCTCTCCGGGTGGAACCGCGACCACCCGCTCAGTCGCGACCAGTTCTGGGACATAGTCGGTCGGCAGCGATCGCTCGGCTTCGCGCCCGGCCAGCAGCACCAGTACGGCAACACGAACTACGCCCTCCTCGCCCTCCTCGTCGAGCGCGTGGACGGCCGCCCCTTCGCGGACTTCATGCGCGACGAGGTGTTCGCGCCGCTCGGCATGGCACACACCCTCGTGCGCCGGGACCCGCTGGCCGTCGTACCCGGCCGCGCCGAGCACTACACGCGGACGGACGAGGGCTTCCGGCGGAACTTCGTGTGGGCGTTCGCCTACGCGACGGGCGCCAGCAACGTCGTGACGACGGTCGGGGACCTCGCCCGGTGGGACGGCCACCTCGCCGACGGCCGGAGCGGCGGGGCGCGCATGGACGCACTCATGCACCGCCGCTTCCGCCTGAGCGGGGGCGACTCGACGGCCTACGCTTTCGGGCTGGAGCACGGCGACTACCGGGGGCTCCGCGGCGTGTCTCACACCGGCGGCGGGGGCGGCGACTACTTCTTCCTCCGCTTCCCCGCGCAGCGCTGGGCGACCGCCGTGCTCTGCAACCACGAGGATGGCCCCGGTGCCTCGGCGCTCGCGTACCGCCTCGCCGACCTCTACCTCGCTGGCGCCTTCCCGCCCGAGGCCCCTGCGCCGGAGGCGGTCCGGGTCGAGGTCCCCGACGCGGAGCTGGCCCGGTGGGCGGGCGAGTGGCGCGAAGGGGGCGACGAGCGACTGACGTTCTTCGTGGAGGGCGGGACGCTGGCCTACCGCTACGGCGGCGACGTCTACGAGACCGTCCCGGTGGGCGGGGGCACCTTCCTCGAGGGCCCGCTCACGTTCGCGTTCGGCGGGGACTCACTCGTCGTCTCCCGGCCCGGCTGGCGCGGCACGTTCCGCCGGTGGACGGAGGCGCCGTGGACGCCGACTGCCGCCGACCTCACCGCGTTCGTCGGCACCTACCGATCCGACGAGCTCGACGCCGACTGGACGATCCGGGCCGAGGGCGAAACGCTCTCGCTCTACCGCCGCTCCTTCCCGGCCCGCCCACTCGCGCCGGACGACCGGGACGTGCTCGTGCTGGCAGATCCGTTCGATGACATGACGCTGACGAGCCGCTTGGCCTTTGAGCGGGACGCGGGGGGAAGGGCCGTTGGCTTCCGGCTCACCACCACCCGCGTCACGGGTCTCGCGTTCCGCCGCCTCCCCTGACCTTGCTACATGCACCGACGCTCGTCGCCTCTCTTGCGACTCGGCCCCTCCGACTTAGCGCCGGGCCATGACTCACCGATGCAAGGCAGGCCTATGGCCTCCGTTGTGCTCAGACCCTCTAACCCGCGGCTGCACGCCGACGAAGGGATCTAGCGTCCTCGCGTTGTCTGGCCCCCGGCGTATCCTCCGCTCCGAACTACCGCCAGCGGCCGTTGCCCCTTCGCGGGTGAGCCGCCATCTGTTCTGCCGCACATCCCTATTCTGTCTCTTGGTCCCGCCTGATTGAGGCCCACCATGAGACAGACCGCGCCACTCCTCGCCGCCCTCCTGCTTGCGGCGGGCGCTGCCACGGCCCAGCCGATCGCCTTCACCGACGTCACAGTCATCGACGTGGAGGAGGGCGTGGCCAAACCGGGCAGGACCGTCGTCGTCTCGGGCGACCGCATCACGAGCGTCGGCCCGTCGGGCGAGGTGGAGGTCCCCCCGGGTGCCACGGTCGTCGACGGGCGGGGGCGGTTCCTCATCCCCGGCCTCTGGGACATGCACGCCCACACCTCGTCGATCCCCATCACCCGCGACGTCTTCTTCCCGCTCTTCGTCGCCAACGGGGTCACGGGGATCCGGAACATGTCGTCGGACTGCTTCGGGTCGGAGCAGCCGGACTGCATTTGGGAAGTGTTCGCCGACCCGCTCCCGTCGGTCTACGAGTTCAAGGCCTGGCGGGAGGAGATCGAAGCCGGGACGCTCGTCGGCCCGCGTGTCGTCGCGGGAAGCGCCCAACTCGACGGCCCGGGTGACGAGGGGTCCACCCCGTTCCAGCCGGGCACCCCCGAGCACGCCCGCGAGCACGCCCGCCTCCTCAAGGCGCGGGGCGTGGACCTCGCCAAGGTCTACAACTTCATCCCCCGCGACGCCTACCTCGCCTTCGCCGACGAGGCGAACCGGATCGGGCTCCCGTTCGCCGGGCACGTCCCGGAGGGGGTCCGGGCCTCCGAGGCCTCCGAGCTCGGCCAGCGGAGCATCGAGCACGCCGCCTGGGGGAACGTGGCCGAGGAGTGCTCGGCGCGGGAGGACGAGGTCCGCCGCCGCCTCCGCGCGGAGCTGGAGTCGGACGAGCCGGAGATCATGCCCGTCTGGCTGGAGATGATCGAGAGCCACGACGCGGCCAAGTGCGCCGGGGTCTACGAGACGCTGGTGAGGAACGGGACGTGGATCACCCCGACCCTGTTTGCCGGCGAGAGGTTGCCGGGTGAGATCGGGTTCGACTGGCGGAACGATCCCCGGCTGCGGTACCTGCCCCGGGAGGAGCGGGAGTATTGGGTCGACGACGAGGACGAGTTCGATTCCTTGCAGGACGACCCCCGCGCGTCGGAGGTCGCGCGCTTCGAGCGCGCGGTCACCCTGGCGCAGCACCGGGCCGGGGTCCCGCTGCTGGCCGGGTCCGACGCCGGGTCCACGGGCGTCTTCGCGGGCTTCGGTCTCCACGACGAGTTGGTAGTGCTCGTGGCGATCGGGCTGACGGAGGCCGAGGCGCTCCGCACGGCGACCCTCGAGCCGGCGCGCTACCTCGACGCCGTGGACACCCAGGGCACGGTGGACGTGGGCAAGGTGGCCGACCTCGTGCTGTTGTCGGCGGACCCCCTGGAGGACATCGCGAACGCGCAGCGGATCGAGGCGGTGGTGACGCGGGGGCGGCTCTTCGACCGCGCGGCGCTGGACGAGCTGCTGGCGGACGTCGAACGTGCTGCTCGGAAGGAGTGAGCCCGGGAGGTGCGGCATGACTCGAGGCTGCACGCCGACGAAACGCTCGACCGTCTCGCCTCGTCCCAGCGCTGTCACTGAACTTGCCTCATTCGAGAGGCCTACCGCGTTTCGCGGGTGAGCCGCAAACTGTTCTGCCGCCTGAGTACGTAGCCCTGCGACGTTCCGATGTCGTAGGGCCTCTCTAATCTCTGGCCCCTTCTCACCCCCCTTCTCGTCAATGGACAACGGCCCCCGCCGTCTCGTCGTCTCCGAGTACCTCTCGCTCGACGGGGTCATGGAGGACCCGATGTGGACGATGCCCTACTGGTCGGACGAGCTCGCCGCCTACAAGCGGGACGAGCTGTTCGCCGCCGACGCCCTCGTCCTCGGCCGAGTCACGTTCGAGGCTTTCGCCGAGGCGTGGGCGTCGAGGACGAGCGAGGACGGGTACGCGGAGCGGATCAACGCGCTCCCGAAGCACGTCGCTACGACGACGCTCGGTCCGGGCGAGGTGGACCGGAGGGGCTGGAACGGCCGCCACCTGGGGGACGACCCCAAGGCCGCCGTCCGGTCGCTGAAGGGTGGGGCGGGCGGGGACCTCCTCGTGTTCGGGAGCGCGACGCTCGTCCGCTCGCTCGTCCGGGCGGGCCTGGTCGACGAGTACCGGCTCCTCGTGTACCCCGTCGTGCTGGGGCAGGGGAAGCGGCTGTTCGAGAGCGAGCGGGCGTCGCTCGACCTCGTCGAGGCTCGGTCGTTCGACACGGGCGTCACGGCGCTGACCTACAGGCCGTCGGGGGCGGGGCGGCAGAACTCGCCGCTGTAGGCCTACGCCGGGCGCGAGCGTTCTTGGCTCGTCAGAGCGTCGGCGTATCCTGTCGAGCGTTCCTGCCGCCAGCGCCACCCGTCGCGGCTAAGCGGCCACTCGTTCTACCGCACTCGCCCTTGCGTTCTATCGCGCTGATACTGCTCGCCGCGAGCGCCGCTGGATGCGTGCCGTCGGGACCGGAGCGGTCCGAGATCGAGGCGCTCGCGGGAAGTGCGTCAGTTCATGACCCGTTCCTCTACTGCGAGGGGGTCAGGTGTTGGCTCGACAGTCGCCCTGAATCACTTCCGGGAGAGGCCGCGCCTGTACCGGCAGCGGGCTTCCGCTGGGTTTACCCGCTCTACGCCGACTCTGTGTACCGCCCCCCGCTGACGGGCCTGCTCAGTTGCGAGGACGAGCGAGTCCGTGGGAGCGACCGACTCCGCTGTGAGGGCGAGCGCGAAGACGAGAGGGGCACGTGGGCCTATGACCTCACGTTCCGTCGGGCTGTAGGGGCCGGTTCGCTGTAGGCCACGCTCATACCGGAATATCCCACCGTATGGTAGAACCCGCGCTTGCAGACCGAGAGGGTCCGCGTTCCGGACTCGTCCGAACGGCGCTCCTGTCATAGCCTCGTCCCGCCGCCGCGCCCTCACCTCTCGGCGGCTGAATCGCAAATCGTTCTGCCGCCGAACCTACGGGAGCGCCGAGGGTCAAACGGCCGCTCTCCCCGCACGCCTCTCGCGATGAAACGGGTCGTTGGCCTGGCCCTCGTAGCACTCCTAAGCGCCCCCGCCGCCGGGGCGTGTCCGCACTGCCGCGTGGAGGCCCGAGAGGCCGTCTATACGCAGGCGTTCCTGCCGGACGTGGGGCTCCTGCTCCTCCCCCTCCTCGTCATCGCTGCCATCGGCGTGGCGGTGTACCTCTCCCCCCCTCCCCGGTGACGGCCGATGGACCCCACCCTGAGGGCTGACCGGACGAACTACCGGCCCCTCATCGCCGCCGGGCTCGTGATGGGGGCCGGGCTCGGAGGGTTCATCGACGGGATCGTGCTGCACCAGATCGCGCAGTGGCACAACATGCTCTCGGCGCAGGTCCCCGTAGACGGCCTCGCCAGTGCGAAGACGAACATGCTGTGGGACGGGATCTTCCACGCCGGCGTGTGGCTCCTGACCGTCGCGGGGCTCGCGATGCTCTGGGGGGCGGGGCGTCGGTCCGACGTCCCCTGGTCGGGCCGAACGTTCGTGGGGGGGCTGGTCGCCGGCTGGGGGCTGTTCAACGTGGTCGAGGGGGTCATCGACCACCAGATCTTGGGGCTGCACCACGTGAATGAGTACTCCCCGAACCGCCTCGCCTGGGATATCGGATTCCTGGTCCTCGGGGCGGCACTTCTGGCCGTGGGTCGGGCCCTGATCCGAGCGGGGAAGGGCGACCCGGCGCCCGGTGCCAGTGTGCGCCTGGGCTGAGGCCTTTGCCGCGGCCGCAGAACCCGCCGCTGGGCCGACGCCGGGCGTGAGCGGGGTCGGCTGGTCCATGCGTCAGCGTATCCTGTCGCTCGTCCCTACCGCAGCGCTGCCCGTCGCGGCTAAGCGGCCCCCTTCTGCGGCCTTCAAACTCCTGAGGTACTCCCTATGCGTCTCATCGAACGCCGAGCCTTCCTGCTCACGGCACTGGTGGCCGCCCCCCTCGCGTCGTGCGCGCCCGGGCTTCGGATCCCGCTCGTCCAGCGGAGACGCGCCGGCAGCCTCGTCCGTGCCGGTCAGGACCGAACGGGCCGCCCTCGCCACGTCTTCGGCGGCCTCCGGATCGACGCGAAGGTGCCGCCTTCGGACACCGCGGGCGACCTCTACGTCATTGAGCACACTGACGAGGCGAAGGGGGGGCCCCCGCGCCACGTCCACCACGCACAGGACGAGTGGTTCTACGTGTTGGAGGGGGCGTACCGCGTAGACGTCGGCGAGGAGCGGTTCGACCTCGGCCCTGGAGATTCGGTCTTCGCTCCGCGAGAGGTCCCGCACGTCTGGGCGCACGTAAGCGAGGGGGAAGGTCGGCTCATCATCGCCTTCCAGCCCGCCGGGCAGATGGAGTCGTTCTTGGGGGGGTTGGCAGAGATGGGGAGCGCTCCGTCGCCGGAGATGATGGCCCCCCTCTTCGCCTCGCACGGGATGACGATGCTCGGCCCTCCGCTACCGGTGGTGTAGGTGCCCTCGGCCACAGAACCCGCGTCTGCACCGGACGCGGACGCGCCGGTGAGCCGCAATTTGTTCTGCCGCCTCGTGATCTCATCTACATGACTGAGCCGCCGACAGCGAAGTCCAGATTCCGAATCGAGGAGGACAGTTGGTGGAACTTGGCCGTCCACGCCGTCAGTGTTGCTGGACTCTGGGGGATTGCTGCGTACGCGGGAAGTCTCTACTTCACTTACACAGCCGTCGCTTGGTCAGGCTTTGCAGCGTACGACGCCGTAAAGCTTATCCGGCACCGGTCAAGAGAGACAGGCCCGTAGCCATGGCGGCAGAACCCGGCGTTGCAGGCGGACCGGCGGCATCAGTCGCCTCGACCGTCGCGGCGCCATCGGCCGCGTAGCTTCGGCCACACCGCCAGCGGCCGCCGGCCGCTGAACGCCCACTCGTTCTACTGCCATGCCGGCCTGGGAGGTCGCTCTCAAAGTCACACTCGGCCTCGTACTCCTGTCAGTGGGAGGGGTCCACTTGGTTCGCCAAATCCGCACTCGGAGATACGGGGCCGACGACAACTGGGGACGCTACTCGTTGAGCATGATGGCTCTGATCGCGGGGTTCTTCGGCCTCGGCCTCATCGTCAGCGCTTGCGGGTAGCTGGCAGTAGAACCCGGCGTTGCAGGCGGACCGGCGGCGTCAGCTTCATCGACCGATTCAACGCCGTCCCCCCCGTAGCTTCGTCCACCCCGCCAGCGGCCGCCGGCCGCTGAACGCCCACTCGTTCTGCGTCCCCTGCCTTGAAGCAAACCGCCGCTCTGATCTGTCTGCTTCTGGCGGGTTGCGCCACGTCCGATGCGGACCGCCGAGCGGCTTGCGAGGAGGCGTTTCAGAGCGGGGGCGATTGGTACTCCGTCGTGCAGACCGACGACTGGCGGATCGGAGCGCTGCCGTTCTGGTCGTCCCCGGAGGCTGTCCGCTCCGCGCTCGGCACGCCGGACACCGTCCGCAGTGAGTTCCCCTGGTCTGACGACCTCGGCGTCATCGCTTACCCGCGGCATCCGAGCGGCCCCGTCACCTTCAACACGCTCGGCGACTCGCTCGCCTACCCGAAGCAGTTCGAGTTGGGCGACAACGTGCTCCTGACCGACCGGGGCCGGTTCGGGGCAGGCACCCCGCTCTCTGAGTTTCGAAACGCATTCCCGGAGTCGTACCGCTGCCGGGACTGGCCGCTTGGCGCAGGGTGGAGCGACGGTCTTTACGAATCGGAGTTGGCGGTGGACGACACGTCCCGGGTCGCGCGAGTTGCGTTGTGGTTCAGAGACGGCGGTCTCGTGGCGGTCGGCGTTTCCCAGTACGCCGCAGACGAGGAGCACCGGACTCCGCCTCGATGACGGGGACGCAGAACCCGCCGCTGTAGGCCGACCGGGGGCGTCAGCGCTCTCGGCCGTTGCTGGCGTCGGCGCCGCTCCTAGCTTCGGATCACCGTCGCGCCGCCTCAGGCGGCTGAATCGCCAATCGTTCTGCCGCCCCGGCGCCTGTAGTTCGGTTGCACCAGAGGGCCGCTCCCGCACCGACCTATGCTGGAGCGAGTCCCTCGCGTCCCGTCCGTTGAACCGCCCCGCGCTCTCTGTTTTTGTCCTCCTGACGGCTATCACTGCCGGGTGCGCTTGGCGGGGTACGAGCGGGCGGCTCCACGCCGAACCCTCCGTGGCGTCTGCCCTCCCGTTCTCGAACGTTGGCGTCTACGTCGCGGTCGGTGGGAACGAGTCATGCGGCCGGACGGACCCCCGCGTTACGGACGGGGAGGGAACCCTAAACGGCCGTGCGATGGCCTTCTCTACCGACGGAGACTTCTTCGTGGCGCGGTCCGTCGAGGACATGCGGACTTCGCTCACATCCCGGGACGACTACGGCCCGATCGTCTCACGAGGGAACTACCGCGTGGTGGGCGGTCGAGTCGATGCCCGAGCCGTCATCCCAGGAGGGGATTCCTCTTTCCGGCACATCGTGGTCACGTACACCCTCATTCCCACCGGGCCAGAGTCGTTCCTCAGCGAGCAGCTCTTCAGCCGAGGGAAAGTGGTGGTCCGCTACGGGGAGCACGAGGAGAGGTGGGTCTGCTACCGCCAGCGGTTCGAGCTGTCCAGGAGCGAGTGAAGGACACGACGGAAGCGGGCGGCAGAACCCGCCGCTGTAGGCCGACCGGGGGCTTCAGCGTCCCCGTCTCGTCCGAGCGCCGGCGCCTACCTTCGCTCGTCCACCCGCCGCGCCGCCAGCCCCGGCGGCTAAGCGGCCAGCTGTTGGGCCGCCTCACGTTGGGCGCTCTGCTTGGCACTTTACAAGGTTCGTCGTCCGACCTACCGTTGCGGCTCACCTCTGCCCGATCACCGTGCGCTCCGTCCCCGCTCTCGCACTCCTACTCGCTCCGGCGCTCCTCGCTGGGTGCGACGCCTTCGAGTCCGACGACCCGTTCATCCCCGGAGAGGTCGTTGCCTCGGTCCGATACGTCGAGCCGGCCTTTCTTGAGGCGTACGCCCGCGAGCACAGCATCGAGGTCGAGCAGGTCGCGCTCCCCCCGGTGTACCTCGTCCAGACCGTCGTCCGCTCCGGCGCCCCCGAGGACTACCTCGCCGCGCTGTCCGCCGACCCGCTCGTCGACACGGCGCGGGTGTGGCGGGGGGACGGGGTCGAGGTCGTAGTCCGGCGTGCGGCGGACGAGGAGCACGTCCGGGCGCTCATCGCGGCCCAAGGCGGGCTCGACGTCGTCAACGTGTACCGGGGTCAGGACCTCGTCGTCTTCGGGGTCCCGGAGGGGCGCGAGGAGCGGTGGGTGAGCCGACTCGAAGACGAGGTGTTCGTGGTCCATGCAGAGCGGAACCAGATGGTGTACCCGCGCTGAGCCCGGGCGGCCCAACCCGCCGCTGTAGGCCGACCGGGGGCCTCAGCGTTCCTGGCTCGTCCGGGCGAAGGCGCCTACTTTCGCTCGTCCACCCGCCGTGCCATCGCCTCCGGCGGCTAAGCGGCCCCTCGTTACACCGCGCTCCCGATCTGCTGTGCTCGACGACGTTGTAGCGAGGCTTCGGCATCCCGACCGCTGGCTGCTCGCGTTCGTCGTCGCCGCGTTCGTACTGTGGATCGCGGCGGTCGGGCCGCTCCGTTCGTGGGCGTCCGAAGCGGGCATCCGTGGACACTGGACGCTCGGCGTGGCCCCCAGCTTCTTCGCTGGTGGGACGCTCGCGGCGTGGCAGGCGCTCGCCGCCGCGACGCCGCCCGTCGCGTCGGTCGTTCTCGCCGGTGCCCTCGTGTCTCTGGCCGAAGTGGCCCATCTCGCGATGCCGCGGCAAACCGCAGACCTGTGGGACGTGGTGACGGGACTGGCCGGTGCGGCTCTCTCGTTGCCGCTCTTGAAGTGGCGCTGGTCTCATCGCGCGGCGTAACCAGCCGCTGTAGGCCGACGCCGGGCGCAAGCGTTCTCAGCTCGTTCGGGCGTCGGCGTATCCTTGCGCTCGTTCTTGCCGCCAGCGCCGCCCGTCGCGGCTAAGCGGCCAATCAATCATTCGCGCGCTTCTCGAAACCCGGTGCTACGCTGGAACGTCTTGACGCTACAACGTCATAGTCACAACCATGCCTGCTGCCAGCCCGAAGCGCGCGACCGTCTACTTCGACTCCGCCCTCCATAAGGCGCTCCGCCTCAAGGCGGCCGAGACCGACCGGTCCGTTTCCGACGTGGTCAACGAGGCCGTCCGCGTGCTCCTGGCTGAGGACGCCGACGACCTCGCCGCGCTCCGCGACCGGGCCGACGAGCCGACCGTCTCGTTCGAGTCGTTCGTCCGAGACCTCAAGGCGGAGGGCGCCATCTGATGCCGGGGCGGTACCGGATCGAGGTGAAGCGGAGCGCGGCCAAGGAGATCCGAGCCATCGGTCGCATGAAGGACCGCCAGAGCGTGGTGGACCGGATCGGCGCGCTCGCCGACGACCCGCGTCCGCCCGGTTGCACCAAGCTCACGGGCCGGGGCGCGTACCGGGTCCGGCAGGGCGAATACCGGATCGTCTACACGGTCGCCGACGACGTGCTCGTCGTCGAGGTGGTCAAAGTGGGGAACCGGCGAGACGTGTACCGATAGGGCCGGCGCCACGAAGCGCCCGAACCCGGCGTTGCAAGCCGACAGCTGGAGCGAGCGCCCTCGGTCCCGGTGGCGCCGCGGCGTATCCTCGTGCTCGCCCACACCGCTCAGTGGCCAGCGGCGGTTGAACGCCCCTCGCTCGTTGGGGTGACGACTCGTTGAGACCGGCCCGCTGGAGGACGGCGCGGATGGAGAGGAGACCCTCGCGCCTGGCGCTGAGGTCGGCGGCGTTCCTCCAGGTATCGTTGGCCCCATCGCGTTCTATTCGCTCCCCCCACGCCCCTTGACCGCCGAGCCGCTCATTCGGCGACGTCTCCCCCCTGCCAGCCCACCGAGGCCGAGCGTGCGATCGAGGACCGACCTCGAGCTGGCTGCGACGTTCACGGCGCATCGGACGTGGCGCCTCCGGGCAAGCGGAACCCGCCTCGCCCGATCGTGGGCGGGGGATCCACGGGAGGGTCCACGACGAGATGGAGCACCCGTGCCCTAGCAAACCAGGAGCCTGAACCCATCCAGCACGGGGCCGCATCATTCTTTAACAAACACTGGATATAAGGGCTTCATAGGTGCTAACGTTCCCCCATGGCCATGTTCGACACCGACCCCTCCACACCTCTCTCCGTAAGAGCGCTCGCGTTCGCCGACACGCTCGAGTTGGAGGGTCGGAAAGGCGCAGCCGCGGCCGTCAGGCAGGCTGTCTACGAATACCGATCGCTCCTCGCGGCTGGCCGACCGCTCGACGCCCTGGTCTCGCTACACACCGCAGCCCATGGCGTGGAGCGTCGTCATTCACACGGGGAGATGGCCCGATGACCGGGGTCTCACTCGGCACGCGGCTGACCTCTTCGACGACCCCTCCGGCTCCGAGATCGCGCTAGAGACCGCGCCGATCCTTCTGCCAGGATATCCGGCGGCCGATGGACGCGCCGGTGCGATCCGGCGACGTGACTCGTGAGGGACGTTCCCCTTCGATCCGGCCTCAGCCGTACGATGCTCCGCGGTAGAGCCGGATGACCGGCTCAAGAAGCCGCGGCAAGTGGACCGGCCCGACGCGAGCGATGTAGACGGTCAGCACGTCCCCCACGGGAGGCAGGACGTGCCGGACGGCCGACCACCGTACGAGCCGGAACGCGTCGGGACCGAGGCCGACTCGGAACGCCAAGCCGTCGGGCGTGACTCCCACCATGCCCTCTGGGGACAGGAGCGGGACTGGCGCAGGGGGGCGGCCGGAGGCCGGGTACACGTCGGTAATCGCGGCGGCAGCCGAGGCGGCAGTCGAAGCGGTCGGGGGCCAGGGGACGTCTGCGTGCATCAGTCGGGGGGGAGATCGAGACCGGTCGGCCAAGCCAGGTGCCCAACTGTCCGCAACGGCCGACCGGCCGCGAAGTCGTCACACACCCGACCCGCTCGTGAGGGCTGAACGCAAGCCGAGACGGCGTAGAGCCCAGTTCGAGGATGGGCGACCCGTCTGGATCGCCGCGCTCTAGAGGTGATGGTCTGACAAGTGGGGAACCCTCTAGCTCCCCAGAGGGGGCTGGGCTGGCCGACACGGACGAAGCCCATGTGGTGGTCTACAGGTCGTCCCCGCGGCAAGTCGATACAGGTCCCGCTACCTGGCACAGGGGTCACACATGGAGCGCATGGCACGGAAGTAGGTTTGGACACGCCGCCTGGTCTGCCCAGCCGCCCTTTTCACTCCTGGCTCCCTACTCGTGTCCACCACCACGACGCGGGAATTCGCGTACGTCGTCCGCGCTCCTGAACGGCCCGACGACCCGCCCGCCCCCGACCTCCGCTCGAGGCGGACTGCGGATCGGGACTTTGTCCGAGCTCACGCCTCCGCGCGACGTGCCGCCGCTGTCGCCGGCCGGCGGAGCGCACTCGTCCAACCGGTTTCATGCGGGGACCGGCGTGGGGCCGCGCCATTCCCTCATTCAGCCGGGGAGCGAGACGATGACGGAGGTACCCCACCCCCTCTCGCTCTCCAGGTGAATCGTACCCCCGTGGCCCTTGACCACGATGTCGTGCGCGAGCGACAGCCCAAGCCCCGTCCCTTCCCCCGGCGGCTTCGTCGTGTAGAAGGGCTGAAAGGCACGGGCACGGACGGTGGGCTCCATCCCGCTCCCACGGTCGACGACTTCGATCTCGACGCCGAGATCCGTCCGCCGAGTCGAGACCGTCACTCCAGGGGCGTCCGCCTCGGTGGGTGCGCGCGCCGTCTCGCGTAGGGCGTCTAGCGCGTTCCTCACGAGCCCCACGACGACTCGCCCGATGTCGGACGCGACCACCTCGACCTCTCCCACCGCCGGGTCGAGGCGGACCGTGACGGGAAAGGCCAGCCCCGACCGCTGTCGGCCTTCCTGATCCGCGAGCCGGGCGTACTCGGAAACGATCGCGTTGAGGTCGGCCCGCGCGCGATCGCCGGATCCCCCACGCCCGTGGTCCATCATCGCTCGGACGATGGCGTCGGCGCGGGCGCCGTGCCCCTCGATCTTCTCCGCGTTCGCCGCGAGGTCCCCGAGGAGCGCGTCCACCTCGGCCACGTCCCCGTCGGCCAGCGCCCGACGGAGGTCGCCCGCGAGCTCACGCGAGAGGGCCGCGAAGTTGTTGATGAAGTTGAGGGGGTTCTTGATCTCGTGGGCGATCCCGGCGGTGAGCGCGCCGAGACTGGCCATCGTCTGTTGGTGCACCAGACGGGCCTGCGCGGAGTGGAGGTCGGCGAGCGCCTGTCCGAGCTGGACCGTCCGCCGAGCGACCTCCACCTCGAGCTCGCGATTCCGCTTCCCAAGAGCGTCCAGGAGGGTCTCGTCGTCGTCCTGCGCCCCGTTCGCTAGGGAAAAGTGGAAGTGCGTGACGAGCCACCGCTCCCCCCTCCGCTCGACCACCGCCGTACATCGCGGCTCGATCACGTGAGTCGCGCCACGGACGTCGATCGAGAACCCCACCACCCCCTCGAGCAGCACCGCTCCGGCGTGGAAGGCGCGGCCTCGCAGCCAGGTGATGTCGGCGGTGCCTGTGGAGGGGTTCCGCTCTCGCTCGCGACGGAGCGCGTCGGACAGTGCCGAGCGGCCGTCGTAGCGGTCCCCCGTCCCCGTCCCGACACCCGAGAAGTCGTCGGCGACGTAGTCCAGGGCCGCCTCCAACGCGGTGGGATCGGGCTCCGCCCCGGCGCGGAGGAAGGCCTCGACGACCGCACAGGCCTGAGCCACCGGGTCCCCCGTCGTCTGCATGGCGTGTCCTCGGCGGTGTGAAGGGGCGGCCGAGCGACCGCAACGTAGCACCCGATCAGGCGTCTTCCGTCCAGCACCCTGAGCGGAATCGGCGCTCTTGAGTCCGCCTTCCGACGGCTCCCCCGAGGCCGACGGAGCCCCCGCCAGCGTCTGCTCAGCGCACGACCGTCAACGGGAGGAGGGCCGGCTCGGGCCCCCCTCGGACCGAAAGGAAATACACCCCGCCCCCCATCCGCGCCCCATCAACCACGACATCGCGTGCGGTGCCGCCGACCAGCACGAACGTCCCGTATTCGGCTACACGCCGGCCGAGCACGTCGAGGAGCCGGACCTCGATCGATACCGCCTCCTCGCTCGAGATGCGGATCGTCGTCCGGCCCGGCGTCGGGTTCGGCCCGAGCCGTTCGAGCGTGAGGGTGGGGTCGAACGCCGGAAGGGACCCGACGCGCGCGGCGCAATCGCCCGCGAGCGACCAGCCGACGTCCGCGATCACCGCGCACACGACGTCGCCCGGTTCCGCGATCGTCTCGCCCCGAGCGATGAACGGCGTCATCAGTCCGTCCGCGGTGTTGACGCGGTAGACGTCCTCAGAGAGGTGCGAGTACGATCCGCCCTGGACCCACTGGGGCGGGCTGTAGAGCGGGACCGAAGTTCCGGCCACCTGGTCCGTGGCGCGGCCGACGAATCGCACCTCCCCCTGCAGCGCGGCCCCAAGGCGGACGGAGCCGTCGGGGAACCGGTCCGAGTCGAGGAGCGGCGCGCCCGTCGCGGTCTGCGTGTGGAGGTCGTAGCTGAACGGGCCGCTCGGGTCGTCCCCGATCCGGCCGACGCTCCCTTCGACCGTCATCGCCCCGATGAAGCCGAGGCCGTGGGCGAGTTCGTGGAGCACGACCGTGTAGAGGTCGTAGTCGCCGGGCGGCGGCGGCCCCGGCCCGAAGTGCCAGTCGTCGAAGTCGCTGTTGAAGAAGGCTTCGATGTCGGGCCGGTCCGCGCCGAGGTCCCGGCCGGTGAGCGCGTCGGCGAGGGCCGAGGCGTACCAGACGTCCCGCGTCGGCGCGCCGTCGAAGTTGCGGTAGAGGAAGGGGCCGGCGGAGCCGAGCGTCGACGGCGCCAGTTGGTCCCACGTGGCGAGGACGCGGATGGGCTGGTCGGACCGGACGCGGCACGACCACGTGTCGACGGCGGCCTGGAACGCGGCCTCGGCGCCGGGTGGGAAGCCGTCGTAGGTCACGTCGAACACGGCGCCTTCCGTCGCCGGGACGCAGTCGGGCGCCGACGGGAACGCGGTCCGCGCGGCGCTCGCGGGGGCCTCGAACGCCGTGACCGGCAGCACGCAGTGGTCCGTGGCCCGGAGCACCTCCACCTGCGCCGACGCCGACGCGACGAACAGGCCCGCGGCGAGGACCGCAACGAACCGCCTCATCGGACGACCGTCACGCTCTGGCTGGCCCGCTGGCCCTCCGACTCGGCGACGACCCGATAGACGCCCGAGGCGAGCCCGGCCGGGACGAACGGGACCGTGACCTCGCCCGCCTCGGCGCCGTCGGCGAGGCGGGCGACCTCGCGGCCGAGAGCGTCCAGCACGACGACGCGCAACGGCCCCGCCGAGGGGCGAATGACGCGAACGGCGGTCGACTGGCGGAACGGGTTGGGACCGGCCAACTCGATGCGGAACGACGCCGTCTCTGGGGCAGCCTCGTCCGCGACGGTCAGGAACTGGCAGCCCGAGCCGAGCGGCCAGCCAATGTCGCTCATGAACGCGCAGGTGATGTCGCCGGGGTCCTGGTACGCCTCGCCTCGGGCGACCTGCGGGGTCATCAGCGCGGCCGACGTGCCCGTTACGACGACCTCGTCCCAGTGCGAGAACGACGAGCCCTCGTTGAACGGGGTCGGCGCCCAGACGGGGGCGGGCTCGCCGTACAGGCGGACCACTTCCGGCGAGTCCATGAACAGCTCCCGGCTCTGAAGCAGGTTGCCGAGCGCGTTGGAGGGGTTCCCGTACGTCGCCTGGTTCAGCATCGAGACGCCGTTCGTGTCGTCGAGGAACCGGTCGAAGATGAACGGGAACTGGAAGAACTCGCCGTCGAAGAAGCCCCAGCATCCCTGGCCGGCAGACCCCGTGCACTCGTCCGCACCCGCCCCGTTGTCCACCTTGCCGGAGCCGACGAAACCGAGGCCGTGGCCGAGCTCGTGGAGGACGATCGTCACGAAGTCAAACTGATTGGACGGCGGGTTGCCGTCGAGCCCGAAGTAGAAGCTGTTGTTCGTGCTGCTGAACTGGGCGACGATGTCGTAATAGAAATCGTTGCCGGGGTCGGGGCTGAGGTCCCGCCCCGCCAGGGCGTCGGCGAGCGCGAACGGGTACCACGTGTTGGCCCGCGGCCGATTCAGGAAGTTGGCCGTCACGTTCGGCCCGGCGCTCCCGAGCGTGTTCGTCCCGAGCGGCGCGAAGTCGGCCTTGACGCGGATCGGGACGGACGACGTGAGGTGGTCGGCCCAGATGTCGACGGCGCGCTGGAAGGCCGCCCGCGCCTGCGCCGTAAAGCTCGACGAGTAGTCGACGACGAACGTCGCCGTCGCGCTCTCGGTCACGACCCGCGTCGCCTCCCCCTCGAGCGCGGCCTCGGACAACTGGATCTCCTGAAGCGGGCCGCTGACGGCCTCGCCGTCATGATCGTACAGCGTGCAGACCGTCTGGAAGTGGGCCTCCTGCCCCACCGAGGCGGGCACGGCCAGGACGGCGGCGAGGACGGCGACGAAGAGTCGGGGCATGGTGGGATGGGAGGGTCGCCGGGCTAGCGCCCGATCCGCTCCAGGGCGGCGCGCGTCCGCTGCTCGAGCGACTTGTTGTAGTCGAACTCCGTCTCGTTCTCGAGCACGCGCTCGTAGTGGCGCTCGGCCTCGTCGAGGTCGCCCGTGGCCTCGAAGACCTCGCCCATGTGGTAAACCGACCACGGGCCCCACCGGGCGAGCGGGTCGCCGGGGCTGTCGGCCGCGAGGCGGAAGTGGCGGAGCGCCTCGTCCCAGTCCTCCTGGGCCTGGCGGGCGCGGCCCGTACGGTAGGCGGCCTCGGCCCGGTCCGCCTCGGGCAGGCTGCTGTCGGTGACGATGGGCTGGAGGACGCGGACGGCCTCCTCGTAGTCGCCCGCGTCGAACGCCGCGCCGCCGACCACGAGCGCACGCTGGGCGTCCGTCATCGGCGCGTCCAGCCGGCTCTCGGCGTCGCGCTCGGCCCAGAGGTCCACGTCGTAGTCGCGCCCGGCGCGGACGCGGCGGTACAGCGCCTCGGCCCGGCGTCGGTCGCCGGTCATCTCGTACGCGATCCCGGCATAGAGCGTCGACTGCGCCACGAGGGCGCGGCCCCGGAACGTCCGCGCGTAGCGCTCGAGGATGGGCGCGGCGGCCTCGAACTCGCGCTGACGGAACAGCGCCGTCCCGAGGTGGGCGTCGAGGAACGGGACGGGCGTCACGCCCTCGCCCTGGAGCGACGACTCGGCCCGGCGGAGGACCGCCTCGGCCTCGTCGGCGCGGCGGTCGAGGAGGAGGTGATACCCCGCGAGGTAGGCGAGGACCGGCGACTCGGGCCAGGCGTCGGCCAGGGCGACGAGGCGGTCGACGGAGCCGGCGCGGCGCTCGTTGAGCGTGGCGTCGGAGATGGCCAGGGCGACCGTCGCGTCGACGGCGAGCATCGCGTCGGCGCGGGCGGCGCGATCGAGCTTGTCGAGCCCGCCCGACACGCTCCCCGTGAACCCGAAGAGGCGGGCCAACCAGCGATACGTCCGCGGGACGGACCCGGCCGCGACCTCGCAGACGCCCTGCCCGTAGAGCGCGTCGGCCTCGGTGAGGTCGCGGAACTGGCCGCAGGCCTCGCGAAAGGAGTTGCCGGCGCGCGTGTACCGCTCCTGGCGGCCGAACGCGAGCGCGCGGTGGAGCTTGGCCGCGGCGACCGCGAGGCGAGCGCCGGGCGCGTCGCCGAGCGCCTCGGCCCGGGCCGTCAGCGAGTCGTTGAGCGCGTAGAACCGGTCGAACACCGCGTCCTCCTCGGTCACGAGCGCCTCCCAGAGCGCGACGCTCTCCAGCCCGTAGGCGGCGGCGGCGGACTCGGGCTCGGACGCGCCGAGGCGGCGGAAGCCGGCGCGGGCGTCGTCGAGCCGGAACGCGAGGGCGTCGGCGTAGGCGCGGGCGTAGAGCGCGGCGCCCGCGTCCGACAGGCCGAGCGCCTGCTGGGCGGCCGGGCTGAGGGCGGGGGCGTCGGCGCCGCCGCCGGGCGTGGGCTGGGCCGACACCGAGGCGGCGGCGAACGCGAGGACGAGGAGGGGACGGATCATGCGGCGACCACGACGCGGTCGGAGTCTTCGGAGAGGTTGACGGGCCCGAGTTGGCCCTCGCTGGCGGCGACGACCGTCGCGACCGTCGCGTCGCCCGTCACGTTCGTCACCGTCCGGCACATGTCGAGGATCCGGTCGACGCCGAGGATCAGGGCGATGCCGGCAGCCGGCACGCCGACGGCCTCGAGGATGATGACGAGCATGATGATGCCGGCGCCCGGCACCGCCGCCGTCCCGATCGAGGCGAGCACGGCCGTGAGCACGATCGTGAGCTGCGCGCCGAGCCCGAGGTCGAGCCCGAACGCCTGCGCGATGAACAACGTGGCGACGGCCTGGTACAGCGCCGTCCCGTCCATGTTGATCGTCGCGCCCAGCGGGAGCACGAACGACGAGACCTCCTCGCTCACGCCGAGCTTCTCCTCGCACCGCTCCATCGTGACGGGCAGCGTGGCGCCCGACGACGACGTCGAAAACGCGACGAGCTGCGCCGGCCCGATCCCCTGGAAAAAGTCCTTCAGACCCATCGGGGTGAACAGCTTCAGGAGCGTCGGGTAGACCACGACGGTGTGGATCGCGAGACCGGCCAGGACGACGGCCATGTACCGGCTGAGCCCGTCGAGCAGGCCGAGGATCCGCGTCGGGTCGTCGCCGGCCGTCGCGACGATCGTGTCGGCCAGGAGCGCGAACACGCCGATCGGCGCGAGCAGCATCACGATGTCGACGAGCCGGATCACGACGTCGTTGAGGCCCTCGAAAAAGGCCAGGACCGGCTCGGCCTTTTCCTTCGGCACCTGCACGAGCCCGATCCCGAACAGGATGGCGATCACGACGACCTGGAGCATGCTCCCGTTGTCGGAAAACGACTGGAAGGCGTTCTCGCTGACGGCGTCGACGAGGAACTGGAGCGGGCCCCGGTTCGCGATCGCCTCGGCGTCGACGGTCCGGGCCCCGGCGTCCTCGCCGAACGCTTCCACGAGGCCGTCGCGGAGCTCCGGCGAGAACGCGTCCCCGGGCCGGACGAGGTCGGCCAGGAGCACCCCGACCGTCACGGCGATGGCCGTCGTCATGACGTAGATCCCGATCGTCTTGCCGCCGATCCGCGACAGCTTGCGGAGGTCGGCGAGGCTGGCGACGCCGGTGATCAGGCTGGCGAGGACGAGCGGGACGGCGATCAGCTTGAGCGCCGTGATAAAGATGGTCCCGAACGGCGCGATCCAGTTCGACACGAAGGGGCCCCACCCACCGATGGCCGCCAGCACGCCGAAGGCGAGGCCCAGCAAGAGGCCGAGAATGATCTGCCAGTGGAGCTTCCGGTACCAGGCCATGCGCGTGTGTAGAGTGGAGCGGCCAAGCTACGGCCGGCGCCCGACGCCTCCCCAACGGCCGCGGGCCGGCATCCGTGCGTCACATGTGTCAGGGCACACGGCTCTACCCGAGGCCGAGGCCCACGAGCGCCCCGCTCAGCGCCCCCGACGCCGTGCACGCCCAGTTGACGGCGTCGTTGCCGACCCCACGCACGCCGGCCGCCCGCGGGAGCGCGCGCCCGTCCGCCTCGGTGCGCTCCGTGAGCGTCCCGTCCGGGAGCCGGTAGCGCGCCTGGACGGTCGCCCCGAGGAGCGTGTCGAGGACGGAACCGGCGACGCCCACTCCGATCAGCGCGCCTCCCGCGGCCACGCCGAGCGACGGCGACAGCCAGACCGCCGGGACGACCACCGAGGCGGCCCCGGCGACCGCACCGAGCGTGCCCGCCACCGACATCCCTCCGGAGGTCCCGGGCGGCACCGGGTGGCCCACCCCGAGCCGCCGCGTCGGCCCGCCGACGAGCGTGCCCACTTCCGTCCCCCATGTGTCGGCCGCCGCCGCCGCGAAGGCCGCGACGAACGCCGGATGCAACACGTCGGAGGCCGAGAACACGCTCGCCGCCAACAGGCCGAGGGCGACGCCTCCGTTCGCCATCACCTGCCCCGCGTCCCGCCGGCTCCCCTTCTCCGCCAGCGCCTCGGCCGGCGCCTTCCGCCGCCGCCCCACCGCCGACCATCCGCTCGACAGCACGAAGAAGGCGAGCGCCGGGACGGCCCAGGCCACGCCGCCCAGCACGACGAGGCCCCACGCGAACAGCGACGCGGCCAGCCCGCCCGAGACGCCGAGCGCGCCCGCCCGGACCGCCCCGCCCGCGAACGCCGCCGCGCCCACCACCGCGAGGAGCCCGAGGCGGACGGAGTCAGGCGACTCCACCCACCACGTCCCTCCGACGACGACGGCCAGCACGATCCACAGGTTGTCCCACCCCCGCGTGCCGAGAGCCTCGGCGACCGTCGCCAGCCCAGCGACCACGGCCGCTCCGCCGATCAGGGTCCGGTCGAGTGGCCGACCTCCTTCCCACGCGAGTGCCCCGACGAGTGTGACGAATGCAATAACGGCAAACGCGAGCGAGCCCACCACCGACTTCTCTCCGCCGCCCACCCGGTACCGCCCGCCTCGGCGCGACCGCGAGCCGATCAGGGCCGCGGCCGGATCGGCGAGCGCGAGGACGAGGAACGCGGCCTGGAGCACGACGACGCGCTCGCCACCCGGCGTCCAGCACAACGCGAGCGCCACGAGGAGCGCGAGCGGGAAAGTGACGGTCCCCCACGACCTCCGCGACACCGAGTGCACGCCCGGGAGCCACCCCCGCCCCAAGGCGACCCCGTTCGCCACGACGAACACCACGGCCAAGAGCGCGATGCCACGCGGCCGGTCGAACCACACCGGCGCCGCCGCCGTCGCGAGGCCGACGAGGACGTGGACCACCCGGCGCGTCGCCTCGCCGCCCCAGCCGATCACGCGGAGCCCCTCCCCCACCGCGACCGCCCCCAGCAGCAGCCCCGCGAACGTCCCGACGGCCTGGATCTCGGTCATGGGCACAAACGACGAGTGCCCCCACCTCGGCGTCGAGGCGGGGGCACCCGGGCGGATCGGCGACGGCTAGCGCGGGATGTTGAGCAGGAGCGAGAACCGGAGCTGGTCGGCCAGCGGCGAGTTCTCCTGGAGCGCGTAGATGTACGAGATGTCGACGCCGACGAGGCTGTACCGGAGGCCCGTGCCGAACGTCAGGAACTGGCGGTTGCCGTTGGCCGGGTCCTCGTAGAAGTAGCCGGCGCGCATCGCGAACAGGTCGTTGTACCAGTACTCGAGGCCGGTCCCGAGCGTGAGCGAGCGGAGCCCGCTGACCTCGCGGCAGTCGTTGTCCGGGTCGTCGTCCTCACCCAGCGTCGTGCACGTCTCGCCGGCGATCGTGCTCGTCTTGACGAGCCGCGACTCCCACGACGTGAAAAGCGCCTCGTAGAACGGGTCGTACTCGCCCGTCGCCGCGTCGCGGTTGACGATGATCTTGTTGAGGTCGAGGGCGACCGTGATCCGGTTGAAGTCGTCGAGCTGGGTGTTGAGCGCCGCGCCGAACCGGAGCGTCGTCGGGATCGCGTCGGGCTGCCCCGTGAGGACCGTGTCGCCGGGGGTCGACTCGACGTAGGAGATGCCCGGGCCCATGTTGGCGAGGTTGAACGCGACCGTCGGCCGCGACGACTTGCCCAGCCCGAGCTCCGGCCCGGTGTACTTGACGCCGAGGTCGACGCCGAACGACGTCCCGGCCGAGGTCGGCGTCGTGTTGTTGATCCGCGTGCCGCCCGTCAGGTTCGAGTAGATGAACCGCGCGCCGGTGCCGACGGACAGGTTCTCGGTGATCGGGTAGCCGTAGCTCAGGCCGAGCGCGAACTCGTACGACGAGAACGTGCCGAGTTCGAAGCCGGTCTCGTCGGTCGCCGTCTGCGTACCGAGGTCGAAGTAGGTGAGGTGGCCGCCGACGGTCCCGAGGCTCCCGAGGCCGTGCTTGGCCGAGAGGTGCTCGTAGCTGAGGTTCGCGCCGAGGGCCGGGAGCCACGGGGCGTGCGTAAACGAGACCTCCGTGCCCTGCTGGCCGGCGAGGCCCGCCGGGTTCCAGAACGGCGCGTAGGCGTTGTCGGCGACGGCGACGCCGGCCATGCCCATGCCGGAGGCCCGGCTGTCGGGCTCGATCTGGAGGAACGGGACGGCCGTCGTGAGGACGATCTCCTCGGGCGCTTGCTGGGCCGCGGCCGGCCACGCGACGAGCGCGAGGGCGGCGAGAAGGAGGGTGCGAGTCATGGTCGGGGGGAAGGGAAGTCTGTGGGAGGGGCCCAGCGCGGCGCGCCGAGCGAAGCTAGCGGATGACGGCCAGTCGTTCGACGCGCTCGGCGACGCGGGTCCCGCCAGCGGGGTCGTCGGTCTCGACGCGGAGGCGGACGAGGTAGACGCCGGAGCCGAGCCGGTCGGCGTCGTCGTCGAGGCCGTCCCAGGGGATCTGGACGGTCCGGTCGGAGAGGAACCCCCCAGGCAACGCCTCGGTGCCGTCGATGGTGCGGACGGGCCGCCCGGCGAGCGTGTAGATCCGGAGCTGGAGCCGGGCGGGCGTCCCGACGGGCTGGTTGTGCTCGACGAAGAACCGCGACGGCCCGGCCGTCGGGTTGGGGTACGGGAGGACGCTCCGCACGATCAGCCCCTCGTCCACCACCACGAAGCGGACCGTCGCGGTCGACGCGTTGTTGAGGGCGTCGAACGCCGTGAGGGTCGCAGTGTGTTCGCCGGGCGCCAGCGCCTCGCCCCCGTTCAGCGACGCGAGCGGGACGCGGACGGTGCCCGAGCGGTACGTGTCGAGGTCGCCCTGGTAAAAGCGCCCGACGTCGACCGCGCGCTGGGCGTCTCCGTCGAGCGTCACCAAGAGCTCGTGCCCGACGCCCGCGCCGACGGTGTTGATGCCGCTCGCGTCCTGGAGTCGCGCCACGAGCACGCCCTGCGGCCCCGTCGGGCCGCCGTCGACGAACGTTGAGTCGTTGAGGAAGAGCGAGATCTGGGGGCCGGCGCCGTCGTCGGGCCGAGCGGAGGCCGTCGTGGCCACGATCGCCTCGGTGGACTGGCCGTCCCCGTCGGAGCCGTCCTCGCCGAGGGCGTAGACGACGACGCGGGCAGGGAGGCCGGAATAAGAGACGTCCTGCGGCACGAGGAACGTCGTCGAGAACGTCCCGCCGGTCACCGAGGCGCGCCCGGAGTAGATCTGGTCGACGCGCGACGTGTAGTCGCCGAGGCCGTCGCCGTCGTCGTCGGTGTTGCAGCACGCGTCGGGCGGGAGCTCCACCATCCGCTCGGCGTCGTAGACCGAGACCGAGACCTCGCCACGGTACGCCGGGTCGGGCTGGCCGTCGAGGCCGAGGACCTGGCCGGTGATCGTCGCCTCGGAGAACGCCTCGAACCGGTCGGGCACCGACACCGTGATCGGACGCTCCGGCAGCCCGAGCCGCATGGCCGGGTCGCCGAGGAGGTTGAACTTCCGGTTGTTGTTGCTCGCCCCAATGACCGTGTTCTTCGTCCGGTAGAGCGCGTCGCCGAGCCGCGACGGCCGGCCCTCCGCGTCGCGCCGGAGCATCTCCTCGGTCAGCACGAGGTTGAGGCCGAAGTTGAGCGCCGCGTCGGGGTTGCTCGAGGTGTAGACGAGGCGGACCGTCGTGAGCATCGCCACGCCCCCGCCGCCGGACCGGAGCAGGATCTGCTCGGCGAGGCTCTGCTCGTGCGCGATGTCGAACTTGCCGAACGAGCACGTCGCGGTGACGAAGACGGGCAACCGGTCCGCGTTGTCGAGCGAGGCCACGATCTCCGGCGTCATGTAGTCCTCGTCGCCGAGGCCGCTCGGGCCGCCGTGGCCGCTGTAGTTCCACACGAGCGTGCCCTCTTCGATCGACTCGCGGACGTCGGCCGTGAGCTGCGGGCGGACGCGCCCGCGCGCCGTGATCACGCTCGGGTACGCCGGCCCGTAGATCTTGCGGAGCGTCACGCTCGAATCGACGGCCTCGGCCAACTTCGCCGTCTCGTCGGCGTTGAGCACGTGGAGGTCGTCGTCCCAGGAGTTCGGGTACTGGTCGTCGGCGACGAACGTGAACCGCGTCCGCCACTCGCCGCGCGTCGCCGGGCTCTCGTAGCGCATGATCTTGTCGACGACCGTCCCCGCCTCGGCGGCCGTCCGGACCGGGAGGCGCCCGACGCCCAGGTCGACGCGCTGGGTCGTCGAGTCGAAGTACTCGAACTCGCCCTCGTTGTCGCCGAGGAGGCCGAAGTAGTCGTCAGTGGTGTACGAGGCCGTCCGGCTCACCATGTTGTCGGTCTCGAACGGCGGGACGTAGCTCAGCCCCGGTGGCTCGTCGTTGCTCGCGGCCTGGTTCCCGATCCGACGGTAGTTGAAGTGGCCGTCGCCGAACAGGAGCAGGTACCGCGGCATCTGGTCCGACGGCGCGCGGTCGTAGAGGAACTTCATGAAGTCGCGGACCGCGCGCATGTCGCCGGTCCCGCCCGCGAACTCGTTGAACACCTGGTCCGTCGTCACCACGAGCGGCGTCAGCCCGTCGGCCTGGCGGTGCGCCGCGAGCCGGTCGGCGGCGGCCCGGAAGTTGGGGTGGACCACGACGACGTAGTTGGGGAAGCCGGCCACGCCGTGGAGGTTCTGGTTCGGGACGAACTGCGCGGCCGGCATCAGCCGGTCCCGGCCCGCCTCGGCCACGCCGAGCGGGGTCTTGATCGACGGGCCCGACGGGTCGAACGCCACGATCTCGCGCGGCCGGAGGGAGTCGGACACCTCGACCTGGACGCGGTACTGGTTCCCGGAGGCCTGGACGCCAAGCCGGCGGATCGCACCGGGCTCCGTCACGTCCCACACCTGGGGCTCCGACGAGAAGCCGGTGATCGCGAACTCGAAGCGGCCCGTCTGCCCGCCCGGCGTCGGGAACGCGAGGTACCGGTCGGAGCCGGCGACGGCCGGACGGAGCGTCACGGCCTCGACCCAGTCCAGCCACGCCTCGGCACCCGAGCGCCCGCCGGAGACGCGGAACGACACGGCGAGTCCGCCCCCAAGTGTCGTCTCGGCCGTCAGCGTCGCGTCGTTGGCGAGGTTGCCGTTCGACGACGGCGAGACGAGGGCCGGGCGGGCCGAGTCGAGCACCTGCCCGTTCTTGAGCATCTGGAGCGTGATCGACGGGCTCGCGCGGGCCGCGACGCGGGCGCGGTACGAGACCGGAGAGTTCGCGTCGGCCCCGGCCGGCGTGACGTCGAGGCGGGTCAGGCTGCTCCCGCCCTGGTCGAGGAGCGGGCCGAACCAGTCGAGGCCGGAGCCGCTGTCGTCGCGCTCGATGTTGGCGAGGTCGACCTCATCGAACCGCCGGTCTTCGATGCGGCCCACGGGGCTCGCGTCGGCCCAGCCGGGGAACCCGCCGCCGCTGACGCGGGCGGGCGACGAGGCGTCGAGGCGGAGGAAGTAGTAGCTGGCCCGCGAGAACGGGCTGATGTCGTGGGCCCAGGTCCCGCCGCCGAACGCGCTCGGGTCCCAGTCCCACCACTGCGGCCCCTCGGCGTAGAACAGGAGCACGTCGCCCGACACGAACGACGGGACCGGGACGAGGTCCGCCGGACGCGGCGTCGAGTTGACCGCCGGCAGGATCCGCCCGCCCGTCCCGTAGACGGCGATGGACGAGAGCGGGATGGTTTCCTCGACGCCCAGCGAGTCGCGGAGGAACGCCTGATCGATCCGGTAAACGCCGCTCTCGGGGATCGGCACCTTCACCCAACGCCCGTCGGCGAGCGCGCTCCGGTCGACGGCGAGGTGCGGGTTGTCGTCGCCGGCCGCCGCGAGCCGGGCGGCCACCGGCGGGCGGGCCACGCTGACCACGACACGGCGGGCCCGGATCAGCCGGTCGCCCTCGACGCGAAGAAGCCGGAACGTCAGGCTCCCGACCAGTTCCCGCCGCCGCTCGCCCACCGACAGCACCTCCGCCGCTCGGCCCTCGAAGCCTTCGAGGTCGAGGCCGCCGGGGAGCACCACCTCGTCGCCCTCGAACGACACGATCGACACCGCCGGCGGGACGGCCGCCCCGAGCACCACCTCGTGCGACACGAGCGGTTGGCCGCCGACGGCCATCGCCACGAGCTTCTGGACCTCTCCCCCGCTCCGCTCCACCGCGTCCGTCAGCGACGTTCGCCAGTCGACGGACACCTCGATCGTCGTGGCGCTCGGCGTCGTCTCGACCACGCGGACGACCGGTTGCTGCGGGTCCGTCTGACCGTAGCGGACGGGCTGCTGGGCCGAGGCCGTCCCGACGAGGGCGGCGAGAACGAGAACGACGAGTGCAAGACGCGACATAGGGTGCGTGCGTACGGCCGGAGGCGGGGGGAGCCGGAGGACGCGCAGGCAATGCCTGCGCGGGCGTAGCACGAACTCTAAATAGGCGTCGGTGGCGTCTGAGGGGCGAAGATACCGGCGGCCCGATCACGGGAGCAAGGCGCGCCGCTGTACCCCAGCTCCGGCCTACGGCCCGATCCGGCGCCGTCCCACATCTGGACGACGGAACATGTGCGTCCCATGGCACCGATTCACCTTGAAACCCGCCAACCGAGCCCTAGAGGCGGGCGCCCCCAGCTTCCGGAGCTTGCGCCAACGTCGCGTGAAAACAGAGCGCCCGCCTCGGTGGACCGACCGAGGCGGGCGCAGGCGGGGTCAACCGCCGGAAACCGGGGGGGGCGGCGACGGGAACGGAGTCCCGGCACCGCTGGGGGTGGGTCTCCACGCTCACCGCCCCGCGTCGCGACTTACGAGTTGATGTTGCGGTGGATGGCCTGACGCGTGAGCCCGATCCGCTCGCCGAGCTGGCTCCGGTTGTCGATGCCCGGGATCCCGACGAACCCGTTGACGAGGCTCGTGAGGTACTCCTGGCGGAGCTTGTTGATCGGGATGGGACCGAGGATCTTGGCGATGTCGAGTTCCTGGAGCTCGGCCTGCGCCTTGGCCGTGTCCTCGTCGACGCGCTCGAGGAGCGACGGCCAGACGGGGACCTGGTTGAGTGTGGCGCGGGCCTGCTGGTAGTACTCGAGCGCGAGCCCGTAGAACTTGAAGTCGTAGTGGTAGATCTGGGCGAGCTGGTGGAGCGCGAGGCCCTGCTCAGCGACGAGCTCGTTCCGCGTCGCCAACTCGTGGGCCTTCATCAGCGCCTCTTCCCCAGCATGGTGCTTGCCCAGCTTGACGAGCGCGAAGCCTTTGTACGTGAGGGCCTTCGGGATGTACTCGACGAGGCCGTTCCGGCGGCTCAGGTTGTAGACCCGCATGCACACCTCGATGCCCTGCTCGTACGAGCCCTGGGCCATGAGGGCCGTCGCCTTCTCGAGGAGCGCGGCGATCTCCCACGCGCGGCTGCCGAGGCGGCGGGCCTCCTCGCGAACGCGGTCGAAGTACTGGAGCGCGGCGGCCACGCTCATGAGCCGGTGGCGCATGAGCCAGCCGAGCCGGTAGTCGAGGACGACCGTCTGGTACGCGTCCTGGGGGTCGATGAGGGCCAACTCGGTCTTCGACCGCTCGACGGGCGCGTCGCGGAGGCAGCGGACGGCCTGGAGCTGGACGTGGGTCTGCGCGACCGGGCCGAGCGGGGCCTTCAGGAGCTCGTTGAACTCGAGGTAGGCGTCGTACACCCTGGCGTTCTCGAGGTGATCCAGGGCGCGCGCCCACCGCTCGCGGACGGCGTCGGGCTGGCTCTCAAGGGCGTCGGCGACGCGCTCGGCGTGCTCGCGCTCGTGGGCCGGGATCATCGGGGCTGACGGCATGGTGGGAGGGCTTGGGGGAGGCGCGGACGCCGTGACGCCACCGGTATCGGCCCGCCCTCGACAGCCTTAAGCCCCAGATCCGGTACCTCGGCGTTCCGTCTCAGCGGTCCGTTGGACGCCGAGGCGCCGCTCGCGGGGACCATCCGTCCGGCCCTCCCGGACGTGGCCCTAGCCCCTCAACGCCCGGTCGACGCGCGCCCGGAGCCCGCTGATCTCGGAGAACAGCCGCTCCAGCTCCCCCGCGGCGGTCCCGATCGTCTCGAGCGCCTCCGTCACCGACTCGTCGGCTCCCGTCGCTCGGGCCATCTCCAGTCCGAGCTGCGCGTTGCCAGCGATGACGGCGAGCGGGTTGTTGAGCGCGTGGGCGACGCGTCCCAGCTCCCCGCGCAGGGCGTTCAGCGTCGCGACGAGGTCCTCCCCCCCACGGGCGACCTCGCCTTCCTCGGCCAACCAGTGGGCCACCTCGTCCGGGCCTCCAACCGACCGGATCTGGGTCGAGAGGCCCAGCACGTCGCGGAGCGCGCCGATGGCCTCGGCCCCCTCCACACCCGGCCCCACGAAGATGATGTCGAACGCGGTTCCGGCGAGGTAGGCCCGGGCCTCCTTGGCCGTCGCGGCCGTCGTCACGTCGGTGTCGAGACCCGAAAATTGGCCGAGCCACTGGTCGGCGTCGGGATGGACGAGGAGAGCGGACGGCACAGCGCGCAGGAGGCGGGGAGCCGGCCCTACGCGCCTCGATCCCTGGGGGGTCCCGCCTAGACGCCGAGGCGGAGCGACCGGGCGTCCCCGTCGCCACCGTACGCCGGCATCTCGACATAGGCCGGCACCTCGACCCCGATCAGCGTCCGGAGATCCGACCGGCCGGCCATGTCGGCATCGACGCGCTGCCAGATGATCTGCCGGGTCCGCGTCGCCCCGTCCCGCCCGATGACGCCGTGGCGGCCGACGAACGGCTCCTGCGACAGGCTCCAGAACCACTGCGTGAACGCCGTCCGCTCGGTCGGGCTGAGGCCGAGAACCTGCGTCGCGGCGGCGAAATGGGGGACGGCGCTGAGGGGCTGGCCCGTGAGCGCGACGGCGCCGCCGCTCCACCGGCTCGTGGCCCCGCCCGCGTCGAACGAGGCGACGATCACGCCGGCCGCGTCGAGGACCCGCTTGAGCGTCTGCTGCCCGGCCGTGAGCTGGTGCACGCGCTGGTCCACCATCAGGTCGAGGGTGTCGCTGAAGGCGTTCACGCGGCGCTCGAGCGTCTTCTGGCGCGACTGGTCGGTGGCCTGGAAGAGCACCATCGGCCGGCCGTCCAGGGTGAACCCGCGGAGCGAGACCTCGACGGGCCGCGTCTCGTCGTCGCGGTCGATGATGGCATACTCGATCCCGGTGATCGCGCTGGCCTCCTTCAGGGAGCGCTTGCCCAGCTCCATGAGGGGCCCGATGGGGAACGTCTCCTGGAGCGCCTCGATCCTCCCGCCACGGACGGCGGCGATGGGCAGCCCGGTCACGGCGTAGAACGCCGGGTTGGCCTCGACGATCTCGCCGTCCTGGGTGCACAGGACCACGTAGTGCGGGTTGATCTGGTAGAGCGCCGCCACGTGCTGGTCGACGTCGCGGGCGTGGAGCCGGAGCTGCCGGAATCGGTCGGCGACAGGCTGGAAGGCCTCGGCGAGCGCGCCGAGCCAGACGGCCGAGTGACGGATGAGCGCGTCACCGTCGGCGTCGCCCTGCGCCATCCGCTCGCCGAGGAGCGCGAGTTGGTTCGCCGTCCGTGGGCCGGTGTACCACGTCATCACGATGAACACGCCGACGAGCAGGCCCCACAGGGCCACCGCCGCGACGACGGTCCGCAGGAGCTCGCCATCGGGGAGATGGTCCGGCGTCGGGGCGACGGCGACGAGCCTTCCCCCGCCGGGGAGGGACGACGCGGCGAGCGCGTAGGCCCCGGCCTCCGTGTCGACGACGGCCACCGTGCCGGGCAGCGCGTCGACCGTCCGGAACCAGTCCGCCAGGGCGCCGACTTCGGCGTCGGTGGCCTCGACGACGCGGCCGGCCCGGTCGTACATGACGAGCGCTCCGGGCTGCTCGGGGGTAGCGAAGGTGGCGAGGCCGACGCGAGGGCCCGACGTCTGGAGCGCGGTGGCGACCGTCCCAGCCTTGGTCCCGAGTGAGGCCGCGAGCGCGTCGGCCGCCTGCGACTGGATCCCCTGGAGGTGCAGCGCGGCGCCGACGACGGCGATCACCGTCACGACGACGAGGCCTGAGATGGCGGCGCGGACGGCCGGCGTCGGGGAGAGCATGGGGCGGGGCGCGCCCCGCTGTTTCGCAGGGCGTCGCGCGGGGCGACAGGATTCGCCCCCGGTATCGTCCCCCACCCGCGCGACTAAACCCCGCCTTAGTGGAGGCCCTCGCTCTCGTCTGTCGTCCGAAACCCCTTCTCGGTCTCGACCACCCGCGCGGTAGCGATCACCGGATCGTGTTCGAACACGAGGGTCCACCCCTCGCGTGCTGCGGATGCCAAGAGCCGCCGTTTCTCCTCGATCGTCTCGAGCGGCTCCACGTCGTACGCCATCACCCAGAGGAGCGGCACGTGCGCGGCCGTCGGGACGAGGTCACCGGCAAAGAGGAGCGTCCGTTCCCCGTCACTGACCTGAGCGAGTTGCTGGCCCCGCGTATGGCCGTTCACGACAGGAAGGGTGACGTTCTCGAACGGCGAGTCGGTCGGTTCCAAGAGGTGGAGCCGCCCCGAGGCCTCCAGCGGGTCGAGGTTATCCGAGAGGAACGACGCCGACTCGCGTGGGCTGGCGTGCGCCCAGCGCCAATGGTCGGCCTGGACGTGGTGGGCCGCCTCGGGGAACGTGAGCACGAGGTCGCCCGCCTCGGTGCGCCGCGTGGCCCCCCCGGCGTGGTCGAAGTGGAGGTGGGTGAGGAGCACGTCCGTCACGTCCTCGGGCGCAACGCCGAGCGCCTCAAGCGAGCCGAGGAGCGTCGAGTGCTCGTGGTCGACGCCGTAGATGTCCTCGAACTTCGCGTCGCCCTTGTCGCCCACTCCGGTGTCGACGAGGATCGTCCGGTCGTGGCCCCGGAGGAGGAGGCAGCGCATGGCGAGCGGGATCCGGTTCCGGTCGTCCGGCGGGATTCGGCGTTCCCAGAGCGGCTTCGGCACGATCCCGAACATGGCGCCGCCGTCGAGGCGGACGCGCCCCGCCTCCACGAGGTCGATCTGGTAGCCGGCGAGGTCCATCGGGGAAGGGGTCGGTTGCGGGGCGGGCGCTTTCAGATCGGGAGAGGGGGTCCGGCGTCGGCGAGGGCGTCGAGAACGCTCGGGTCGGTGGGCGCGAGCGTCCCGACCTCCCATCCCCCGATCGCACCTCGCCTGATCACTCCATGTCTCCGAGGTCGGGCATCCCGTCGGCGTGGCCGTCGCCGCGGGCGAGGTCGCGGAACTCGCGGGCCTTCTCGAGGCGGACGAGCAGCGCGCCGAGGTGGTCGGAGAGGTACCGGATCCGATCGGCCTCGGAGTCCATCTCGAGGAGCCGCTGCTTGTCGGCGAGGTCGAGCCCGGCGTTCCGGCCGATGACGAACGAGACCGGCAGCGACTGGTCGTAGCGGTGGGGCTTGGGCTCCTCGCCTGCCATCTCGAGCAGCTTCATGTGGCGGGCGATCGCCGCCTGCCGCGCGCCGACGTCATCGTCTGGGGCGTCGTCCTCGACGGCCTCGACTTCGGCCGAGAGGTACGCGAGGTCCCGGTGGATCTCGTCGACCCGGAACCGCTGCTCGCCGACGGCGACGATGTCGAGCCGCCCGTCGTCGTAGCGCGCGGCGACGCGTTCGATCCGCGCCGTGCACCCGACCTGCGCCAGGCTCTGCTCCGAGGCGTAGACGATCCCGAAGGGCCGGTCGTCGTCGATGCAGACGCGGACCATCTCCTTGTAGCGGGGCTCGAAGATGTGGAGCGGGACCGGCTCCCCGGGGAGGAGCACGATGCCGAGCGGGAACAGGGGCAGACGGTCGTCGGACATGGGGTGGCGGGTCCTCTCCCTACCCGGTCGGGTGCGGGAGGTTCTGCCGTCGGGCAGGGCTAGCTTGGCAGGCCCGATCCGTTGCCGTGCGCCTCGCCCTCCTCCCCGCTCTCGTCCTCGTCGTAGCCGGCGGCGCCCTCGCGCAGCCGCTCGCGTTCGGCTCGGCCGACGACCCGCTCGAGCTCGGCACCGCGCTCCGCCCCGACGATCGCATCCTCGTCGGCGCCCTCTTCGGGCCGGCCTACCTCCCCGACGACTGGCGGGCCGCCGCGCGCCTGGACCTAGAGGCCAACCTCGGCAGGCTCAGCGTCGGGGTCGGGCAGACGATCCACTCGGGCGACGGAGGGCTCTACGGGCCGGAGGACGACGAGCTCTACGACCTCGCCCGTGCGATCCGCTACGTCCGCTGGAACGCGACCACGGGGGACCGGACCTACGCCCGCCTGGGGCCCACGAACCGCGTCTCGCTCGGCGTCGGCGCGCTCGTCAGCCGGTACCGGACGACGACGGCGTGGGACGAGCGGGCGATCGGCGCCGAGGCGGCCATCGAGCGCGGCGGCCTCCGCGTGGCCGGCTTCGCCGACGACGTCCTCCGCCTCGACGGCGTCGTCGGCGGGGAGGTCGGCGTGCGGACGGGCGCCCGTCTCGGCCCCGTCCGGGACCTCTCGCTCACGGTCGGCGGCGTCCACGACCTCGGTCGGTCGGGGCTGAGCGGCGACTCGTCGCTCACCGGCGTCGAGGTGACGCTGAAGGGCGCCTACGGCGGCCTCGGCCCGATCCTCGTCCGGCCGTTCCTGACCCACGCGCAGTACCTCGGGCGGGGCGGGACGGTCGGCGCGGGCGCCGAGGTCGGCGCCTCCAACATCGGCGACGCGGCGCGGGCGCGGCTCCGGGCCGGCGTGTTCGTGTCGTCGGCGGGGTTCGTCCCGGGCCACGTCGGCCCGTTCTACGCGGTCTCGAACGGCGACGAGCGGATCGTCGACGACCGGACCTTCTTCAGTGCGACCACCCCCGACGCGCTGGCGGGGACGCCGCTCGACAGCCTCTCGGCGGGCGTCGACGTCGTGCTCGACGGCCGGGTCGTGGCGTTCGGGCGGGCCGAGATCCTCGGCCACTTCCGTCGCCACATCGGCGACGAGCGGGCGAGCGGGTTCGGGGTTCGGGTCGCCGGCCGGCTCCCGAACGACGGCCGCGTCGAGTTCGGACTGGAGCGGCAGGACTTCCGCGGCGTCTTCGACCTCATCCAGGACCTCGGCGCCGTCAACGCGCTCGTCCTCGACATCCGCGTTCCGGTGGGCAACCGCGGCCTCGTGTTCGTCCGCTCGCGCTACGGCTACCGCCTCCTGACCGCCGATGACGGCGGCGCCTACGCCGATGGGCCCCGCCGCTTCCTCGTCGAGCGCCGCTTCGAGCCGCTCGTCGGCCTCCGCTTCGGCGGCTGACCCGGCCCGCCTCGGTGCCGGGCCGGAGGAGCTACTTGACGCCCCGGCTCATCTCGAGCATCCGCTCGATGGGCTTGAGCGCGGCGACGCGGACCGCCTCGTCCATCTCGAGGACCGGCGCCTCATGCTTGAGGCAGAGGTACAGCTTCTCGATCGTGTTCAGCTTCATGTGCGGGCAGTCGTTGCAGGCGCACCCGTTGTCCGGCGGCGCGGCGATGAACGTCTTGCCCGGATTGTCCTTCTGCATCTGGTGCAGGATGCCTGACTCCGTCGCCACGATGAACGTGTCGGCGTCGCTCTCGGCGGCGAACCGGCGGATCGACGACGTGCTCCCGACGTGGTCGGCCAGCCGGAGGACGGGCTCCTCGCACTCGGGATGGGCGAGGACCGGCGCGCCGGGGTAGCGGCCCTTCAGGCGCGCCAGCTTCTGCTCCGAAAAAATCTCGTGGACGATGCAGGCGCCCTCCCACAGCACCATGTCCCGGCCCGTCTCCTTGATGAGCCACCGACCCAGGTTCCGGTCCGGCGCGAAGATGATCGGCTGGTCCTCGGGGATCTGGCGGACGATGTGCTCGGCGTTCGACGACGTGCAGATGATGTCCGTCTGCGCCTTGATCGCCGCCGAGCAGTTGATGTAGGAAATGACGATGTGGTCCGGGTGCTCCGCTCGGAAGGCCGCGAACTCGTCCGGCGGGCACGAGTCGGCGAGCGAGCAGCCGGCGTGGAGGTCCGGCAGGAGGACTGTCTTCTCGGGGTTCAGGATCTTGGCCGTCTCCGCCATGAAGTGGACGCCCGCGAACACGATCACGTCGGCGTCGGTCTCGGCCGCCTCGCGGGCCAGCCCGAGCGAGTCGCCGATGTAGTCGGCGATGTCCTGGATGTCGCCCTCCTGGTAGTAGTGAGCGAGGAGGACGGCGTTCTTCTCCTCCTTCAACCGCTCGATCTCGTCGAACAGGTCGAGCGTCGGGTCGATGTCCTCACGCACGAAGCCGACGCGTTCGATCTCGGAGGGCAGGGTCGGGAGGGCGAGCGTCTCGGTCATGGCGAGGGCGGGTGCGGGAGTCGATCTACGAACGCCGCGGGGTCAGGGATTCCGCCCGTCCGACGCCGATTCGACGCCCTCCTCGTGCGCCTCGGGCCGTTCGTGGGGGGACTCGCGGTCGTCGACGAGCCGGCCGCCTTCGAGGCGGAGGACCCGGTCGGCGAGGGCCGCCAGCGCCGGGTTGTGGGTGACGACGACGAACGCCTGGTCGGCGTCGCGCGTCAGGCGGAGCAGTTCGTCGTGCAGCTTCTCGGCCGTCTTCGTGTCGAGGTTGCCCGAGGGCTCGTCCATGAGCACGAGGCCAGGCTCGTTCATGAGCGCTCGGGCGACGGCCACGCGTTGCTGCTCGCCGCCGGAGAGCTGGCTTGGCCGGTGGTCCAGCCGGTCGCCGAGGCCGAGCATCTGGAGGAGCTGGCGAGCGCGGCCGTCGGCCGTCTGGAACGTCCCGCCTGCGATGAGGGCCGGCATCGACACGTTCTCCAGCGCGTTGAACTCGGGAAGCAGGTGGTGGAACTGGAAGACGAACCCGATGGCCCGGTTCCGGAACGCCGCGAGCGCCTCGTCGCCCTTGGCGAAGACGTCCTCGCCACGGTACGTCACGGTCCCCTCCGTCGGCCGGTCGAGCGCGCCGAGGAGGTGGAGCAGCGTGCTCTTCCCCGTCCCGCTCTCCCCCACGACGGCCACCAGCTCGCCGGGGTAGACGTCGACGTCGAGCCCGTCGAGGACCCGGAGCGCGCCGGTCGCCGTCGGGTACGCCTTGCCGAGGCCGCGGGCGCTGAGGATGGGAGAGAGGGACAGGGGACGGGCCACGCGGGATGCGGGGACTCCGTCCGTCGCGCTGGCGCCCCCCTCCTCCATCCCTCCATCCCGCATGCCGGACCCCTCCATCACTCCGGCCTCTCGATCCCGAGGTCCTTCAGCTTGTTGTAGAGGTGCGAGCGCTGGATGCCGATGAGTTCGGCCGTGTGCGAGACGTTCCAGTCGTTCTCGTCCAGCTTCCGCTCGATGAACAGCTTTTCGGCCTGGTCGCGGAACTCGAACAGGGTGTCGTAGCGGTCGATGAGTCCAACCGGCGCGCCGGACGCGCCGCCGGGGACGACGTAGCGGTCCACGTCCTCGGCCGAGATCTGGTCGCCGTCGGACAGGATGAGCAGGCGCTCGACCACGTTCCGGAGCTCGCGGACGTTGCCGCGCCACTCCTGCCGGCGGAGTGCGTCGAGCGCGTCGTCGGAGAACGACTTGCCCTCCATCCCGTTGCGGCGCATGACCTGGCCGAGGATGAACTCGGCGATGCCCGGGATGTCGCCGCGACGCTCGCGGAGCGGCGGGACGTGGACGAGGATGACGGAGATCCGGTGGTAGAGGTCCTCGCGGAACCGGTTCTCGTCGACCCGCTGGAGGAGGTCCCGGTTGGTCGCCGCCACGACGCGGACGTCGACCGGGATCGACCGGTCGCCACCGACGCGCGTGATCCGGCTCTCCTGCAAGGCCCGCAGCACCTTGGCCTGCGCGTCGAGGCTCATGTCCCCGATCTCGTCCAGGAACAGCGTCCCGCCATCGGCCTGCTCGAACTTGCCGATCCGCTGCTTGGTCGCGCCCGTGAACGCGCCCTTCTCGTGGCCAAACAGCTCGGACTCGATGAGCTCCGACGGGATCGCAGCGCAGTTGACCTCGACGAGCGGCCCGTCGGCGCGGCTGCTCTGCGCGTGGAGGTGGCGGGCGACGAGCTCCTTGCCGGTGCCGGGCTCGCCCGTGATGAGCACGCGCGCCTCGCTCGGCGCCACGCGCGCGACCGTCTGCTGGATCCGCGCGATGGCCGGGCTGTCGCCCACGATCGGCGTGAGGTCGCTGGCGCCGGACTGGTCGCGGACGACCTGCTTGAGCCGCGTGTTCTCGACCTGGAGCTGGCCGCGGTCGAGCGCGCCGCGGACGGTCACGAGGAGCCGGTTGAGGTCCGGGGGCTTCTCAAGGAAGTCGACCGCGCCGAGTTGGGTCGCCTCGACGGCCGTCTCGACCGTCCCGTGCCCCGAGATCATGACGACGGGGACCGTCGACTCCGCGTCGTGGAGCGCCTGCAGGACCTCCATGCCGTCCCGCTTCGGCATCTTGATGTCGAGGAGGACGAGGTCGACGCCCTCACGGGCCTTGTCGAGCGCCTCGTCGCCGTCGGCGGCCTCCTCGACCCCGTAGCCCTCGAACTCCAGGATCTCACGGAGCGTCCGCCGGATGGCGGGCTCGTCGTCGGCGATGAGGACGGTGGGCATGCGGGTCGGGAGAGGGGCGGGCCGAAGCTAACGCGGCCCGCTCTCCCTCGTTGCCCAGGGCCGGCGCGCCACTCCGGGGTCGGGCCGGCGCGCGACCGAGGCGGGCCTACTGGCCGTCGGCGTCCGGGGCGTCCGCCGGAACGGCGATCGTGGTGCCCTCGTCGCCGACGACGGCCGCCTCGGCGGCACCGGATGCGGCGGTCGTGTCGGGCGCAATCGGCGCGGCGTTGACGCCACCCGTCGGCTGGCCCGTGGCCGTCGCCATGGCCTGGACCTGGCCGAGCTCGGTCTGCGCCGTGCGGACCTCCGGCGTGCCCTCCCAGTCGTCGATCACGCGCTGGAGCGCGGCCGTGGCCGCCTCGGTGTCGCCGGCGGCGGCGAAGTTGCGGGCCGCGTCGAGGAGGTAGCCGGGGGTCGAGGCCGGCGAGTCGTACTCGCCCGCGGCGTCTTCGTAGAGGCCGGCGGCGCGGGCGTTGTCGCCCTGCTGCTCGGCGATGGCGGCCCGGCCGGCGATGGCGCTGGCCGCCATGAGCCCGTCGCCGTCGTAGTCCTCGAAGTACTCGAGGGCCCGGTCGTAGTCGCCGAGCTGGTAGAGCGCGTCGGCGGCGAAGAACGTGGCCTGCTCGCCGGTGTTGGTCGAGCCGTACTCGTCGGCGATCTCGAGCAGGCCCGGGGCCGCGTCGGTCCCGTCGAGGGCCGCCTGGTAGTTGCCCGCGTTGTACTCGTTGAGGATGGCACCCAAGAGCTGCTGGCCCTCGGCCGAGCGGCGGTCCTGCCACGTCCGCCAGCCGATGATGGCGAGGGCGAGGACGACGAGGCCGGCGATGACCCCGATGACGGTGTTGCGGTGGTCCTCGAAGAACTCCGAGCCTCGCGAGGCGGCGGTCGTGAGGTTGTCCTCACGGAGGTCGTTCGGACGCGACGTCGTGAGCGGCTTCGGCGGGTTGATCTGGGCCATCGGGGGAGATCGGGGGATCTGAAAAACGCGGCCGACGCCGCGAACCGCGAAAGGTAGCGGGCCGCGAACCGGAGGCGCCGTGAAGAGCGGGGCGAGACGACGGTGCGGATCCCGACCGACGCCCTCTTTCAGACGATTTCACCGGACGGGCTGGACCGGAAGCGGTTCGCACCCTGTACCCTCGCTACCGTCCGCCCTCCCTCTCCCCGACCCCACTCCCCCTCATGGCCATCAAGATTGGCATCAACGGCTTCGGCCGGATCGGCCGGCTCGTCTTCCGCTCCATCCTCGAGCGCGGCGACACCGACTTCGACATCGTCGCCGTCAACGACCTGACCGACGCCGAGACGCTCGCGCACCTCTTCAAGTACGACTCGGTCCACGGCGTCTTCCCGGGCGACGTCTCGGCCGAGGGCGACGAGCTCGTCGTCAACGGCGACCGGTTCAAGGTCCTCTCGGAGAAGGACCCGGCCCAGCTTCCGTGGGGCGACCTCGGCTGCGAGGTCGTCGTCGAGTCGACCGGCCGGTTCACCGACGCCGAGAGCGCCGGGAAGCACATCGAGGGCGGCGCCAAGAAGGTCGTCATCTCGGCCCCGGCCAAGGGCGGCGTCAAGACGGTCGTCCTCGGCGTCAACGACGACACCCTCACGGGCGACGAGACGATTGTCTCGAACGCGAGCTGCACGACGAACTGCCTGGCCCCGATGGTCAAGGTCCTCGACGACGCGTTCGGCGTCCAGAAGGGCTTCATGACGACGGTCCACGCCTACACGGCCGACCAGCGGATCCAGGACGCCCCGCACAAGGACCTCCGCCGGGCCCGCGCCGCCGCCCTCTCGATCATCCCGACGACGACGGGCGCGGCCAAGGCCGTCGGCCTCGTGCTCCCCGAGCTCCAGGGCAAGCTCGACGGGTTCGCCCTCCGCGTCCCGACACCGGACGGCTCGCTCACCGACTTCACGGCCATCGTCGACCGCGAGGTCACGGTCGAGGAGGTCAACCAGGCGTTCCAGGACGCGGCGGATGGCCCGCTCCAGGGCATCCTCGAGTACTCTACGGCGCCGCTCGTCTCGATCGACATCGTCCACAACCCGCACTCCTGTATCCTCGACTCGCCCTCGACCATGACCGATGGCACCATGGTCAAGGTCGTCGGCTGGTACGACAACGAGTGGGGCTACGCGAACCGGACGGTCGACCTCGTCAAGAAGCTTATGGAGGGATAGGGCATGCGGGATGGAGGGACGCGACGACGTTCCTCCATCCCTCCATCCCTGTCACACCCCCCATCCCTCCCCATGAACACCCTCTCCGACCTCGACCTGAAGGGCCAGCGCGTGCTGGTCCGGGTCGACTTCAACGTGCCGATGGACGGCGGCACGATCACCGACGACACGCGGATCCAGGCCGCGCTCCCCACCATCCAGGCCATCCTGGATGCGGGCGGGACGCCGGTCCTGATGTCCCACCTGGGCCGCCCGAAGGGCGCGCCCGACCCGCAGTACTCGCTGCGCCCCGTCGCCGAGTACCTCGACCGGCTCACCGAGGCGGACGTGGTGTTCTGTGAGGAGACCGTCGGCGACGCGGCCCAGGCGTGTGTCGACGGGGCGCCAGAGGGCGCCGTCGTGCTCCTCGAGAACACGCGGTTCCTGCCGGGCGAGACGGCGAACGACGCCGACCTCGCCCGCCAGCTGGCCCGCCTCGGCGACGTGTTCGTGTCGGACGCGTTCGGCTCGGTCCACCGCGCGCACGCCTCGACGGCCGGCGTGGCCGAGCACCTGCCCCACGCGGCCGGGAAGCTCCTCGCGACCGAGGTCGACTTCCTGACGAAGGCGCTCGACGAGCCCGACCGGCCGTTCGTCGCCGTCCTCGGCGGCGCGAAGGTGTCCGACAAGATCGGGGTGATCCAGGCGCTCGCGCCGAAGGTGGACCACCTCCTGATCGGGGGCGCGATGGCCTACACGTTCCTCGCCGGCCTCGGCCGGACGACCGGCGACTCGCTCGTCGAGGAGGACCGGAAGGACGAGGCGTTCCGGCTCTACGACCAGTTCCGAGACACGATCGTCCTCCCCACCGACCACGTCGTGGGCGACCGTTTCGCGGCGGACGCCGAGACGAAGGTCGTCGACGGCGACGTGCCGGACGGGTTCTTGGGCCTCGACATCGGCCCCCAGACGCGGAAGGCGTACGCCGACCTCGTCGGGGGCGCGCGGACGGTGATCTGGAACGGGCCGATGGGCGTGTTCGAGATGGAGCCGTTCGCCGGCGGCACGCTCGCCGTCGCCGAGGCGCTCGCCGAGGCGACGCGGGAGCACGACGCCCTCACGGTCGTCGGCGGTGGCGACTCGGTGGCGGCGCTCAACCAGGCCGGCCTCGCCGACGCCGTCACACACGTCTCGACGGGTGGCGGCGCGATGCTCGAGTTCATGGAGGGCAAGACGCTCCCCGGCCTCGCCGCGCTCGACTCCTGACGGCGCGGGTGCTCGACGCCCTCGACCTCGCCGGCACGTTCGTGTTCGCCCTCTCGGGGGCCTTCAAGGCGGTCCGCCTCCGGCTCGACTGGCTCGGCGTCGCCGTCCTGGCGGCGCTGACCGGCATCGGGGGCGGGATCGTCCGCGACCTCCTACTGGGGGTGACGCCGGCGGCGTCGCTCCGCGACGAGCGCTACGTCCTCGTCTGCCTCGCGGGGGCCGCCGCCGTGCTCGTGGCGGCCCCACGCATCGCCGCCCGCTGGAACCGCGTGATGCTGGCCGACGCCGTCGGCCTCGGGCTCTTCGCGGCCCTGGGCGCGTCGAAGGGACTCGACGCGGGGCTCGGCCCCCTCGGGGTCTTGCTCACCGGAACGCTGACGGCCGTCGGCGGCGGCGTCATCCGCGACGTCCTCGTGCGAGAGATGCCGGCCGTGCTCTACAAGGGGTTCTACGCCACCGCCGCCTTGCTGGGGAGCGCCGCGTTCCTGGCGCTGACCGCCTTCGACCTCCCCGAGGCGGCCGCTCTCGGCGTGGCGGTCGTGGTCACCACCGGCCTCCGCGTGACGACGCTCGTGCGCAACACCCAGCTCCCCCGCGCGCCGTACCACCCCGAACCTCCCGACTCGCTCTGACATGCAGCTCACCCCGAACGCCTCCGCTCCGCCCGACACCGTCGCCGTGGACACGGTCGTCGCGACCGGCCCCACGCTCGACGACGCTCGCGCGCTCGGCGCCACGCTCCTCGACGAGGCGTTTTGGCTGACGGTCGCGGACAAGGCCTGGGGGGTCTTCATCACGATCGCGCTGGCCCTCCTCGCCATCGCCGTCGTCAAGCGGATCAAGACTCGGTGGGTCGCCTCCGTCCAGTCCGACTCGACGACCGACAAGCGCCGCCAGCGCGTGCTCACCACGGCCGACCTGCTCGGGTCCGTCGCGCGCTACGTGATCTGGACCGTCGCGGCGCTCGCGGTCCTCCCCATCGTCGGGATGGACATCCGGGGGCTCCTCGCCGGCGCGGGCATCGCGGGCCTGGCCATCGGGTTCGGCGCCCAGACGCTCGTCAAGGACGTGATCTCGGGCTTCTTCCTCCTCTTCGACGACACGCTCGGCAACGGCGACCTCATCCGGTTCGGCCAGGACGTCGGGACGGTCGAGTACGTCGGGCTCCGGCTCATCAAGGTGCGGAAGTTCGACGGTGAGCTCCTGATGATCCCGGCCGGCGAGCTCCGGACGTTCGGCAACAAGTCCATCGGGTTCGCCCGCGCCATCGTCAACGTCGGCCTCAGCTACGAGCAGGACGTGGCCCAGGCGCTCCCCGTCTTGGAGGACGTCGCCCGCGAGTGGGCCGAGACGGACCACGCGAAGGAGGTGATGGTCGAGGAGGCCCCGCAGGTCCAGGCGCTCCTCGACCTCGGCGACTCGGCGGTGACGGCGCGGATCATCGTCCAGGTCAAACCGGGCGAGCAGTTCCCGGCCGAGCGGGACCTCCGCCAGCTCGTCAAGAAGCGGTTCGACGAGCGCGGCATCGAGATTCCGTTCCCCCGTCGGACGGTCTACGTCAAGTCGCTCGGCGGCGACGCCGAGGCGGGCGATGTCGAGGCGGGCGATGCCGACGACGACACGCTGGGCGCGGCGGCCGGGGCGTAGGGAGTCACAGGTCCGCCCGCCTCGGCGTCGAGTCGGGGCGGGCGGCGGGCCCGGCGGCTGGGCCTGCGCCCGTAACCTCGACGGCGACCGCTCGTAGCCGCGCCCCATGTCCGACCTCGCCATCCACACCGCCGGCCTCGGCAAGACCTACGGCGGCCGGCGGCCCGTCGAGGCGCTGAAGCCGCTCGACCTCGAGATCGCGCCCGGCGAGACGTTTGGGCTCCTCGGACCCAACGGCGCCGGCAAGACGACGCTGGTCAAGCTCCTCCTCGGCCTCGCGCGGCCGAGCATGGGCGAGGCCTCGCTGTTCGGCCGGCCCGTCTCCGACCCCGACGCGCGGCGCGTCGCCGGCTACCTCCCGGAGGGCCACCGCTTTCCCCCGTTCCTCTCGGCCCGCGACACGCTCGACCTGTTCGCTCGCATGTCCGGCGTGGACGCCGCGGACCGGGCCACCCGCTCGGCCGACCTCCTCGACCGGGTTCGTCTCGGGGGGGCCGAGGACCGGCCGGTGGGCACGTTCTCGAAGGGGATGCTCCAGCGGCTCGGCCTCGCCCAGGCGCTCATGAACCGGCCGCGGATCGTGTTCTTGGACGAGCCGACTGACGGCGTCGACCCCGTCGGCCGGCGCGAGATCCGGACCCTCATCGAGGGGCTCCGCGCCGACGGCGTGACGGTCTTCCTCAACTCGCACCTCCTGAGCGAGGTCGAGCTGGTCTGCACGCGCGTCGCCATCCTCAAAGACGGCGAGCGGATCCGGATGGGCACGGTCGACGAACTCACGCGCCGGGACCGGGCGTGGCGGCTCGTGACCTCTCCCCTGCCCTCCGCCACCCGCGACGCCCTCGACGGCGTGCTCGCGGTCGAGGGCGCCACGCACCCCGACGGGCTCGTCCGCTCGACGGCGACGCTGCCGGACCGCACGGCGTTGAACGCCGCGCTCGACCGGCTCCGCGCCGACGGCGTCGAGGTCGAAGCGGTCGAGCCGGCCCGTCAGTCGCTGGAGGATCTCTTCGTCGAGGCCGTCTCCGACACGCCCCCCCTCGGCGCCGAGGCCGACCGACCCGCCGACGCATGACCGGTCTGATTCTCCTCACGCTCCGCGAGCTCCGCGCCCGGAAGGTCGTCGTCGGCCTGTTCGTCGTGGCGACGGTCGTCTGGATCGCCCTCGCGTTCGCGCTCCAGCTCGACGTGGTCGACGGCTCGCTCGCCGGCGCCCGCCTGTTCGGCCAGGAGGCGATCGAGGAGCCCATCGAACCGGGGCAGCCCCTCCTCGACGAGGACGGCAACGCGATCCTCGACGACGAGGGGAACCCGCGGACGGACGGCACCGACCTCCCGTTCAACGGCGACACCCTCTTGGAGAGCGTCGTGTTCACGGCCCAGGCGTTCGTCTCCGGAGCGGCGTACTGGATCGGCATCTTGCTCGCCCTGTTCGCGACCGGCGGCCTCATCGCGTCGCTCACCGAGCGCGGCACCGCCGACGTCGTTCTCACGAAGCCGCTGTCCCGGTCGTCGGTGCTGGGCGGACGCCTGCTGGCGGTCATGGTCGTCATGCTCGCCCTCTTGACGTACCTCTTCGGGGCGGTCTGGCTGGTCATGTCGATCAAGACGGGCATCTGGAGCCCGCGCTTCCTGCTCGCGATCCCCGTTGTGTTCGGGATGTTCGCCGTCGTCTACAGTGTGGTCACGCTCGTCGGCGTGTGGAGCGGGAGCGCGCCGCTATCGCTCATCGTCACGCTCGGCCTCGGATTCGTCACGCTCGTCCTCGCCGTCCCGGAGCTGCCGACGCAGATCAACCGGACGTGGCGCCCCATCGTCGTGGGGGCCTACCACCTCTTGCCCAAGTTCGGGAACGTCGGCACGACGATGGTCCCGCAACTCGCGACGGGAGGGGACGTAGGCCCCCTGTATCCCCTGTTGTCGTCGCTCGCGTTCGGCGCGGCCTGCTACGGGCTCGCGTTCGTCCTCTTCTCGCGCAAAGACTACTAGCCATGATTACCGCCCCCTCCCGAACGGCACGCATCGCGCTTCTCGGCACGTTCGGCGCCCTCCTCGCCGCCGGGCTCGCACTCGTCGCCACCGGCTGCACCGACACCGTCGCCGCGCCGGGCATCGGGTCGTCGGCCCAGACGACCGACGCGTTGGCGGTCCTGCCAGCGGACGCCGACGTCTACGGCATGACCAACCTCGCCGAGGCCCGCGACAGCCAGGCCCTCTCGGCTGCGCTCGGCGGCACCGGCCTCGGGATGGTCAGCGGCACCGGCTCCGAGGACTTCGAGGAGTTCATGCGCCTCACCGGGTTCGACCCGAACGAGGACCTCGACCGCGTCTACGTCGCCGCCCGCGAGGGCCAGCCAAAGCGGGCGGCGTTCGTCGCCTACGGCCGATTCGACCGCGAGCGGATCGAACAGTACGTCTCCGACCAGACCGACGTCACGTTCGAGGTGTCGGAGATCGACGGCGTCCCGGTCTACCTCACGACGAGCGAGGACGGCGAGCGCGGCGGGTTCGCCCTCGCCAACGACGAGATGGTCCTGGCCGGCGACGAGGCCACGCTCGCCGACATGATCCGCCGCCTCGGCACGACCGCTGGCCCGGCCGACGCCGAACTCCAAGCCCTCTTCGACCGCGTCGCCTTCCCCGACGGCGCGTGGTTTGTCGCTCGCGGGTTCGACCGCGCCGGCCTCCAGGTCCCCGACGACGCCCCGCCGTCGGCGATGGCCGCCCGCGCCGCCGACGGGTTCGTCGTGTCGATGAACTTCGAGGGCGACGGCATCCCCGTCCGCGCCTTCCTCCAGACGAAGCCCGAGGCGAGCACCGACGACGTGGCCGACGTCGTCCGCGGCGGCATCTCGGCCGCGCGGATCGGAATGAAGGACCAGCCGTCGGCGCTCGACGTGCTCGACCGCGTCGAGGTCGAAGCCGAGGGCGACGGCGTCCGCGTCGAGGGCTACCTGACCCAGGCCTTCCTCGCCGACGCACACGCCACCCACCGGGCCGGCGGCCGCTAACCTCGGGCGTCCGCCCCCCGGTCGCGGCCCCTCCTCGCCTGAGGAGGGGCCGCGGCTCGTTTGGGAAGGGTCCGTGAGCGCGCCTTGCCGCTCGCAATGGGGATGTCGTTGATTGACCCACCGGTCGATCCCATCCCGCCACCCCGATGCCGATGTCCCGTTCGCTCCTCCTCGCGTCGCTCCTCCTCACCGCCGCCCCCCACGCGCAATCTTTCGACGGGCTCGGTCTCCTGCCGGAGAACTCGCAGACCCTCGCCCAGAGCACCTCGAACGGCGGCGCCGTGATCGTCGGCCACGGCGAAGGGCTCACCACCCTCGATGAGGACCGCGCCCAGATCTGGACGCCGACGGCCGGCCTCCGCTTCCTCCAAGACGCGATCGCTCAGGACTTCGGGACGGACACCACCGGCTGGGCCCTCTCGCACGCCAACGACGTCTCGCCCGACGGCCGGGTCATCGTCGGCCGTGGCCTCTACGACGGCCGGCAGAGCGCCTTCCGGTGGACGCCGACCGGCGGCCTCGTCGACCTCGGCACCTTCGGCGGCGTGGCCACCTACGCGGAGGCCACCTCCGACGACGGCGCCGTGGTGGTCGGGGGGGCGTGGCCTGAGGGCGCGACGCAGCCCCGGGCCTTCCGTTGGTCCGCAGAGACCGGGATGGTCGACCTCGGGACGCTCGGAGGTCCAAACGCGGCGGCCACGGGCGTATCCGGCGACGGCCGCGTCGTGTTCGGCGCGGCCGAGGACGAGAACGGGAGGAGCCGTGCCGTCCGGTGGATCGAGGGCGGGGATGCCGTCCCCCTGGGGTCGCTGGGGAACATGGGGCTGGGCCGGGCGGACGGGTCGTCCCCGGACGGCCGCGTGATCGTCGGTTCGTCGGTGACGGAGGACAACGTCTGGGAGGCCTTTCGCTGGACCGAGGAGCAGGGCATGGTCGGGCTCGGCCTGCTCGACGGCGGCCGGGTCCGCGCGCGCGATTCCCGGGCCGTCGCGACCTCGGCGGACGGCAGCGTCGTCGTCGGGGGCGTCCTCAACGTCGGCGGGTACTACGAGGCGTTCGTCTGGACCCAGGACGAGGGGATGCGGCTGCTCCAACCACTCCTCGAGGAGGACTACGGGCTCGACCTCGAGGGGTGGATCCTCGTCCTTGCCACCTCGATCTCGGAGGACGGCTCCGTCATCGTCGGCTACGGGTTCAACCCGGACGGCGTGTACGAGGGGTGGCGGGCGGAGGTCGACCTCGCGACGGCAGGTGAGGAGGACGCCAGCCGCGCCGGCCTGAGCCTCCGCGCCGCGCCGAACCCCGCCCTGGGCCGGACGACGCTGACGCTGTCGCTCGACCGCGCCGGTGACGCTTCGGTGACGCTCCACGACGTGCTCGGCCGCGAGGTCGCGACGCTCCACCGCGGCCCGCTGGCGGCCGGCGCCCACCGCCTCCCCGTGGGCGTCGCGGGCCTCCCGGCCGGCGTCTACGTCGCCCGTGCCGAGGCGGCCGGTCGGGTCATCAGCCGGACGCTGACGGTGGTCCGCTGAGAGGACGGGTCGGGCGAGTACCAGGCTACCTTCGGGCTCCTCCTCTCCTGCCCATGTCCGCCGACTTCTCCATCGACGCGCTCCCGCCGATCCCCCGCCCCGGCCGGGTCCTCCTGACCTCACCCGACCACTTCCGCGTCGAGTATGTCATCAACCCGCACATGGCCGGCAACGTCGGCGATGTGGACCCGTCGATCGCGCGTCGGCAGTGGGACGCGCTCAAGGACACGTACGAGCGCCTCGGGATGGAAGTCAACGTGCTCGCGGGCATCCCGGACCTCCCGGACATGGTGTTCTGCGCCAACCAGTCGCTCCCGTACCAGACGCCGGGCGGCGAGCTCGGGGTCGTCCTCAGCCGGATGCACGCGGCGCAGCGGAAGCCGGAGGTCGAGCACTACGAACGGTTCTTCGGCAGCGTCGGCTACGAGGTCCAGGGGCTCGACCCCGACCTGCCCGGCGACTTCGAGGGGATGGGCGACGCGATCTGGCACCCCGGCCGCTACCTCCTCTGGGGCGGCTACGGCTACCGCACCGACCGCCAGGTCTACGAGCGCTTCGCCGAGAAGCTCGGCTTCCCCGTCATCGCCCTCGAGCTGACCGACCCCGACTTCTACCACCTCGACACCTGCCTCTGCCCGATCGACGAGGAGACGGCGCTCTACTACCCGGGTGCGTTCACGGACGAGGGGATCGCCGCGATCAAGGCCCACTTCCGGCGGACCATCGAGGCGCCGGAAGACGACGCCCGTGAGCGGTTCGCCTGCAACGCGCACTCTCCCGACGGCGAGCACGTCCTGATCCAAGCCGGCAGCGCGACGACGAACGACCTCCTCCGGGCCGGCGGCTACGAGCCCGTCGAGCTCGACACGAGCGAGTTCCTGAAGTCCGGCGGCTCGGTCTTCTGCATGAAGCTGATGTACTGGTAGCGGGATGCGGGACGCGGCATCGGGGATGGGGGACGCCGATTCGGACGTCGACGCCGATTCCGCCCCTCCGGCGTCCCGCATCTCGGTGATCGTCCCGGCCTGGAACGAGGCCGAGCGGATTGAGGAGACGCTCGCCTCGGTGGTCCGGCAGGCGGGACCGTGGGAGGTCCTCGTGGCCCTAGGGGACTCCGACGACGGGACGGCCGAGGCGGCCCTACGAGCGCTGCCGGAGGCCCGAATCCTCCGCGGCGCGCGGGGCCGAGCGCGGCAGATGAACGACGGCGCCGCGGCCGCCACGGGCGACGCCTTCCTGTTCCTCCACGCCGACACGCGGCTTCCGCCCGGCGCGCTCGACGCCGTCCGCCACGCGCTGGCCGCCCCGACCGTCGTTGCGGGCTGTTTCCGGACGGCGTTCGCCCTCGACGGCGCGCGGTTCGGCCCCCTCGGCCGTAGGGCCATGCGGGCGTGGAGCGCTCGGTTCTGGATGCGATGGCACCGCTTCGCCTTCGGCGACCGGGCGCTGTTCGCGAGGCGCGAGGCGTTCGCGGCCGTCGGCGGCTTCCCGGACCAGCCGATCTTCGAGGACCTCGACGCCGTCCGCGCCCTCCGCCGTCACGGCCGGTTCGTCTTCCTCGACGCCGAAGTCGAGACGTCCGCGCGGCGGTTCGAGCGGCACGGGGCAGTCCGTCAGCAGCTCCGGAACGCGGGCCTCTGGGCCGCGTGGCTCCTCGGAGCCGACCCGGTCCGGCTCAAGCGGTTCTACAGCGACCGCGACCGGGGCTGAGGCTTCGCCTGTCGCGATCGCATGATGCGGACCGAAACGGTCACGGTGGCGTTGCATCGGCGCCGACTGTAGAGCCCCCACGGCGCTCCGGTGCGGCGCTGTCTCCGAGCCGACCGGCCTCTCCCCTGCTCATGCGGACCCTCCTCGTACTCTCTCTTCTCGCCTCGGCCTCGATGGCCTCGGCGCAGACCTCGTTCCGTCTCGTCGACCCGGTCCTCTCCATCGGCGGCGCCCTCGTGGCAACCTCCAGCGGGCCGATCGCTCAGGACCCGTTCGGCGTCCTCACGATCGGCGTGCCGGGCGACGGCACGTACACGGTGTCGGAGCGGCCGTTCGCGGGCGCCCGCCGGGCTGGCCAGTTCGACGGCGACGGGCTGTACTTCGCCGCCGGCGGGCGGAGCGTCCGCCTAGTCTCGCGCGAGCCGATCCTCTCGTTGGCCGGCCCCACCTCGGCGTACGTGCGGTACGAGCCGAGCGGAGGCCGCCGCGCACAGGGCGTCGCCCGTCTCACCGTGGCCGATGACCAAATGGGCCGAGGACGCCGCCCATCCCCCACCCAGCGACGGGTGACGCGCACGTCCGGCCCTCGCGCCACCGCGCGCTCGGGCGACGCCCCAGGGACCGCCGAGGTCGCCCGACTCCGGAGCGAGCTCAGCCGTCTCGTCGCCGACCGCCAGCGTCTGGCCGGAGAGCGCGACCGTCTCGAAGCCGAGCGCGACGCCGCACGCCGGTCCCCCTCGCCTCGGACCTCGACGTGGTCCGCACAGACGGCGGCCGCCCAACGCGCCCTGGCCGACGTGGCCCAAGAGCGGGACCGGCTCGTTCTGGAACGGGACCAGTTGGCGACCGCCCTCGCGCGGGCCCAGGCCGAGCGCGACCGCCTCGCGGCGGAGTTCGGGGCCCTCCGCCAGCGCACCGAGGTGACCGAGGCCCGCGCCGCGCGGTCCGGCCGCGCCTCCGACGAGGTACGCGACCTCCGCGCCACGGTCGACCGCCTCCGCGCCGAGCTCCAGTTGCGGGACCGGACGATGGACCTTCTCCGGGCCGAACAATCTGATCGCCGGGATCGAATGCCGGCCGCCGAGGCCGCCCTCGCCGACGCCCGTCGCCAGCTGGCTGACGCCGTCGCCGCACGCGACCGGGCCTACGCCGACCGCGACGTGGCCTACCAGCAGCGCGACGACGCGTACCTCGCCCGCGACGCCGCTGCCGTCGAGGCGGACGCGCTCCGCGCAGAGCGGACCGAGTGGCTCGAGGAGCGGACGCGCCTCCTCGCCGACCGCCCGCCCGCCCCGCTCACCCAGAACGACCTCGCCGCGGAGCGCGCCGCCCTGGCCCGCGACCGCGCCCTCCTCGACGCCGACCGGGCCGCCCTCGCCGCCGAGCGCGAGGCGTTCGAGGCCCTCCGCCGCTCGCAGCCCGGCGCCCCCGACCTCGGCGACCGCCAGACCCTCCTCGACGAGCTGGTCCAGACGCAGACCGAACGCGAGGCGCTCCTCGCCGAGCGCGACCGGCTCGCCCTCGAGCTCCAGGCCCTCCGCGCCGACCGCACGCCCCCCACGCCGCCCCGCGCCGATCCCCAAACCATCCGCACGCCCGTGGCGCCGTCGGACGGGGCCGTCGCGTTCCTACCCGGCTTCGACTTCGGCCGCCTCGCCAACCCCGACGTCGTCCGCCGACGGCTCGACGAGGCCGAGTATCCGCGGTGGGCGACCGTCGGGCGCATCGAGGGCGACGTGCTCGTGCTGTTCCAGACCGACGACTCGGGCCGCGTCGTCCGCACCGCCGTGCCGCAGCCGCTCGGCGGCGGCCTCGACGGGCTGGCCGAGGAGATCGTCCGAGAGATGCGCTTCGTCCCGCCGGTGGTCGATGGGCAACCGACGGGCCTCCGCTCGCAGGTCGTCGTCCGGTTTGATCTCTAGCGGAAGGGCTGTCTCAGCGACCGCCCCCTGCGTCTCAGGCCTCCTCGTCCAGGATGTAGATCGCCCGGAGGTTGCGGGCGAGCTGGCCGTAGTCGAGCCCGTAGCCGATGACGAACAGGTTGTCGATGTCGAACCCGACGTAGTCCACGTCGACCTCGACCTTGGCCGCCTCGGGCTTGCGAAGGAGCGTGGCTGACCGGAGCGACGCCGGGTTCAGCGCCTCGATCTGGTCGAGGACGTACTTCATCGACAGCCCGGTGTCGACGATGTCCTCCACCACGATGACGTGCCGACCCTCCAGCTTCGCGTCGACGTTTTTGAGCTCGGTCACCTGGCCGCTCGACACCTTCCGCTCGCCGTAGCTCGAGAGCTTGTAGAAGTCGACCTCGGAGTCGGCCGGGATGGCGCGCATGAGGTCGGCGGTGAACATGAACGCGCCGTTGAGCACGCCGATGAGGATGGGGATCCCGACGTCGGCGTAGTCGGCCGCGATCTGCTCACCGAGCTCGCGGATCCGCGACTGGATCTGCTCCTCGCTCAGGTAGAGCTTGAACCGCTCCCCGCGGCAGGTGACGGCGTCGGGGGCGGCGGCGAGTTCGGGCATCAGGAGACCGGGTGCGAGACGGAAGCTACCGCCCCTCGCCGTCGGCGCGCCATGTCCACCGGACCGCCCGGGTGGTGTCCGGGCGGACCGCGGCGAATGCCGCCAGCCGGTGCCCCACGACCCACGCGACGTCCCCGCCCACGAGGACGACCGGCACGCGGTCGCGGTCGGCCCGTGGCACGCCGCGATCCCGCAGCAGGTCCGAGACGAGCTGACTCCCGTGGAGCCCGAGCGGCCGGATTCGGTCCCCGTCGCGCCAGCGCCGCGTCTCGACGGCCCCCGCAACGGCGTCGGCGTCGACGATCTCTTCGAGTGGATCGGCGCTGAACGAGGCGGGCACCGCGCGCAGCGGGGTGACCACGAGCGACCCACCGGGTCCGATGCCCGGCTCGGGGTCGAAGCGGAGGGCGTCCGCCTCGCGCCACACGCGAAGGCCGGCGGCGTCGACCCTCGTCCCCACCTGCGCCTCGGGCAGCCGGGCGAGCCGCTCGAGGAGGGGTCGGGAGCGTGACACGGAGGGCGCCCAGGCCGCGACGGCTTCTGCCAGAACGAGCGCTCGCGCGGCCTCGGAGAGGTCTGCCAGCGCGTCGAGGCGGAGCCGGTCGGGGCCGTCGCTGGCCCCTTCGAGCCAGAGTCGCACCAGATCCCCCGCGGCCCTCGCCGCGTCGGCCGACGCGGCAATCCGACTCGCGACCTCCTGGCCTCCCATGGATTCCAACAACGGCATCACGTTGTGCCGGAGCCAGTTCCGCGAGTAGACCTTGCTCGCGTTCGAGGGGTCGTCCCGCCACGTCCAGCCCTGCGCGCGGGCCTCGACCTCGACCTCTGCGCGACGCAGGTCGAGCATCGGTCGAACCAGCATCGTGCCCTCCCCCAGCGGTCGAGCCGGTGGCACGCCGGCGAGGCCCCGCAACCCGGCGCCGCGGACGAGAGCCGCGAGGACCGTCTCGGCTTGATCGTCGGCCGTGTGGCCCGTGGCGACGAAGGGGCAAGCGTGCTGCCGGGCCGCCTCCGCGAGCGCGGCGTAGCGCACTCGGCGGGCCTCCGCCTGCACGTTCCCAGGCGGCACCTCCACCGCGACGCGCTCTACCAGCACACCAAGGTCGGCCGCCAGCGTGGCGACGAACGCGCCGTCCTCTTCGCTCCCTGGTCGCAGCTGGTGGTCGACGTGGCAGGCCACGAGGGGCTGGCCGAGGCCGGAGAGCGTCCGCAGGAGCGTGACCGAATCGAGCCCCCCACTGACGGCGACGAGCACGCGGTCGGACGGGCCGACGCCGCACGCGCGGAGCCCGTCGCGGACGCGCGTGGCGAAGGTCACCGCGGCCGGAAGCGGCGCTCGACCTCCTCCATCGTCACCCGCGTCATCGTCGGGCGGCCGGCCGGGTCGCTGAACGGGTCGTCGCAGCCGAAGAGTTGGTCGACGAGGAGGCGCGCCTCGGTGGGGCCGAGGACGTGGCCGGGGCGGATCGCGCTCCGGGCGGCCATGCTGCGGGCGAGGTTCTCGCGGGCGGAGAGCCGGAGGCTCCGCCGGTTGCGGCGGAACTGGGCGAGGAGGTCGTCCAGGACCTCGCGCTCGTCGCCGAGCGTGACGTCGGCCGGGACGCCGCGAACGAGGATCGGCTTGCCCTCCTTGAACTCCATCTCGAACCCCAGCGCGCCGAGGTCGGACAGGATCTCGGCCAGCAGCTCGCGGTCGGCCGGCCCGAGGTCGACGGTGAAGGGGAACAGGAGCTGCTGGCTGGCGGCCATCCCGCTCGCCATCGTCGAGAGGGCGCGCTCGTAGAGGATCCGCTCGTGCGCCGCCCGCTGGTCGACGACCAGGAGGCCGGAGCGGACGGGCGACAGGAGATAGCGGCCGTGGAGCTGCCAGAACGTGCGGTCGGGGTCGTCGTCCAGCTCGAGGTCGTCGACGCCCTCGGGCGCCGGCCCGAGGCGGGACGGGATCGGGCCGACCGGCGCCTCCGGCACCACGGGCGGCGGAGCCGGCACGCGCGGTTCGTCCGTATGGTCGGTGGGCCGCACCGGGGCGTCGGGCAGCGGCGGCATCGCGTCGGGGCCCGAGCCGGCCTCGAGCCGGAACGTCGGCGCCGAGGGCGGGACGTGCGAGTGCGAGGCGCCGTCGCCGTTGGACGGCGCGGGCGGCGGAGCGAACGACGGCCGGTCCACCCCTTCCGCCTCGGTACCCGGCCCGACCGACTCCACGCCCGAGGCGGGCGGGGCTGGCCCGACGCGACGAGCCCGCGGATCGAACGCCAGCCCGAGGCCGCCCTCCGCCAGCGACCGCTTCACGACGGCCTTGACGAAGCTGTACACGCCCCGGTCGTCGTCGAACTTGACCTCCGTCTTGGTCGGGTGGACGTTGACGTCGACGTGCCGCGGGTCGACGTCGAGGAACAGGGCGTAGAGGGCATGCTGGCGCTCGGGGAGGAGCGCGCCGTACGCCCCGGCGACGGCGTGGTCGAGCTGGCGGCTCTTGACGAAGCGGCCGTTGATGAACACGTACTGCTCGCCGCGGCTCTTCCGCGCGCGGTCCGGCGACGCCACCAGACCGGAGACCGAGAGGTAGCTCGTGGTCTCCTCCACCTCGACGAGCTTGCCGACGAGCCCCCCGCCCGCGAGCGCGTCGAGCCGGTCCGCGAGGGCGTCCGGTCCGTCGCTGGCCGGCAGCCGCCACACCTCGTTGTCGTCGTGGACGAGCGAGAACGCGACCGACGGGTGAGACAGGGCGAGCGCCTGGAAGGCCTCGACGAGGTGCTTGAACTCCGTCGCCGGGCTCTTCAGGAAGGCCCGCCGCGCCGGCACGTTGAAGAACAAGTTCTTGACGGCGACGCACGTCCCGACCGGGGCCGCGCACGGGGTCACGTCCTCGAGGTCCCCGCCGTCGACGCGGACGCAGACGGCGGCCTCGTCGCCGCGTCGCCGGGTCTTGAGCTCGACCTGCGCCACGGACGCGATCGACGCAAGGGCCTCGCCTCGGAACCCGAGCGTGCGAAGCCGCTCGAGGTCCTCGAACCGGCGGAGCTTGCTGGTCGCGTGGCGACCGAAGCTGGCGACGGCGTCGGCCGGGCCCATGCCGCAGCCGTCGTCGGTCACCTGGATCAGCTCGCTCCCGGCCCGCTTGAGGACGACGTCGACCGAGCCGGCCCCCGCGTCGAGGGCGTTCTCGATCAGTTCCTTGAGCGCGTTCGCCGGCCGCTGCACGACCTCGCCCGCCGCGATCTTGCTCGCGAGCGTGTCGGGCAGGGCCTGGATCAGCCCGTCGGTGGCGGCGTCGGGCGTGAGCATCGGGGGCCTATCCGAAGAACCACCCGCCGAACGCGGTCACGCGCTCGACGATGTCTCCGATGTGGAGGTAGAGGTAGAACGCGAGCGCCAGCCCGAGGCCAACGGCCACGAACTGGGGCTGCTTCGTCTTGCGCTGGCGGCGCTCGCTGGGACGGACGAACTGGAGCTGCCGCTTCCGGCGGGCGTCGGCATCAGGGTCGTAGAACCGCGGCTCGTAGCTGAAGCCGCGGGGACGGGAGAGCTTGCCACTTCGGAGTCCTAACATGATCGGTCCGGCTGCTGTCCGAAAGTAACGACGGCCGCCCGCCGTCCGTGCCCGCAACATCCGGCGCCCGGCTGACACCGGTCGGTCAGGGACCGCTCTCTACCGCCGACGCCTCCCCACGCCGGACTCGATCACGCCTCCGCCACCCCCGCCTCGACGCCGAGGCCGGCCGACTCGGCGCGTCAGGCCGGCCGCGCAGCCGAGGGAGGGCCGGCGTCAGGCCGCGGCGTCCGCCATCCGGCCTGAGACGAGCTGGTCCTGTACGTCGCGGGGGACCGGGTCGTAGTGGCTGAACCTGGCGCGGTGGAGGCCGCGGCCCTGCGTCATCGAGCGGAGCGACGTCGAGTACCGGTACAGCTCGGCCTCCGGGACCTGCGCCACGATCTTCTGGAACGGGCCCTCCGCTACCATCCCCTGGATCCGCGCGCGGCGCGTGTTGAGGTCGCCGAGGACGTCGCCCATGTAGGCCTCGGGCACGAGGACCTCGAGCTCGACGATCGGCTCCAGGATCGCCGGCCGCGCGTCGCGGAAGCCGTCGCGGAACGCCATCTTCGCCGCCGTCTTGAACGCGTTCTCGTTCGAGTCGACCGAGTGCATGCCGCCGTCGAACACGACCACGCGGACGTCCCCAACGGGGTAGCCGGCGACCGGCCCCTGGCGCAGCATGTCGGCCACGCCCTTCTGGATGGCCCCGAAGAACCGCTGCATGTCGATGACGCCGCCCACGATGGCGTCGACGAAGTGGACCTTCGAGCCCCAGTCGGTCTCGGCCGTGTGCTCGCCGCGGACCTTCATCTGGCCCTCCGGCTGAAACTCCCCGTCGAGCGGTTCGACGAGCAGGGAGATGTCGGCGAACTGGCCGGCGCCGCCCGTCTGCTTCTTGTGGCGGTACCGCGCCTCGGCGCGGCCGCGGACGGTCTCGCGGTAGCTCACCTTCGGCCGCTCGAACGCGACCTCGACGCCGGCGCGGTGGGCGAGGCGGTACTTCGCGATGTCGAGGTGCATCTCGCCCTGTCCTGCGACGGTGACCTGGCCGAGGTGGGCGTCGTGCTCGACCACCAGTGACGGGTCCTCCTTGACGATCTGGGCGAGCCCCTGCGCCATCTTGTCCTCCTCGCCCTGGTGTACGGCGTGGATGGCCAGCCGCATGCGGGGCTCGGGGTACTCGACCGGCGTCACGACGGCGCTGGAGCCGCGCTGGCGGAGCGTGTCGCCGGTGCTCGTGTGCTTGAGCTTGACCGTCACGCCGACGTCGCCGGCCACGAGCTGCGGCACGGGGTCGCGGTCCTTGCCGTTCACGGCGTAGAGCGCACCCAGTCGCTCCATCGACGAGTCGCTCGCGTTCTCGAGGTCCTGGCCCTGCGTCAGCATCCCGTCGTAGACCTTGAGGTACGAGTACTCGCCGACGTGCTCCTCGGCCATCGTCCGGAACACGAACGCCACCGGCGCGGCCTGTGCGTCGACCGAGACCGAGCCAGCGTCCATGTGCGGCGGCGGCATCTCGGCCGGGCTCGGGCACACGTTGTCGATGAAGCTCATCAACCGTGACACGCCAACGTTCTCATTCGCGACCGTCAGGAAGACGGGGAACAGCTCGCGATTGAGCATGGCTTGGTGGAGGCCCTTCCGCATCTCGTCCTCCGTCAGCTCGCCCTTCTCGAAGTAGAGGTCCATGAGCCCCTCGTCGTTCTCGGCGATCGACTCGACGAGCTCGTTGTGGAGGGCGTCGGCGCGTTCCTTGAAGTCGTCGGCGATCGGCTCGAAGTGGGCCTGCCCTTTGTCGTCGAACCGAATCTGCTTCATGAGCAGGACGTCGATGATCGTCCGCGTCCCCGAGCCGCCCGGGAGTTGCATCGGGATGGCCGCCCGGCCGAACCGGTCGCGGACCTTGTCCAGCGTCGTCGCGAAGTCGGCGGCGGCGGTGTCGAGCTTGTTGAGGACGAAGAGCGCTGGCGTCTCGGTGTTGCGGGCGTAGGTCCACGCCAGCTCGGTCCCCACCTGGACGCCTTCGGCCGCGTCGATGACGAACACGGCCGTGTCGGCGACTTTGAGGGCCGTGATGGTCTCGGCCGAGAAGTCGAGGTAGCCGGGCGTGTCGAGCACGTTGATCTTGTGGCCCTCCCACTCGGCGTGGAGCAGCGACGTGAAGACCGACATCGTCCGCTCGCGCTCACTGTCGTGGAAGTCGCTCGCCGTCGAGCCCTCCTCGACGGTCCCCATGCGCGGGATCGCGCCGGCGCTGAAGAGCATGGCCTCGGCCAGCGTCGTCTTTCCGCTCCCCTGGTGGCCCACGAGGGCGACGTTGCGGATGTGGTCGGCGTCGTAGACGGTCATGGCAGGTGGGATGGACGAAGCCGGAAGCGCTTCGAAAGGAGGGGGATGCAAAGATCCCCGGGCGTGAAGGAAATGTCAAGGAGGAAGGGTTCGGGGTTCTGCGGGTTGTGCAGGTCCCACGGGTCCCCTCATCCCCTCTAGACCCGTCTCACTGCCGCACTCTCCCACCCCTGTGCTCACCCTTGGCATCGACACCGCCACCGACGTCTGCGCCGTCGCCCTCCTCGACGGAGAGCGCGTGCTGTTCGAGGCCGCCCTCTCGGTGCCCCGGTCGCACGGCCGGCGCCTCGCCCCCCTCCTTCGGGAGGCCTTCGCGCACGTCGAGCGGGACCCGGCCGACCTCGGGCTCGTCGCCGTCGCCGCTGGGCCGGGCTCGTACACGGGGCTCCGCATCGGGACGAGCACGGCCAAGGGCCTCGCCCTCGCCACCGGCGCCGCCCTCGTCGGCGTGCCGACGCTCCGCGCGCTCACCACCAGCAGCACGGTGGGAGGACCGATCTGCGCCATCCTCCCATCTCGACGCGGCGAGGTCTACGTCGCGGTCTACGACGGCGACGTCGAGGTCGCCGCCCCCGCCGCGCTCTCCCTCGACGCCGTCGCCGACTGGCTGCCCGCCTCCACCCTCGCCCTCGGCGGGCCGGGCGCCGACCGGCTGGCCGACCTCCGTCCCGACCTGCCTCGCGTCGAGCTCGCGTCTTCCGGTGCCGTCGTCGCCCGCCTCGGCCAGGGCATCGCCGAGGCCGAGGGTCCCGACGACGTCGCGGCCCTCGAACCGCTCTACCTCAAGCCCGTGGCGACGTCACAGCCGGGCGGTATCTTGAGACCTTCGACCCTATGACGACCCTCCGGCAATTCCATGGCTTGGTTTAAGCGCAACTCGGCCGGCATCAAAACCGACCGCCGGGACCGCAACGAGACCCCGGAGGGCTACTGGCTCAAGTGCCCGTCCTGCGACACGATCACGAGCCAGCGGGAGCTCGAGGAGCACCTCCTCGTGTGCCCCTCGTGCGGCCACCACTACCCGATGTCGGGGCTCGGTTACCTCCGGCTCCTCTTCGACGAGGGCGCCTTCGACCGCCACGACGCCGACCTCCACTCCGTCGACCCGCTCGAGTTCGTCGACCGGAAGCCGTACGCCGAGCGGATCGTGGCGGCCGACCGGAAGACGGGGCTCAACGACGCGGCCGTCTCGGGCACGGGCGTCATCGGCGGGCACCCGGCGTCGGTCGCGGCGATGGACTTCACCTACATCGGCGGGTCGATGGGGTCGGTCGTCGGCGAGACGGTCACGCGAGCGGTGCGCCGCGCGGTCGAGGAGGAGCGGGCGTGCGTCGTCATCAGCCAGTCGGGCGGGGCGCGAATGATGGAGGGCGCGCTCTCGCTCATGCAGATGGCCAAGACGAGCGCGAACCTCGCCGTGCTTGCTGAGAAGGGGCTCCCCTACGTCTCGGTCCTCACGCACCCGACGACGGGCGGCGTGACGGCCTCATTCGCCATGCTCGGCGACCTCAACATCGCTGAGCCGGGCGCGCTCATCGGGTTCGCCGGCCCGCGCGTCATCCGCGAGACGATCGGCCGCGACCTCCCGCCGGGCTTCCAGACGGCGGAGTTCCTCCAGGAGCAAGGCTTCGTCGACCGGATCGTCCCGCGCGGCACGCTGCGCCCGACCCTCGTCCAGCTGTTCGACTGGGTGTTCGGGGCGGGAGCACCGGCCGACGAGCCCGCCGAGGCAGCGACGACCGAGGCCGAGGGCTAATCCGCCCCGACCCGCACCGGCGCTACGGGCCGGGCCGGCAGGTCGAATCCGAACCGGGCGGCCAGGAGGTCGGCCCACGCCTCGCAGAGGACGGCCCGATCGTACTCCGTCTCGAACGCCGCGCGCGCCCGCTCCCCCATCACCCGGCGCTCGGCGGGGGCGTCCGCCAGTCGACGGAGCGCGGCGACGAGGTCGGCCCCGCTCCCCCCCGCCTCGGGGTCGATGACCTCGCCGACGTCGTGCTGGCGGATCGTCTGCGCCGACTCGGACCGCTCGGGCCCGACCATCACCACGGGACGCCCAGCGGCCAGGATGCCGTAGAGCTTGCTCGGGACGACGATCCCCGCCATCGACTCGCGGAGCGTCAGGAGGTGGACGTCGCCCGCCGAGAGCGAGGCCGCGAGCTCCTCTCGTGGGAAGTAGTCCTCGTAGCTCGCGTTCTCGATCCGCTCCGCCTCGATGAACGCCTCGACCTCCGCGCGCCGCGGGCCGGAGCCGACGAAGAGGAAGTAGAAGCGGTCGTCGTCCTGGAGCGTGCGCATCGCCTCGCAGATCTCCTCGAAGCGGTGCGCCACCCCCGCGTTGCCGGAGTACATCACAACAACCTGATCGGCGTCGATCCCGAGCGAGCGGCGGACCGGGTTCTCCGCGGGGTCGAGGGGCCGGACGCCCGCGCCGTCGCTCCACATCCCGATCGTGACGAGCCGATGGGTCGCGACGCCCTTGGCCGCGATCCGCTCCTTCATGCGGAATCCGAGGTCGACCACGAGGTCCGCGCCGCGGTAGCCCGCGTCGTTGAGTCTATGGAGCACGCGGGCGGGTAGGCCGCGCTCCGACAGCATCCCGATGGCGACCTCGGCGTCCGGGTGGAGGTCCATCGACCAGACGGCGTATTGCTGGCCACGGAGTTGGCCGGAGAGCCGCGCGGCGACGCTCAAGAGCGGCGGCGTCGTGAGGACGATCACGAGGTCGTAGCGCTCCCCCGTCAGGAGGCGTCGGAGCACGCCGAGGTAGTAGCCGGCGTAGTCGGCGATCCGACCGAGGTGGGACGAGCGACCGAACGACGTCGACGAGAGGCGGCGGACGCGGACGCCATTCCGGGTCTCCTCGGCCGGCGCCTCGAGGTCGCCCGAGACGTACTTCCCGCGGCCGGTCAGGACGTCGACCTCGAAGCCACGCGCAGCGAGGTGCTCGGCGAGGTCCGTCAGGATCTGACCCGTCGCGGCGACATCCGGCCAATAGTGCTGGTTGACGAAGAGGAGGCGGGGCATCAGGCGTAGCCGAGTTCCGTGCGGAGCGGCTCGAGGTAGGGGTCGATGTCAGCCGGGTCGAGGCTCGAATCATAGCTCGTCCGGTTGCCCTCATCGATGAACGTCTCGGCATATGCGCGGACCTCCTCGCTCGGGCGGAGCTCCAGAAAGTCGAGGATCGCAGCCATCTGCCCCACCGGGTCCGCCATGACGTCCTCGAATCGGACCGTCATCTGCCGCCCGTCCGGGATCTGGGCCAGCCCGGCGAGGGCAGCGCGGACGCTCTCGCGCCACTGGACCGCGCACGCCGCCACGACGCCCTCCTGGTCGCGAACCTCGCGGAGGCCCGGGAACTGCGGACCCCAGACGTACGCCTTCTGGGGGAAGAGCTGGCGCCCGACGACGTCGCGGAATACCGCGGCGGCGTAGAACGGGGCGTCGCGGAGTGGGAACTCCAGCTGGGTGAGTCGGCGGCGAAGCGCGCGCTTGTCGGGTGTCTTGGTCCACATCCGGAGCGCGGAGCGCGTCGAGTCCCGGCCGTCGCGGATCACGTGGAGGTAGCGGGCCTCAGGGAGGACGGCCTCGACGAACGGCAGGCGGAAGCAGTTGCTCGGCGTCTTCTCCATGAACCGGGGCTTCCCCGCGCGTTCGGCGTACCGCTCGAACGACTGCCGGATGTAGCGGCGGACGCGCGGGGTGGCGTCGGCAGCAAGGCGGAGATCGTCCGGCGCGAGCGGCCGGCCGTAGCGCCAGACGTACTTCGGCTCCATCCAGAAGGCGACGTCGGGGTGCCGCTTCAGGACGCGGCTCGTCATGGAGGTGCCCGAGCGGGCCGCGCCGACGACGACGATGGGGCGGTCGAGATCGGCCACGCTAGCGCTCCTCCTTCCCTGCCTGATACCAGGCGACGGTCTGGCGCACGCCCTCCTCGAACCCGTACGGCAGCGGCCCGCACACAGCTTCGGTCTCGCTCAGGTCGAGCACGTATTCGGTCAGGATGTTCCTCAGCCGGAACGAGTTGAACGGAAAGCTCCGCCAACCCACGGCGTTGATCACGTCGCCCACCTTGGCGAGCGCGCGGGCGGCGGGCAACGGGACCGTCGGGATCGGCCCGGCGTCGAGGCGTTCTGCCAGGCGGTTCGTGTAGGCCCGCAGCGAAAGGGGCTCGTAGTCGGCGAGGTAGAACGTCTTGCGGTGGATGGCACCGTCCGGCGCCGAGAGGAGCCGGAGGTACTGGTGAGCGATGTTACCCGCGTAGCTGTAGGACTTGTAGAGAGGCCCTTCTCCCGTATGGAAGTACCGCCCCTTCTCGATGTGGCGGAGCAAGTTTCGGTAGTGCGGCTTCATGTAGGGCCCCCAGACCGTCGTCGGGCGCGTGAGGCACCACGTCACCCCGCCACCCTTCTCCTCGCGGACAATTTCTTCCGTCCGCACCTTGCTCCGGCCGTAGACCGTTTTCGGGCTGTAATCCGTGTCGGAGGTCGGCTGATACCCGATCTGGCAGACGAGCTGTGACGACGTGTAAAGGACGCGCGTCACCGAGTCCGTGGCCCGCACGGCGTCGCACACGTTTCGGACGCCAACGGTGTTGGAGTCGTAGTCGTCAAGCGTCGCGGTCGGGTCGAGATCGGTCCGGGCGGCAAGGTGGACGACGGCGTCGGGTCGCTCGGCCTCCAGCACGGCGACGAGCGCCTCGGCGTCGCGGACGTCGACGACGTGCTTGCGATAGCGCTCTCGGCTCTGGGTAAGGTCGCGGCGGTCGAGGGCGATGACCTCGTGGCCCTCCTCGACCAAGAGGTGCGAGACCCACCGCCCGATGAGGCCGTCCGACCCGGTGACGAGAATGCGTGCGGGTGTCATGCGGTGGGGGCGGGCTCGGACTGCGTGGCGAGAGATGGCGAGCCCTTCAAGAGGCCCTCAAAGATCCGCTCCCAGACGTCGCTGTAGCGGGCGAGGCTAAACCGGGTGCGGACGCGCTGGACAGACCGCCCGGCGAGGAACTGACGGAGGACGTCGTTGCGAACGAGCACCTCGATCCCCTCCGCGATGGCGGTGGGGGCCGTGTCATCGAGGAACCGGGCCGTGCCCTCCCCCATCGTCGAGGGGATCTCGCCGACGGTGCTGGTGAGGATGGCGCAGCCGGCCGCCATCGCTTCGAGGAGCACGAGGGGCTGGGCTTCGACCGGGAACCGACTCGGGAAAACGAACACGTGTGCTGCGTCGAACAGCGCCTTCTTCTCGGCCCCCTGGGCGCCCGGGATCCATTCCACAGAGACCGATCCGCTGGCGTTGATCCGCCGAACCCGCTCGTCGATCCAGGCTGACTTGGCCTCGACGGTCGTAAACCGCGTGCAGTACGACGTGAAGGCGGGCGGGCCGCAGAGGACCGCCTCGACGCGCCGCCCGAGGTCGCGGTGGCTGAGCTGTTCGAGCGCCTCCAGGAACTCGGGGTACCCCTTCGACTCGACGAGCAGGCTGAGGTGGAGCAGCCGGATTGGCTCGCCCGGGGCCGGCGCCTGCTTCGCAGCGACCTCGGTGTCCGTCGCGGGCTCCAGTTCGCACGTGTTCTCGACGATCTCGACGCGGTCGGGGTCGAGCCCCCACTCGAGGAGGCGGGCCCGCTGGAGGGGCCCGAGGACCGTGATCACGTCGGCTGTGTGGAGGATGCGGAGGAACGCCCGGCCCTCGGGACCAGCAGGCGCCCAGCCCATGAACACGCTCCCGTGGAGCGAGACGACCTTCGGAATCGCAGGCCGGAGGCGGTCGATCATGCGCACCGGCCAGCCCATCTTCGCGAACGCCGCGCGGCTCTGCGGCAGGTTGACGTGGAGCACGGCCCCTCGCCGGACGGCCGAGAGCAACTGGCCCCAGCACCGCGCGACTTGGGCGAGGTACGTCGCGTAACGGCGAACACGGCCCGCGGTCCGGTCGAGCGCCGGGAACTCGACGGCATCGAACGTCCACCCGCGCGCCGCGAGGGTCTCCCGCAGGAGCGCCGTCGCGGCGTACTGGCCCGAGAAGCTGATCGGGCTGTCGTAGACAAGCGTGACGTGGCCCGGCATCAGTCGTAGAGGTCGAACGCGTAGCGGTCGCAGAGGGCCTCGTAGTGAGCGAGGGCCCGGTCGTCGAAGTGCTCCTGCCACTGCCCGGCCGTCCCCTTCCGCGCGAAGACGAAGGCGGGGTCGTGATTCTTGAACGACTCGGCGCTCGCCTTCTGCGCGTCGCGCATCCGCTGAAGGCTCGACTTCTCGAGGGCCGCCTCGATGGCCGCGGCGTCGCCCTCGATGCCGCAGAAGTCGCAGATCCCGCCGAAGGCCTCGATGGGCCGGCTCTTCAGGTCCTCGTAGCGCGTGACGAGCCCAGCCCGCGACTTCCACGAGGCGAAGTGCTTGAAGAACGCCTCCATGCCCATCTCCTCGTCGTAGATCAGGTCGTCGATGCCCCCCTCGAACGCCAACGTCCGTTTGGCCCGGGCGTAGTGGTAGAGGGAGACGACGATGTCGCGTGGGTCGCGGACCGTCAGCATCGTCGGGTGGGAGGCGAACAGGAGGGCCGAATGCGGGAGGTGGGTTTTGACGAGGCGCGGGCGCGGCGAAAACGCCCACGGGGTGAACATCGACGGGTTGCCGTACTCCGGCATGGCCGCGTTGACCTCGTCGAACGAGGCGGCCGAGGCGGATTCGCTCAACATGTTATAAAGAAAGAACCTCACCCAGGTACTACCGGTCTTTGGATAGAACGCCATCAGGATGTCCTCCCGATCCATCGTGAGGCGGCTCCGCCCGTAGAGCGCGAGCTTCTCGAGGACGTAGGCCGGGCGGGTCAGCTTGCGACGGTGCTGCATCAGGTCCAGAGGTCGGTCAGGTCGATCGACGCGGGTCGGTGGGCCTCGGGGAGTCCGGCGAGGACGGCCTCGGTCTCCTCAAGGTGGGGCCGGAAGCGGTTCTGGAGCGCGGTCCGCTGGGCGACGGTGAGCTCGGGCGGCGGCTCGGTGACGCGCGCCAGGAGCCGGTGCATCCGGTCGGTGACGCGCGCCAGCATGCGGCCCTCGGTCATCCGCTCCAACGCGATCACCGCCCGGTTCCGCGTGTTGACCTTCGGCCGGCGTGAGAGGCTGTCCGGCACGTGCTCCGCGTCGACGCCGACGTGCCGGTACACGCGGCGGACGACGGCGGCCGGATCGTCTCGGACCTCGTCGTGGAGCACCACGAGCAGGCTCTCCGGCCCGAACCGGTCGACGTACGGGCGGAGCTGCTGGCCGTAGAAGCCGCGGCGGACGAGCTCGTCGACGAACCGGTCGGGGTGGCGTTCGGGGAAGCCGGGCCGCTGGTCGAGGAAGAACGGCAGGACCGACGCGATGGGCGCGCTGGGCAACTGGTTCTTTCGGAGCGCCCAGAAGTACGCCGAGACGAGGCGGTCGACGGGGTTCCGCAAGAGCGCCACGAGGCGGGGCGACTCGACGTGCTCGGCGATGGCGGCCGGCGCCCCGGCGTCCAGGAGGTAGTCGACGGCCACCTCCCCGGCCACGTCACCCCCGTCCGCCTCGGGGAACCGGTCGAGGTACCAATCCCGCCCGTTCTCGCGGTACATCGGGCTCCCGATGTAGCCGTGCTCGATCTTCGTGGACGGCAGGACGACCTCGGGGTGATCGCGGAGGCAGTAGTACAGCCACGACGTGGCGCACTTCTGCGCGCCGAGGACGAAGAACCGGAGGTCAGGCGTGCTCACGGATCGACAGGGACGTCGGGAGACGGCGGGACGGCGGCGGGCGGGACAGCGACCGCGGGGTCGAACAACCCGTCCTCGAAAAGCCGGGGCGCCAGGAGGCGGGCACCACGGTAGTTCAGGTGGACGCGGTCGGCGAAGGCCGTCACGTCGGTGACCGCCTGGGAATAGTCCCAGATCGGGACGCCTCCGACGCCGTCGCTCACGGCGTCCACCCACGCGTCGTACGTCGTCATCTTCGAGCGGAACGCGGGCAGGTACGGCCCGACCACGAGGCGGACCGGGATCCGCCGCTCCCCGCAAAAGGCGATCATCCGGCCGAGGGCCGCGAGGTTCTCCGGCCGGAGGCGCGTCTCGGCGACCTCCTGGCGTTCGGCGGCAGCGACGAGAGCGGGCGAGATCTTGTACCGGTTGATGGTCCCCTGGTCAGACGCACCCGCGGCCAGCGAACGGTAGAGCATCTCCCCGTTGTAGTTGTAGAGGCCGAGCAGTCGCCGGGCCGTCGCGACGCGCGGCGGGAGCGTCTGCGACAGGTACGTCCGGAGCCGCTCGGACTCGGCCGCGAACGGGAAGAAGTCGCGGACCTGATCGTCGTCGGCGCCGACGCCGGTCACCTCGATCACCACAAGCTCCGGGTCCGGGTTGCGATCGACGTAGTCGTAGAGCACCACCTCAGAGAGCTCCGTCGACATCCCGTTGTAGCTCGCGTTGAAGACGGGCACGTTGAGGAGCCCGGCCAGCGTCGGCTGGTGGAAGGTGTTGAGGGCGCGCGAGTTGCCGAGAATGAGGACGCCGCCCGGCGCCTCGCCGCGGTACAGCACGGCGAACCGGTTTCCCGTCGACATCACGGCCGCGTGGAGGCCCGCCGCCAGCGCTCGGTCGCCCGCGACGACGAGCGCGACCAGCGCCAGCCCCCACCCGATCCGCTTCCAGAGCTCGCTGGCGGCCATCAGAACTGGAAGTAGATGAACTGGCCCCCGTCGAACGTGCCGAACAGGAAGATCACCCATAGGGCCGACGCGAAGGCCAGTGTTCGAGCGACCGGCCGCTCCAGTACGAGCGACGGGAGCACGACGGTCTTGCTCCACAGCTCGGCCACCACGAGAACGCCGATGAGCAGGGAGCCCTTGAGCACGACCACCTTGAGCTGGACGTCGGCGAGGCTGAGCCGGTCGATCGACGCGATCCGCGTGATGACCTCCACAGAGGTCGAGAAGGTCGGGCTCCGGAAGAAGATCCAGGCGAAGCACGTGAGCGCGAACACCGCCGCGACCTGGAACCCGCCCGCGACGGCGCCGGGCAACCTCAGCCGCTCGACGAGGCGGCCGAAGCCGGGACCGAGGAGGCGCTGGACGACGAGGTAGAGCCCGTGGAGGAAGCCCCAAAACACGAAGTTCCAGCTCGCTCCGTGCCACAGCCCGCCCAGGAGCATCGTGACCATCAGGTTCCGGTACGTCGCGAGCGTCCCGCCGCGGTTGCCGCCGAGCGGGATGTACAAGTAGTCCCGGAGCCAACTCGAGAGCGAGATGTGCCAGCGCGTCCAGAACTCGCTGAAGCTCTTCGAGAAGTACGGCGTGTCGAAGTTGACGCCGAAGTCGTAGCCGAGCATCCGCGCCAGCCCGATCGCGATGTCGGAGTAGCCCGAGAAGTCGCAGTAGATCTGGAAGGCGTAGAACACGACCCCAATGAGCACGCTCAGCGGCGTGAACGCCTCCGGCGCGTCGAACACGCGGTCGACGAACGGGGCCAGCGAGTCGGCCACGGCCACCTTCTTGACGTAGCCCAGGAGCACCTGCCCGAGACCGAGGAGGAACCCGCTCCACAGGAACGGGTGGTCGCGGCGGAGCTGCGGCAGGAGGAGGCTCGCCCGGACGATAGGCCCCGCGACCAGCTGGGGAAAGAACGCGACGTAGGTCGCGAACCGGAGCAGGTTCCGCTCGGCCTCGATGCTCCCGCGGTACAGGTCGATCGAGTAGCTCAGCGTCTGGAACGTGTAGAACGAGATCCCGACCGGCAGGATCACGGCCAGGAACGCCGGCGACTCGCTGAACCCGAAGAACCCCGTCGCGCGGTAGACCGAGTCGAGGAAGAAGTTGAAGTACTTGAAGACGGCCAGCAGCCCGAGGTTGCTCACGAGGCTGAGCGTGAGCCAGGCCTTCTTGGCCCGCTGCGCCTCGGCCCCCGCGATCTTGAGCCCGACGACGTAGTCGATCCCGGTCGAAAGCGCGATGAGCCCCAGGAAGCGCCAGTCCCACCACCCGTAGAACAGGTAGCTCCCGGCGAGGCAGACCACGAGCCGGGCCGTCCCGCGCGTCGCGAAGTACGCCGCGAAGAAGAGCGGGAGGAAGAGGAGGAACGGGACGCTGTTAAACAGCATGCGGCACGAACCTCCGACGCACCCGGACGAACAGCACGATGGCGATGAGGGGCACCGCCGCCACCATGAGCGCCACCATCATCTGGCTGAACCCACCCGTCACCGTCGTCCACCCGACCGGGATGACGGTGACGGCGTACAGCGTGGCGCCGGCGGTGTGGTGGAGGACCGGCTTGAAGGCCTCGTACACCCACCGCATCCCGACCCCCAGAAGGAACGGCACGAGGACGATCCCAAGGATCCCGAAGTTGAGATAGGCCTCGGCGATCATCCCTGGCGGCACGCCCGCGTACCGCATATTGAAGATGTTCTGGCCGATCAACGGGCCAGCCCCGAGCGGGGGCTTATTGAGCCAGACGGTCCGGGGGATCGGCATGAACGCCCACGCGGCGTACGACTCGCCGTACTGATACGGAAGCTGCTCCGGGACGCCCTCGATGATGTGGGCCGTCTTCGTGAGGTCCATGAAGTGCCGCCCGCCGACCGTCGTCTCGAGCAGCGCCTGCGCCCCAAACACGGAGCCGGCATCCGACAGGTCTCCCTGCCTCGGCCGGAGCGCGGTCAGGATGAGGAGGAGCGCGAGGATGCCGACCGACCCGCCTACGAGCACCGTCTTCGGGATCCCACCCCGCGTGCACCGCCAGATCACGAGGGCCTGGATGAGCACCATCAGCACCTTCGTCCGGCTGCTGTTGAAGAACGGGAAGACCACCGCCATGAGCACGAGCGCGACGATGACCGCCCCCTCGACGAGCCCGAGGCGGGTCCGCTTGGTGAGCGCCCAGGCGAGAACGAAGAGGAACACGGGGCCGGTCACGGACGCCCCCCAGCGGTAGTAGCCCAGCGCGCTCCGCGCGTACTCGGCCCCCTCGACCGTGTAGAACCGCTTGCGCGAGAAGTCCTCGATCACGCCCGTCAGCCCCAGCTTGCTGAGGTAGAGCGACATCGACACGAGGGCGATCGTGAGCGCGGCGGCGGCCACGAGCAGGATCCGCCAGCGGCTCCACGCCTCCGTGGCAAAGAGTCGGGACCGTGCGAGACGAGGCGCGGGGACCTGGAACAGGTAGCCGGCTGCGAACGCCAGCAGGCCGAACAGGACGAGCGCCACCGCATTGACCAGGAAGGCCGGCTCGAGCCGGTTCAACAGGAGAAAGTCGCGCGCGGCCTCCGGGCCGAATGCCAACCACGCCGGCTTGAGTGTCACCCCGATGGCCGTCGCCAGCATCACAAAGCTGATCGGCTCGACGATCTCGTAGTCCGGCTTGAGCATCGGAACCGAGAGGAGCACCAGGAGGCAGGCACCGCCGGCCGCCCCCAGCAGCGCGTAGTCGACGGACCCGTGGAGAACGAGCGAGGCGCCGGCCAAGACGAAGGCGACCGCGACGACGGCCAGCCCGCCCCCGATCAGCGCCCGACGGGCGCCTGTCAGGCGGTCGCGGCGGCGCGCGGCGGCGCGGCGGCGACTCGGAGCCCGGAGACTGGGGGGATGGGGGAGCATCCGAGAGAACGCCGGAGGCGGGTCAGCCCGAACGGCGGCCGATCCCGGGAAGCTGACGGGTCAGCTTCGAGAGATCGGCGCGGTCGAGGACGGGCCGTCCGGGCCAGAGGAGGAGGACGAGCGGGAAAGCTACGCACAGCCCCAGTTTTGCTAGGATTGCGAGTATGGAGCCTCCGTGCAGGGGCAGCGCCAGCGCCGCGACGGCGAGCGCGGTCGCGACCGCTGCGGCGATGGCCAGCGCTCGCCACTCGGGTCGAACCGGGTACCCTCGTCGGGCGAACGCGAACGACGACAGGGTCGCGGCGAGATAGCCTGCGATCGTGGCCGCCGCCGCGCCGACAATCCCCAGGGCTGGGATCAGAAGGAGGTTGGCGACTACGTTGACGACCAGCCCGAGCCCGGTCGAGGTCGAGATGTGCCGCGTCTGCTTCACGAGGAACAGGGGCAGCATAAAGAACTGGTTCGCCGCGTGGAAGACGTGGGCTACGACGACGAGCCGGAGGATCAGAACCGCCCCGGCGTATTCGCGGTTGGCGACAACCGCGATGATCTCGTCGGCGAAGACGAACAAGCCGAGCGCGAGGAACAGCGTGAGGATCGAGATGGCCGAGAACGTGCGCGCGTACTCTGCGGAGCCGCCCTCCCCCTCACCGGTCCGGAAGAATCGCGCGAGCCACGCGTTCGAGATCGCGATGCTGACCATCGTCAGGACCGTCGCCATCTGGTAGCCGACGCCGTAGACGCCGAGGGCGTCGAGGCTCACCTGCGCCTCCAAAATGAGCCGGTCGGCGAACGTGATGCCCCAGACGAACACGAGGTGAGGGAGGAGCACGATCGAGTAGCGGAACGCCTCGCGGAGGCGCCCGAACGTCGGCCGCCAGCGGGCCGGCGCGTTGACGATCACGGCCGAGGCGAGCGCCCACACGCCGTACCCGACGATCTCGCCCCAGATCACGCCCTCGACGCCCCACCCGAACCCCGCGACGAACAAGACCACGGCGGCGGTCACGGAGACGATCTGGACGATCGAGAACGCGCTGTGGGCCATGGGCTCCTGGCGCACGATGTAGCGCATCAGCGGGATCGTCCCGATCCCTTGAAGGGCGGCGTCGGCGACGGCCAGGACGATGAGCGACGTCGCGATCTGCGACCCGATGACCTGCCCCCAGATCGGGGCCGTGCCCATGAGCAGCGCCGCGAGCCCGACGGCGGCGGCCGTGACGGTCCACCAGATGCCCGCCGTGAACCGGTCCGCCTCGAAGACGTCGTCGAACTCGACGTAATAACGTTTGACGGCTTGGCCCAGGCCGAGCGGGAAGACACGCGCGAGGGCGTACGACACAGCCTGGAGGAAGACCACGATCCCGACCTCGGCCAGCGTCAGGTAGTGGACGTAGAACGGGACGAGGAGGAACTTGGCGACTTTCGCCAAGAGCGCCCCGCCGACGTAGATCGCCGACGCCATCCCCATCCGCTTGCCGCCCTTGCCCGCCGTGGCGGTTGTGCTCGCGCTCACGACTCGGTCGCCTCGGCAGGCTCGTCGGCGGTCCGCCATGCCGGCCGAGGCCGGCCGGTCCACACCTCGACGAGTTCGACGTCGGCCTCGAACCGCGGCAGAAGCTCCGCCCGGAGCGAGGGGTGGAGCGGCTCGTAGTCGAGCTCGGTCGAGAGGCCGCGCTCGACGGCCCGCTGCGCCCGCCCGAGCGGCTGGCGGACCGCGTCGGGCAGGCGCGCGCCCACCGTCGCCCGCGCCCACTCGCCGAGGCGCCGGAGGGCCGGGAAGCGCGGCACCCGCTGGACGTTGAACCGCCGGCCGAGCGTCGGTGGGCGGAACGTCGGGTCGACCCCGATGTGTCGCTGGATTCGGGTGAGCGCCGAGGCCGGGTCGGCGTCTAGGTCTTCTTTCGCGACGACCAGGAGTTGGTCACGGCCGAAGTGGGCGAGGTAGCGCTCGACGGTGTCGGCGTAATGGCTGGCGGCCTCGTAGTACCGGGCGCGCGGGTGGCCGGAGGCGACGAGGTCGGCGAACGGGCCGGGGTCCCAGCCCGCCTTCCGCTCCTGCCAATAGTGCGAGTACATCCGGTCGACCGGGTCGCGGACCATCAGCACCAGGCGGACGTCGGGGGCGTTGGAATGGATCAGGTCGGGCGCGTCGGGCGCCACGCAGTACACCGTCGAGGCCTCGCCTCGACTCGAGCCCGGAGCGGCGTGGGCAAACAGGCCGTCGTACCACTCGCTCCCCCGGTCGTAGGTCCCCGCGCGCGGCATCTGGTCGTTGACCTCGCCCCGCGCGAGCCCTCCCCCCTGCCGGGTGAAGAACCGCGGCTCCTTGACCGACGCCATCGTCACCTCGGGGTGCGCGTCGAGGTAGTGCCAGAGCGCGGTCGTCCCGCACTTCGGCGCGCCGAGGATCAGGAAGTCAGGGGTCGGCACGGGGCGGAGACACGGGACCGGCGGGCGCTCAAGGTCGCAACAGTCGCCCGTCCGACGTTACGACGATGCCGCGAGGGCGAGGACGTAGTCGCGGTAGGCGTTCGGGGCGAGCCTCTCCCCGAGCGCCGCGAGGTCGGCGCGGTCGATGAACCCCTGCCGGTACGCGATCTCCTCGGGGCACGCGATCATCAGCCCCTGGCGGGCCTGGACCGAATGGACGAACGCCGAGGCGTCGAGCAGCGACTCGTGCGTCCCGGCATCGAGCCACGCCACACCCCGGCCCATCACCTCGACCTCGAGCGTGCCCACCTCGAGATAGTGGCGGTTAACGTCGGTGATCTCGAGCTCGCCGCGCGCCGACGGCTTGAGATCCGCGGCCACGTCTACGACGTCGGGGCCGTAGGCGTAGAGCCCGGCGACGGCGAGGTTGGACCGGGGCGCGGCCGGCTTCTCCTCGATGCCGACCGCCCGCCCGTCCGCGTCGACCTCGACGACGCCATAGCGCCGCGGGTCACGGACCGGGTACGCGAAGATCCGGGCCCCGTCTGTGACGGTCGCCGCACGCTGGAGTTGGTTCGAGAGGCCGCTCCCATAGAGCACGTTGTCGCCGAGGATCATCATGACCGGCGACCCATCAAGGAAGTCGGCGCCGATGCGAAACGCGTCCGCCAGCCCACGAGGCTCGTCTTGCTGCCGATACGACAGCGCGATCCCCCACTGCGACCCGTCACCGAGGAGGTGCCGGAAGGACGGGAGCGCCTCAGGCGTCGAAATGACGAGGACGTCCCGGATCCCCGCGAGCATCAGCGTGCTCAGCGGGTAGTACACCATGGGCTTGTCGTAGACCGGCAGCAGCTGCTTGCTGACAGCGACCGTCGCCGGGTGCAGGCGGGTCCCATGGCCGCCGGCGAGGAGGATGCCTTTCACGTGGGGGCGTGGTTGCGGTGGAGGACTGCGTCGATCCAGTCCTGGTGACCGAGGTACCAGTCGACGGTGGCCTCGAGCCCGGACCGGAGCGACTGCCGAGGCGACCACCCGATCCCCCCGATCTTGGTCGTGTCGACGGCGTAGCGCCGATCGTGCCCTGGACGGTCCGCCACGAACTCGATGAGGTCAGCGTGCGGGGCGCCGTCGGGCCGGCGGTCGTCGAGGATGGCGCAGAGTGTGTTGACGAGGGTGAGGTTGTCCACCTCGGCGTTCCCGCCGACGTTGTAGGTCTCGCCGAGGGCGCCCCGATCGATGACAGCCCAGATCGCATCGCAGTGGTCGCCCACGTAGAGCCAATCTCGGACGTTGCCACCGTCGCCGTAGACCGGGATCGGCTCGCCCGCGACGGCGCGCTGGATGACGACCGGGATCAGCTTCTCGGGGTACTGCCGCGGGCCGTAGTTGTTGGAGCAGTTCGTGATCGTCACCGGCAAGCCATACGTCCGGGCGTAGGCGCGGACGAGGTGGTCGGACCCTGCCTTCGAGGCCGAGTACGGCGACGACGGCGCGTAGGGCGTCCGCTCCGTGAACGCCGGGTCGTCGGGACCGAGGTCGCCATAGACTTCGTCCGTCGAGACGTGGTGGAACCGGACGCCCTCCGCCTCACGACACGCGTCGAGGAGCGCCTGCGTGCCCAGCACGTTGGTCTCGACGAACGCGCTCGGCCCCGTGATCGACCGGTCCACGTGCGATTCGGCCGCCAGGTGGACCACGAGGCGGACCCCGTGCTCCTGGATAAGCCGGCGAACGAGCGCCCCGTCGCGGACGTCGCCCTCAACGAACGTGTGTCGGTCGGGCTCAGGGAGGTCGCGGAGGTTCTCCAGAGAGCCAGCGTAGGTCAGCGCGTCGAGCGAGACGACGGGGGCCCCCGGCCGGCGCTCCAGTGCCGATCGCACGAAGGCAGACCCGATGAAGCCGGCGGCGCCAGTGACGAGGATCCCAGTCGGAGAAGGCATCTCTAGTCGGCCGAGAGGACGCGGTAGAGTTGGACGGCCGCGATCACGCCTGAGGTCACGACGCCGGCAGCTGTCAGGACGTCGCGCCGGCTCCAGCCCTCCTTGATTCGGGTCTCGACCTCAATCACGTCCCCGTCCTGGAGAGCCGGTGCCGGACCGCCGAGGAACGATTGGAGCGTCTCGCGATAGTCGGGCTCCTCACCACCGCCCGTCCGAAAGATCCGGACCGTCGTCGTCCGTTCGGCGCTGGACTCGAGGGGGTCCAGGCGGGGGCCCCCGGCGAGCGCGAGCGCGTCGCGCGACGAGAACGTCGGGCCGACCTCGTACGTCCCGGGCCGGAGCACGGAGCCGATCACGGCCACGCGCGCCACGCCCTCGGCCTCGACCGCGATCACGTCGCCGTACTCGATGTCGGGCGCCGCGGGATCGGCCACGAACCGGTCGACGGTCGTCTCGTAGACGGGCTCCGTCTGGCCGGCGCGGAAGAGGCGAAGCATGAGTTCGGGGTCACCTTCGAGGGGCGTCCGCTCGCTCGTCACGCCAGCCATGCTCAAGACGCCGCCCAGGTCGAAGTCGGGTCCGACATCGTAGACGCCGGGACGGAGCACGCGGCCCCAGACGTAGACGCGCGTCACGGGCTGGCCCGGGAGCGCGTTGTAGAAGTACCCACCGGGCGTGGCCTCGCGGCCCTCCACGAGCCCGAGCACGCCACGCTCGTCGGTCGGCTGTGCCGACGCGACCACCGAGGCGGCGAGAAAAACGAGAACGGCGAGACGGCGCATGGCTCGGACGCGTCGGCCGCGCGAACGACCGGGGGTGGGGGGACGAAGACGGACGCCGAGGCTAGGCCTCCGTGACCTTGCTGCTGCCGTAGCCGTAGGAGCTGCCGTAGCGGTACGCGTACTTGTACCGATAGCCGTAGGCTTGGCGGACGTCGAACGCGTTGAGCACGAGCCCGCTCGGCTTCGTCCCAACGTCGGCGAGGGCCGTCATGGCCGACTGGAGCTCGAAGTCCTTCGTCTCGCCGGCCCGCGCGATCACGAGCGTCGCGTCGCACTGGGTCGAGAGGAGGACGGCGTCGGTGGCGGCCAGGATCGGCGGGGCGTCGAAGATGATGATGTCGAACTTCGAACGCATGTCCTCGATCAAGTCGCGCATCCGGCGTGACCCGATGAGCTCCGACGGGTTCGGCGCGATCGAGCCGGCCGGGAGGACGTAGAGATCGTCGGCGAGTCGGTCGAGCGCGTCGGGGTTGATCTCGTCGTCGGTGAACAGCTCCTGGACGAGGCCGGGCTCACGCGGGATGCCGAGCTTCTTGTGGACCGTCGGCCGGCGGAGGTCGGAGTCGACGAGAAGCACACGGCGGCCGGCCTGCGCGAACACGACGGCGAGGTTCGACGACGTGACCGACTTGCCCTCGCCCGGGTTCGCGCTCGTCACGAGGATCGTCTGGACGACGACATCGGGCCGGCTGAACTGGATGTTGGTCCGGAGCGCGCGGTACGACTCGCTGGCCGTCGCCATCGGGTTGAGGAGCGACACGACGTGGGTGTCGACCATCCGGCCGTTGACCTCGGCGGCCTCGGCGCCGCCGTACTCCTCCTTGACCAGGGTGTCGGTGCTCGGGACCGTCCCGATGACCGGGAAGCCCAGCTTGCCGAGGTCGTCGGGCGTGTGGATGCGGTGGTCGAGCTTGACCCGGCCGATGGCGAGGAGCCCTCCGAACACGAGGCCGCAAAGCAGTGCGAGGACCGTGTTGCGGACACGGAGCGGCGAGAACGCACGAGTGGGCGGGAACGCCGGGCGGATCACCCGGGCGTAGCCCAGTTGCGACTGTTCGGCGACGCGGGCCTGCTGGAGGTTCTGCTCGAGGGCGCCGTAGAGCGTCTCGGCGGCGCGGCGGTCCCGCTCGAGCTGGGCCAGCTCGATCGACTGCTCGGGGACGCTCGACAGCTCGCCCTCATACTGGCCGAGACGCGCCCCCACCTGGCGGACTTCGGCCTCGAGACCTCGGACGGCGACGCGCGCCGCCGAGATCTGCGAACGGAGCTCGGCCGCGCGTGAGAAGCCCGAGGCCTGGTCGTTCGGGCCGGTGCTGGAGGCGAGCGACTGCTCCGAGAGCGCCCGCGCGATCCGGTCCTGTTCGGACTCGGCCCGCTGCAGCTCGCTACGGAGCCGGGCGATGTTGGCCGGCGGATTCGGGTTCGTCCGGAGGGCCGGGTTCTGACTGTAGAACGTCTCGAGCTCGCCGCGGAGCTGCTGGATCTGCTCGCGGACCGTCACGAGCTGCCCGTCGAGGTTCGACGAGAGGCGGTCGCCGAGTTGGCCTTCGAGGCGGGCGAGCTCGCCTTGGAGCGCCGCCAGCTCGGCCCGTTTCGTCTGGAGGTTGACGGACGCCTGGTCGCGGCGGGCGTCGAGCGTGGCGATCTGGTCGACGAGCCGGGTCGTCTCCTCCTGGAGCGCGACGGCCCCTTCCTGGAGCATGTAGTCCTCGACGGCCGCGTCGGCTTCGCGGAGGCGCTCGTTCTGGGTCTCGACTTGGTCCTCCAGGAACTCGCGCGAAGCGGACGCGCTGGACCGGCTCTGGTCCTGCGTGAGGTCGGCGAAGGCCTCGGAGAAGGCGTTGGCGATGAGCGCGGCCTCGGCGGGGTCGGTGCTCACGGCGTTGACGCGGATGGCGTCGGCGCCGCCCGTCTCCATCGACGAGTTGATGTACTCCTTCTGGAGCCGGAAGGCCACTTCCTCGACGGTCAGCGGCGTGGCGGGGTCGTCGTCGTTCAGGATCGAAAGCGGCCGCTCGGTGCCGGGCACCCTGCCGGCCTCCATGAGACGCCGCGCCACGCTCTCCGCCAACTCCGTCGACTGGTCGAGCACGAGAAGCTCGTTGCTCAGATTCCGCTCCTGTCGCCAGAACGCCGTCGGCACCTGCTCCGGGAGCACGTCGGCGAGGTCCGTGTCCGTCTTGTCGACGAGCAGGATCGAGTACGCGCGGTACTTCGACGGGCTCACGATCGAATAGAGGACGACCGGGACCGCCAGCGCGAGCATCGTCGCGAGGATGATCCACTTCCCGCGGAGCAAGATGTCGAGCAAGGCCCGGAGGTCGAGGCCGTCCTGATCACCGTAGTAGAACGGCTCCTCCCCCCGATAGGGCGCGCCGGGGGAGGTGCGATCCGTTACCGTCGGATACGGGAGTTCGGGCATGGTCGGAGGAGGCCTTATAACGGGAGGAGGCTCTGCGAATATAGGCCGTTGCCCTCAACCGCGATGTGGCCCCGGCGTGGGCTGCGGGAACGACAGGTAACTTCATCCGCCCGCGTCCCCCCACCGTGCGCCTCGCCGTCCTCTCCGACATCCACGCCAACCTGCCGGCTCTCCGCAAGGCGATGCAGGTGGCCGAGGCGCGCGGGGCCGACGTCCTCGTCAACCTCGGCGACGTCGTCGGGTACGGGCCGGATCCGGTCGAGTGCCTCGACGTCGTGCGGCGCGAGTTCGCGATCAACATCCTCGGCAACCACGACGCGGCGGTCGCTGGCGAGTTGGACAAGGCCATCCCGCCCGACGGCCAGGCGGCCATCGAGCTCCACCGGACGGTCCTCGACCCGGACCGGCTCGATTGGCTGGCGTCACTCCCCTACGCCGTCGAGGCCCACGGCGCGACGTTCGTCCACGCGGCGCCGGACGAGCCGGAAAAGTGGCCCCGCCTCGAATCGCTCCGCGACACGCAGCGCCAGTTCAGGGCGTTCGACACCGACATCTGCTTTATCGGCCACTCGCACCGGCAGGCCATCGTGTCCGACACGATCGGCGTGTTCCGCGTGCGGCCGGGCCACCGCTTCCTCGTCAACGTCGGGAGCGTAGGGCAACCCCGCGACCGCGACCCGCGGCTGGGGTTCGCGCTCTTCGACACGGACGCGTTCGCCGTCCAGCTCGTCCGCGACCACTACGACCACGCGAAGACCGAGGCGGCCATCCTGAAGGCCGGCCTGCCGGCGCGACTGGCGGCCCGCCTCCGCGCCGGTGCGTAGCCGGCGCGGAGCGCCGGCCTAGGCCACCTCGGGCTGGACGTGGGCGAGGGCGAGGTCGGACTGGACCATCTCGGCGGCGAGGTCCTCGACCGTGACGCTCGGCGTCCACCCGAGCTCGCGCTCGGCTTTCGACGGGTCGCCAAGCAGTTGCTCGACCTCCGTCGGCCGGTAGTACCGCGGGTCGACGCGGACGACGACGGCGTCGGTGTCCTCGCGGATGCCGATCTCCTCCTCGTTCTCGCCCTCCCACCGGACCGCGATGCCGGCGGCCTTGAAGGCCATCTCGCAGAAGTGGCGAACGGTCGTCATCTCGCCCGTCGCGAGCACCCAGTCGTCCGGCGTGTCGTGCTGGAGGATGCGCCACATGCCCTCGACGTAGTCGCGGGCGTGGCCCCAGTCACGCTGGGCGTCGAGGTTGCCGAGGTAGACCGTGTCCTGGAGCCCGAGGGAGATCCGGGCGGCGGCCCGCGTGATCTTCCGCGTCACGAACGTCTCGCCGCGGCGCGGGCTCTCATGGTTAAACAGGATCCCATTCGAGGCGAACATGCCGTACGCCTCGCGGTAGTTGACGGTGATCCAGTAGCCGTACAGCTTGGCGACGCCGTACGGAGAGCGCGGGTAGAACGGCGTCGTCTCGCTCTGCGGAACTTCCTGGACCTTCCCGTAGAGCTCGCTCGTGGAGGCTTGGTAGAACCGGCACGTCTCCTCGAGGCCGAGGATCCGGATGGCCTCCAGGAGGCGGAGCGTGCCGATCGCGTCCGCGTTGGCCGTGTACTCCGGCGTCTCGAAGCTGACCGCCACGTGGCTCTGCGCCGCGAGGTTGTAGATCTCGTCGGGCTGGATCTCCTGGACGAGCCGGATGAGGTTCGTCGAGTCGGTGAGGTCGCCGTAGTGGAGCCGGAACCGGACGTCGTCCTCGTGGGGGTCCTGGTAGAGGTGGTTCACTCGCTCCGTGTTGAACGACGAGGCGCGGCGCTTGACGCCATGGACCTCGTAGCCCTTGGCGAGCAAGAGCTCCGACAGGTACGACCCGTCCTGGCCGGTCACTCCGGTGATGAGGGCGCGGGGGCGGCGAGAGGATTCGGACATTAAGCGGCGGCCTCCGTTGAGGCGTGGGTGTCGAGGTACCAGGCGTAGGTGGACGCGATGCCCTCGCGGAGGCCCACCGAGGCGGACCACCCGAGGTCGCGGAGGCGGCTCACGTCGAGGAGCTTGCGCGGCGTCCCGTCGGGCTTGTCGGCGTCCCACTCGATGGGGCTCTCCGACCCGACGACGTCGCGGATGAGCTCGGCCAGCTGGCGGATCGAGAGGTCCTCCCCTACCCCGACGTTGAGGAGCCCGTCCGGCGCGGCGGCGCGGATGTCCGCCTCGGGGAGCCGGAGGACGAAGGCGATGGCGTCAGCGAGGTCGTCGGCGTGGAGGAACTCGCGCTTGGGCGAGCCGGTGCCCCAGAGAGTCACGGGCGCGTCAGAGCCGTCAGGCGCGGCGCCCTTGGCCTTGTGGAACCGGCGGAGGAGGGCCGGCAACACGTGGCTCGTCGCGAGGTCGAAGTTGTCGCCCGGACCGTACATGTTCGTCGGCATCAGGCTGACCGTGTCGTCACCGTGCTGACGGTGGAGGCCCTCGGCGATCTCGATGCCCGCGATCTTGGCGATCGCGTACGGCCGGTTCGTCGGCTCCAACGGGCCAGTCAGGAGGTGCTCCTCCTTCATCGGCTGGGGCGCCATCTTGGGGTAGATGCACGACGAGCCGAGGAACACGACGCGCCCGGTCTCGCCAAGGCCGGCCTCGTGGGCGGCCGTCATCACCTGGTAGGCGATGGCGAGGTTGTCGTTGATGAAGTCGGCCGGATAGTCGCGATTGGCGAGGATCCCGCCGACCTTGGCCGCGGCGAGCACGACGTGCGTCGGCCGCTCGGCCTCGAAAAACCGGCGGACGGCCGCGCCGTCTCGGAGGTCGAGCTCGGCGCTCGTCCGCGTGACCATCTCCACGCCGTCGGCGGCGAGGCGGCGGACGACGGCGGAGCCGACGAGGCCACGGTGCCCGGCGACGAAGACGCGGGACTCGGGGGTGAGGGCGGGCATGTCCGGGGAGAGAGGGCGCGTCGTGAAACTACGCCGGGGGCGAAAACGGGTGAACGATATCGCCGGCCTCGGCGTGAAGCTTGAACGGACCGCCGCCCGGGCCGCCCCTCACACCGCCCGAGGCGTGAGGAGCCAGCGCGCGAGGGCGCTCAGCGCCACCGCGCCCACGGCGATCACCCCGAACCCCATCCGGTACCCCCCGACCGTCGTCGCGGCCGAGGTCGCCAGTGAGGCCAGCGTCGCGGCCCCGACGAGCTGTCCGATGCTGAGGAAGATGGTCGAGAGCCCCTGGGCGACGGCCCGCTCGTCGGCGCCGGCCTCGGCGAGGAGGATGTAGGCCAGCGACGACCCGAGGATGCCCGACAGCCCGAGCCCGAGCACGACCGTCCCGACGAGGTGGATGGCCAGCGAGGGCGCGAGCGAGACGGCGCCCATCCCCGCCGCCACGAGGAGCGTTGCGACCGTCACGACGGGCCGCGCGCCGACGCGGTCGAGCAGCCGCCCCGCCACCGGCGCCCCGACCGTGACGCCGGCCACGAGCAGCAGCAGCAGGTACGACGCCGTCGAGCCCTCGACGCCGAACGCAGACACGGCGTACGACGAGAGTAGGACGAATGTCGCCTCCACGATCCCGGCCCCTACGGCGAGCGCGCACGCAGCCTGAACCGGTCGCCTCGACACGAGACCGGGCCGAAGGAGCGGGGCCTCGGCCCGCCTCTCAACCCGAACCAGAACGGGCACGAGCGCCGCAGCCAGCACCAGCGGCCCCCACACGACCGACTCCGCCAGGGCCTCCGTAAACGACGACGCGTCGAGCCCACTCAGACCGACGACGAGCGCGGCCAGGAGCGCCGTCAGCGTGACGATCCCGGCCGCGTCGAACGGCCGCGGCTCGGGCGCCCGCGACTCGGGAAGCGTCCGCGCGCTCAGGACCCACACGACGAGCGCGAGCGGAAGGGAGAGCGCGAACAACCACCGCCAGCTCGCGACGGCGAGGAGGACCCCGCCGACCGCGGGCCCGATCAGGAACGCGATCCCGAACACGGCACCGAGCATCCCGACAGCCCGGCCTCGACGCTCCGGAGGGTACGCGTCCCCGATCACGGCCGTCGCCACGGGGAAGATGCCCGACGCACCGAACCCTTGAATCACTCGCCCCACCAGCAGCACGCCGAACGACGGCGCGAGGGCAACCACGAGCGTCCCCACCGCGAACAGGGCGACGTCCGTCAGGTACACCCGCCGCCGCCCCACGCGATCGGCGAGCGCGGCCATCACGGGGAGGCCGGCGAGGTTGGCGAGGACGAAGGCCGTGAACGTCCACGCGACGGCCCGCTCCGTGAGCCCGAACGCCTCCCGGAGCGCTGGCAGCGCGGGCCCGACGACGGCGATGTCGAGCGCGGCCAGGAGCGTCCCGAGGAACAGGACGCCGAGGAGCCGGCGCGGTGGGTCTGAATGCACGGTCTCGGACATGGGTCGGTCCGCCTCGGCGGCCCGGTCAGGGGGCGGCCGAGGCGGGCGGGGCTAGAGCGCGGCGAAGGCGGAGCGGAACGCCTCGGCCGCCTCGGCGACGACCTCGGGCGTGTGGGCGCTCGACGTGAAGCAGGCCTCGAACGGAGACGGCGGCAGGTACACGCCGCGGTCGAGCAGCAGCCGGTGGAGCCGCGCGAACGCGGCCTTGTCGCTCCGCGCGGCGCTCGCGTAGTCGGTCACCGGCTCGTCGGTCAGGAAGAAACCGAACATGGCGCCCACGGCGTCGGTGACGACCGGGACGCCCGCGGCGTCGGCGGCCCGCTGGATGGCGTCGGCCGTCTCGCGCGCGGCGTCGGCGGCGCGCTGCCAGGCCCCGCTCGCCTCGACCTCGCGGAGGAGCGCGAGCCCGGCGGCCATCGCGAGCGGGTTGCCGGAGAGCGTGCCGGCCTGGTAGACCGGCCCGTCGGGCGCCATCATCTGCATGACGTCGGCCCGCCCGCCGTAGGCGCCGACGGGGAGCCCGCCGCCGATGACCTTGCCAAGGATCGTCACATCGGGCTGGATGCCGAACAGCGCCTGCGCGCCGCCGGGGTGCACGCGGAAGCCGACCATCACCTCGTCGAACACGAGGAGCGCGCCGTGCTCGGTCGCCAGTTCGCGGAGCAGCTCCAGGAACCCGTCGCGCGGGCGGACGAGCCCCATGTTGCCGGCGATCGGCTCGACCAGGACGGCGGCGATCTCGTCACCCTCACGCCCAAACAACTCGCGGACCGCAGCTTCGTCGTTGAACGGGACCACGAGCGTGTCGGCCGTGACGGCGGCCGGGACGCCGGGCGAGTCAGGTAGGCCGAGCGTGGCGACGCCGCTGCCGGCCTTGGCCAGCAGGAGGTCGGCGTGGCCGTGGTAGTGGCCCTCGAACTTGACCACCTTGTTCCTCCCCGTGAACCCGCGCGCGGCTCGGACGGCGCTCATCGCCCCCTCGGTCCCCGAGTTGACGAACCGGAGCCGCTCCATCGACGGGTAGATCCGCTGGATCATCTCGGCGAGGTCGACCTCAAGCGGGCTCGGCGCGCCGTAGCTCGTCCCCTTCCGGGCCTGCTCCGCGACGGCGGACACGACCGCCTCGGGCGCGTGGCCGAGCAGGAGCGGACCGAACGACATCACGTAGTCGATGTACCGGTTGCCGTCGACGTCTTCGAGGTAGGCCCCCTCCCCCCTCTCGATGAACCGCGGCGTGCCGCCCACGGACTTGAAGGCGCGGACGGGCGACGAGACGCCGCCGGGCATGAGGGCCTGGGCCTCGGCGAAGAGCGCTTCGGAGCGAGCGGTGGAGAGCGTGTCGGTCATGGGTCGAGGGAGTCGAGGATCTGGTCGGCGGCGGCCTCGGCGCCCGCGATCACGTCGGGCAGGCCGATGCCGCGGAGGGCGGCGCCGGCGAGGGCGAGCCGCGGGTGGCGGGCGGTGGCGGCGTCGAGGGCGGCCACGCGGTCGAGGTGGCCCATCGTGTAGCGTGGCGACGCGCCCCGCCAACGGTGGGCGAGCGAAAAGACGGGCGTGCCGCGGAGGCCGATCCGCTGGCGGAGATGGTCCACGGCGGCGGAGATCATGTCGTCGTCGGCCGCGTCGACCATCGAGGGGCGGAGAAATACGCGGACGAGGTCGTGCCCGTCGGGAGCGGTCCCGAGGTGCTTCCGGGAGTGGAGGGTGACGGCCTGGACCCGTCCGCCCTCGGCGCTCGGGACGAGCCACCCGGAAACGTCGGGGACGTCGGCGTCCGCCGTTCGGAAGCCGACGAACGCGGCGGCAGCGTCGCCCATCGGGATGGCGGCGAGCGGGTCGGCGAGGTCGGTGTCGAGCGGTCGGAGCACGCGGGCCGCGGCCGGCGCCGGCAGGGCCACGAGGAGCGCCCGCGCCGATCGGTCCGTGCCGTCCCCGAGGCGGGCCCGGTAGCCGTCCCCGTCCGCCTCCGTGGCCACGACCGGGGACTCGGTCTCGATGGCGACGCCCCGCTCGTGCAGCGCGTCCGCCAGGGCGTCGACCAGCCGCTCCATTCCGCCCACGGGGCGGGCGAACGCCGGTCCGGCCGCGGCCGTCGGGCCGGACGAGCGCCAGCGGAGGAGGCCACCCTCCCGCTCCCGCTCGTGGAGGTGCGGGAGCGTCGCGCGCAGCGAGATCTCGCGCTCGGCGCCGTAGAGCCCGCCCAGCAGCGGCTCGATCAGCCCCTCCCACGCCCCGCGCCCGAAGCGGCGGACGGCGAACGCCTCGAGGCTCTCGTCGGCGTCGTCGCGGCGGGGCGGGACGAGCGGCTCGGCGACGGCACGGAGCCGGGCGGCGAGCGGGATGGCGGGCGTCGTGAGGAGCGGCCCGGCCTGGCCCGGGACGAGTCCGCTGAGGCCGGCCGGCAGCGGGTGCAGCCGTCCGTTCCGCTGGATCATCGCGCCGCCGTGCGGGGGCCGCGTCTCGACGCCCAGCCGCTCCGCCAGCCGGACGGCCCCCGGCTTCCGCGTGAGGAAGTTGTCGGGCCCGACCTCGGCCTCGAAGCCGTCTCGGCAGACGGTCCGCACGATCCCTCCGAGGCGGCCCGTGGCTTCGAGCAGCCGGACGCTCCGCCCGGCCTCGGCCAGCCGGAGGGCCGCCGCGAGGCCGGCCACGCCGCCGCCGAGGACGAGCACGTCGGGTCGGTCGGAAGGCGTCGGCATGGTCGGCCTCGGTCCCGAGGCGGGGGGAGTCGAGGCTAGACGGGCGAGGCCGTCCCCTCGGGCATCGGCATCGACGGCGCGCCGGCCGAGGCGGCGCGGACGTCGGAGTCGATCCAGCCCTCCTCGGCGGCCCGGCCCTCGACCAGCTCCGCGAGAAGCCTCGTGAACCGGGCGTCGTCGTTGAGCGACGGCGGCCGGACGAGCGTCACGCCCATCGCCTTCGCCGCTTTCTGGGCCTCGATGTCGATGTCGTACAGGATCTCGACGTGGTCGCTCACGAAGCCGATGGCCAAGCTCACGACCTTGTCGACGCCGCGCTCCTCGTGGAGCGTCGGGATGTGGTCCTCGAGTTGGGGCCCGAGCCACGGCTCCGGGCTCCGGCCCTCCGACTGGTAGCTCCAGCTCCACTGGTCCTCGCGGAGCCCCGCGCGCTCGGCGATGAGCCGGGCCGTCGTCCAGAGCTGGTCCTGGTAGGGGTCGCCCTCACGCAAGATCCGGACGGGCAGGCTGTGGGCCGAGAGCACGACGTGGACGTCGTCCCGCTCGTCCTCCGGGAACTGCTCGACGGCCTCGCGGACGCGCGCGGCGAACGCCTCGATCAAGAGGTCGGCGTCGTAGTAGGCGTCGACCGTCGCGAAGTCGATGTCGCCCCGGTAGAGCTCCAGCCCGGCCTGGATCTTGGCCTGGTACTTCGCGATCGACATCGACGAGAAGTGCGGGGCGAGCACGATCGCGACGGCCCGCTCGATCCCGTCGTCGATCATCTGGCCGACCGTCTCCTCGATCCAGGGCGACCAGTGGCGCATGCCGAGGTAGGCCTTGAACCGCTCGGGCTCGCCGGGCGGGTTCAGCTGCGCCATGGCCCCCTCGACCTGCGCCTTCGTGAGCCCCATGATGGGCGACTTGCCACCGATTTGGCGGTAGTTGTTGGTGATCTCGTCGAGCACGGCCGTCGTCGTCGGCCGGCCGTGGCGGATGTCGGAGAGGTAGCCTGGGATCTCGTCGAGCGACTCCGGCCCGCCGTAGGCCATGAAGAGGACGCCGATGGGCTTCTGGGGATCGGGCATGGGAGGGGATCGTCAGGGGGCGGTCCGCCTCGAGACCGAGGCGGGGAGGGTCGGGGCGCTAGCGGGACGTCCGCTCGTGGACGTAGTCGGCGAGGCGGGCGACGGCGTCCGGCGGCGTGCTCGGCACGAGCCCGTGGCCCGTATTGAACACGTAGCCCGTGGCCGGCGCCTCCGAGAGAACGCGGTCGGCCTGCGCCTTGAGCTCGCGCCAGGGCGCCTGGAGGAGGTACGGGTCGAGGTTGCCCTGGAGCGGCTTCCCACCGACCCGCTCGCGGGCCTCGACGAGCGACGGCCCGGAGTCGACCCCGATGGCATCCCCGCCCGCCTCGGCGACGGCGTCGAGGTGGCCGGCCGTGCCCGTCGTGAAGTGGACGACCGGGAGGCCCGTCCGCTGCGCGATGCCGATGAGCTTTTTCGTGTAGGGCGCCGCGTAGCGCTCGTAGTCGTAGCGCGAGAGCGCGCCAGCCCAGGAGTCGAACACCTGGAGGGCATCCGCGCCGGCCTTCGCCTGCTCCGTCAAAAAGCTGCCGGCGACGGTCACCAGCTTGTCCATGAGCCGGGCCCACGCCGCGGGCTCGGTGTACATGAACACCCGCGTCTTCTCGTACTTCTTCGACCCGCCGCCCTCGATGGCGTACGCCGCCAGCGTGAACGGCGCGCCCGCGAAGCCGAGGACCGGGATGCCCTTCGGCTCCAGCTCGGCCTTGACGAGGCGGATCGCCTCAGGCGTCCACGGCATCGTCTCGCCGGCCGGCGGCGTCGCCAGCATGTCGACGTCGCGCGTCGTGTCGATCGGGTTCTCGATGACCGGCCCGACGCCCTTCTCGAAGTGGAGCCCGAGACCCATCGTCTGGAGCGGCGGGAGGAGGTCCGAGTAAATGACGGCCGCGTCGAGGTCGAACCGGCGGATCGGCTGGAGCGTGATCTCGGCCGCGATCTCCGGCGTCTTGACCATCGTCAGGAAGTCGTGGTCCTTGCGGATGGCGCGGTACTCGGGGAGGTAGCGGCCGGCCTGCCGCATGAACCACACGGGCGTGGCGTCGACGGGCTCGCCGCGGAGGGCGTTCAGGAAGCGGGACATGCGGTCGGTCGGGGGGACGGGTCGGTCCGCCTCGGGGCCGAGGCGGAGGGGGATCGGCGGAGGTCGGCTAGTGGCCCGAGCCTTCGTGGCTGAGGGCCCAGGCGTAGGGCCCAGCGCTCTGCCAGACGGCGCGGCCGACGAAGAAGGGCCCGAGGCGCTCGAGAAACTCGGCCGTGTGGCGCGTGCCCCGCATCCGCTGGACCACTTTCGAGAGCGGATACAGATCCTTGCCCACGAGGCCGGCGATGAAGTCGCTGTCGTTCTCGTCCATCCCGTGGCACGCGAGGCGGACGTCGTGGGCGAGGTCGCTCTCGCCGAAGGCGCGACCGATGCCACCGTGCTCCATGAGCATCCGGCGCTGCTCCTCGCGCGGCTCGCGCTCGAACCGCCCGCCCCGGCGGAGCGGGTACCACACGGCCCACGGCCAGGCGGGGTTCGTCATCGTCTTGACCGGCCGGGCGACGAGCGCGCCCAGCAGGTCTGTCTCGTAGCCGATCGAGTACGTCCGCCCGAACATGGTCAGTTCGGGGCGCGGCGTGAGCGCGGCGAACGGCTCGGAGAGCAGGAGGTCGCGGCCGGCCTCGACGAAGAAGTCGTCGCTCTCGCTGAACGTGACGACGGCGACGCCCTGCGGGTCCTGCGCGCTCTGGTAGACCACGCCGCCCACGCCGGCCGCCTCGGCGGCCTGCCCGAGGCGGGCCGGGTCGGCGCAGCCGGTGTAGGCGTGGAGCTGGACGAGGAGGCGCCGGTCGAGCGACTGCGGCGCGCCGTCGGCGGTCTTGCCGCGCTCGGCGAGGTCGAGGCCGGAGCGCTCCGCCGGCTCGGCGCTCGGCGGCGGGGTCGTGAGGTCGAGAGCCATCGGTGGGGGCAGTCGGTGAGTCTGGGGTCGGTGGATCCGGTCGATCAGGAGGGGCGGCTCGGCCCCCGCTCCCCGCCCTCCGCAAGCCAGCGGGCCGCCTCCAGCGCGTAGTACGTGATGAGGATGTCGGCGCCGGCGCGCCGGAGGCTCGTCAGCGTCTCGAGGACGGCGCGGCGCTCGTCGATCCAGCCGCGCCCGGCGGCGGCCTTGAGCATGGCGTATTCGCCCGAAACGTGGTACGCCCCGAGTGGCCGGTCCGGAAAGGCGTCTTTGACCTGGCGGACGACGTCGAGGTAGGCCACGGCGGGCTTGACCATGAGGAGGTCGGCGCCCTGCTCCACGTCGAGCGCGGCCTCTCGGAGCGCCTCGCGGGCGTTGGCCGGGTCCATCTGGTGCGTCCGGCGGTCGCCGAAGACGGGCGCGCTTTCGGCCGCGTCGCGGAACGGGCCGTAGAACGCCGAGGCGTACTTGACTGCGTAGGAAAAAATGCCGACGTGTCCGAAGCCGGCCGCGTCGAGCCCCTCGCGGATCGCCCCGACGACGCCGTCGATCATCGACGACGGCGCCACGAGGTCGGCGCCGGCGCGGGCGTGGGAGACGGCCGCGGCGACGTGCTGCGGGAGCGAGCCCTCCAGGTCGAGGCCGCCGTGCGAGTCGATGAACCCGCAGTGCCCGTGGTCGGTGTACTCGCAGAGGCACACGTCGGTGATGACCGCGATGCCGGGCACCTCCTCCTTGATCGCGCGGACGGCGCGCTGGACGGCCTCGGCGTCGTCGCTCGCCGTCGAGCCCTCGGCGTCCTTGCGAGCCGGGATCCCGAAGAGGAGCACCCCGCCGACGCCGAAGCGCGCCGCCTCGGTCGCCTCGCGGACCGCCTCGTCGACCGAAAGCTGGAACACCCCGGGCATCGACGCGATCTCGTCGCGCACGCCCTCCCCGCCGCGCACGAAGAGCGGGAGCACGAAGGCGGCCGGGTCGAGCCGCGTCTCGCGTACGAGCCGGCGGACCGCGGGCGACTGGCGGAGGCGCTGCGGGCGGTCGGAGCCGAGAGTCGGAGGGGCGAGGAGGTCCACGGGAGTCACGAGAACAGGCGGTCGAGAGCGTCGAGCAGACCGGAGACGGTGTGCGGGTCGGCGACAGCGGCGGCGCGGAGGCCGGCGGGATCGAGGGCCGCGGCCGTCACAGGACCGATGGCGACGAGCGGCACGTCCGTCAGCCGGGCAGGGTTCGAGAGGGCCGTGAGAAATCCGCGGACGGTCGAGGGCGAGGTGAACGTGATCGCGTCCGGCGCGGGGTCGAGCGCGGCGGCGGCGGCTTCCGGGTCGGCCTCCGTGATCGTGCGGTACGCCGGCACGTCGCGGACGTCGGCGCCGCGGGCGTCGAGACCGGTGGCCAGGGCCTCGCGCCCGATGTGCGAGCGGAGCAGGACGACGCGGTCGTCCTTCGAGAGCGGCAGTTCCTCCACGAGCACGTCGCCGAGCGCCTCGTGCGGGACGAAGTCGACCGGCGCGCCGACCGCCCGGAGCGCGTCCGCCGTGCCCGACCCGACCGCCGCGACGCGGACGCCGTCGGGCAGCCCGTCCGGCCACGCCTGCTGGATCGCGGCCCACCCGTAGAGGACGCCCGTCGCGCTCGTGAACACGACCCAGGCCGCCTCGGCGAGGTCGCGGGCCGCCTCGATGAGCGGCGTCGGGTCCTCCGGAGGCTCGAACCGGATCGACGGCACGAGGACCGGCGTCGCGCCGCGCTGGCGGAGCCCGTCGACGAGCGACCCCGCCTGCTCCTCGGTCCGGGTCACGACGATGCGGCGGCCGGCGAGCGTCATGGCAACAGGTCGCGCGCTCCCCCGTCCAACGCGGTCGCGGCAGCGTCCCGGCCGAGCGCGAGGCCTGAGGATCTCGCGGCGTCGGGATCGAACGGTCCGTCGGCCTCGACCGCCACCGTCCGGGCGCCGTCGGTCGAGACGACGCGGCCCCGGAACGTGAGCCGGTCGCCGGAGACCTCCGCCAGCGCGGCGATCGGGGCGGAACAGCCGCCACCGAGGCCCGCCAGGAACGCCCGCTCGGCCGTCACGGCGGCGCGCGTCGCGGGGTGGTCGAGTGCGGCGACGAGGCGGGCGGCCTCTCCCCCATCGGCGCGAACCTGGATGCCGAGCGCGGCCTGCCCCGGCGCGGGGAGCATCGTGTCGAGGTCCAGGACCGACTGCGCGCGGTCCTCGATCTCGAGCCGCATCAGCCCGGCGAGCGCGAGGACGCCCGCGTGGTAGTCCTCCTCGTGGACCTTCCGGATCCGCGTCTCGACGTTGCCGCGGATCGACCGGATCACGAGGTCGGGCCGCGCCCGGAGCAGCTGCGCCCCGCGTCGGAGGCTGCTCGTCCCCACGACGGCTCCCCCAGGAAGCTCATCGAGGTGGAGGCCCTCGGGCGAGATCCAGGCGTCGCGCGGGTCTGCCCGCTCGGCCGTCGCGCCGACCGTCAGGCCGGCGGGGTCCTCCGTCGGGAGGTCCTTCAGCGAGTGGACCGCGAGGTCGATCCGGCCGTCGAGGAGCGAGGCCTCGAGCTCGGCCGTGAACAGACCTTTCCCGCCGATCTCGGGGAGCGGCTGGTCGAGCGTCTTGTCGCCCTTCGTGACGAACGGGACGAACTCCACCTCGAGGCCGGGCCACGCACGCTGGAGCGCGGCGGCGACGTGCTCGGCCTGCCACGTGGCGAGGCGCGACGTCCGGGTGCCGAGGCGGAGGACGTCAGGCACCGGCGTCGGGGAGCGAGAGGAGCGCGCGGATCGTGTCGTCGTCGGCGTGCTCGGGGCGGTTGCGGAGGGCGGCGGTCACGTCGTGGAGGAGCCGCGTGGTGAGCGTCCGCGTGAGCCCGTCGGGGTCGCTGCACGGCCCGGGGCCGGGGCGGACGCCCGCGTCCGATGCCTCCGGATGGCACGTCCGCTCGTCGCACCGGGAGCAGACGTAGGTGAGCGTGTCCTGGCGGATGGCCTCCGCCCGGCGGCGGAAGTCGCCGACGAGCCGCTCGCGCTCGAGCGCGGAGAGCGCCTCGTCCAGCGTGTCGAGCGACGTCTCGATGCGGGCCTCGACGGCCGGAATCGCGGCCTGCCGCGCCGCCAGCCCCGCGTCGACGACGGCCCCGAGCGCGTCGACGTCGGCGAGAGCGACGCCCGGGACGGCGCCGACGGCGGCGTCCACGTTGCGCGGGACGCCCAGGTCGACGACCGCTCGGGGCACGCCGTCGGTCCAGGCGGCCTCCGCCGTGGAGGCGTCGAGCACCGGCCGGTCCGTGCCCGTGAACAGCACGTCGACGCGCGGCAGGAGGTCGGGCAGCGCGTCGGGGCGGACGACCTCGAAGCCGTGGTGCGCCGGGGCGTGCCCCGAGACGAGCGTGACCGAGGCCGCGTCGACGCCCGCAAGACGGGTGAGGAGGAGGCGCCCGATCTGGCCCGCCCCGACGACGGCGACGCCGCGCCCGGCGAGCCCGCCGATGGCGTCGTCGGCCCACTGGACCGCGGCCGAGGCCGTCGACGCCGTGCCCCGCCCGAGGTCCGTCGCCCCACGGGCCCACTGGCCGACGCGGACCGCGGCGTCGAGCGTCTCGCGGAGCTCCGGAGCGAGCGCCCCGGCCTCCTCCGCCTCGGCACGTGCGCGGCGGACCTGGCCGAGGATCTGCGCCTCCCCCAGCACCGCCGACTCGAGCCCGGCCGCGACCCGGAACAGGTGCCGCGCGGCCCCCGGGCCCTCCGTCACCCGGAACCGGCCGAGGTCGAGGTCTGGCCGCAGCGCCGCCAGCCGGCGGCGGCCCCACGCCTGCAGCTCCGCCGACGGCCGCCGGCCGGAGAGGACCACCTCGAGCCGGAAGCACGTCGACACCACGCACAGCCCGAGGTCGTCGGCCCGCGCCGCGGCGTACAGGCCCGCCATCTCGTCCGCCGAAAGGGCCCACGACTCGCGGACGTCGACGGCGCAGGCGTCGCCGTCGAGCCAGAGGCCGGCCAGGGTCGGAGCGTCGGTCATGCGTCGGCGGGTGGGAGGGCAGCGGGGTCGTCGGTCTCGTAGGCCCGCGCGATCGTCATCTGGACCTCGTTCATGAACTCGTTCACGCGCCGCATCAAGGCGATCTGGTCCGTCGGCGGCTTCTGCTCGAAGCGCGGGTGGTAGGCCGTCGACTCAGTCAGGACGTCGCGGAAGAAGAGCGTCGCGCGGAGCGCTTCGGAGAGCGGAAGGCCGCGGTCCTTCATGTCGAGCGCGTAGCCCCACGCCAGGCGGCGGACCTCGGCGCTGCGGGCCTCGGCGTCGCCCTGCCCCGCCACGTGGCGGAGCAGCAGACCGACCATCTGGCGACCGGTCTCGCGGCGGTGCCCCCGCTCGGCCCCGTCGAATGCCCGGTTCCAGACGGCGTCGCCGTTGGCGCGGACCTCGTAGCGCGTGTGGACGACGGCGTGGTCGGCCCACGCCTCGTCGGCCGGGTCGCCGTCGGGCCCGAGGCCGGCGGAGACGGGGCCCGGGCGGGCCTCACCCGCGCGCTCCCTTCGGAGCCGCTCGACGGCCTCGGCCGGGATGCGACGGTGGCCCCCCGGCGTCCGGACCTCCGAGAGCACGCCCTCGTCCGTCCACCGCCGGATCGTCCCGACGTGGACGCCAAGCCGCTCGGCGGCGGCGCTGACGCTGAGGAGGGTGGCAGAGGTCGGCATCCGTAGGTTTGCTGAGGTTTGAAACCTAGCCAGGCCGCGAGATCGTGTCCCGTGAAGTCACAGTGTGTAGGCTTCACACGAGACTCGACGGCGCCTGCGCCCAAGATGGCACCCCAGTCCGCCCGCGTGCCGACGTCGGCTACTGCCCTGAGCCGAGCCTCCGGCCCCTCCACATGAGGTGAACGGAACTACCGCCGGCCGGACCCTACGGTCGCCGCGCTCACCGGTGGACAACGAGTTGCTGCGTCACCGCCGCGTCCCCTACCGTGACCCGCACGAGGTAGATGCCCGGCGCGAGCCCCCGGAGCGGAAGGTCGATCTCCCGCTCCCCCGCCCCGAGACGGCCCGCCTCGGTCACTGCGGCGAGCCGGCCGAGCGCGTCGAACACCACCACCGACACGTCACCCGAGGCGGGCAGGGTCAGCGACAACGTGGCCGAGCGCACCGCCGGGTTGGGCGCGATCCGAACGCCGAGCACGGCGGGCTCGCCCTCGACCGCCGTGTCACCGACGCGGATGAACCGCATCTGGTTGATGTTGAACTCGCCGGAGCGGACCGTCACCCGGATCGCATGCTCGCCGGCCGGGATCGCGACCCCGGGAAGCGTGACCGACCGCCACGACTGCCACCCGCCGGTGCCCGGCACCGTCACCGTCCCGAGCGACGCCCCGTCGACGTCGAGCGCCAGCCGCCCGCCGGTCCCGCCGCTCGCGACGCGGATCTCGACGTCGTACCTCCCCGCCTCCTCGACCGTCGCCGTGTAGCGAAGCCACTCAAGCGTCTCGACCCAGCCGACGTTGTACGCCGCGCCCTGCGGGTCCGTCGACCGCTCGATGTCGACGCCGTCGTTCCGGTACGCGCCTCCCGTGTTGCCGCCGCCGGGCGTCCCGGAGATCGCCCACGGGTCGGCGTCGCTGTAGGCCACGCCCTGATCGCCGAGGTCGTAGTCGACCGCGTGGATGGTGCCCGGAATCCGGTGCGTGCGGAAGGGCCGCGGCGTCGTGCCGAACGAGTCGTCGAAGAGGGCCGCGATCACGCCTTCGTTGCGGGTCGTCCGGTCCAGGTCGAGCCCGTTCGCCATGGCGAGCAGAGCGGCCCGCGCGGCCTCGGCGCTCGGGCGGCCGCCGTTCCCCTGCCAGTAGCGGACGAGCGCCTCATAGCCGGGCGCGAACGGCGCCGAGGCGGGCGCGCTCAGAGTCTCGATCTTCTTGTGGGTCCACCAGTTCCACCCGATCCCGTTCGCCTCGGCGAGCCGGCGGACGGCGTAGAACCACGGGTTCGAGTTCTCGCCCGTCTCGCCCAGCCACAGCGGCACGCCGGTCTCCGCACGGAGGTCGAGGAGGTACTGGATCGACGGCTGCCCGACCGAGCTCCAGTACTTGTGGAACGCGTAGACCATGTTGTCGTCGACGGGCTCCTCGAGGGCGCTGAAGTCGGTCGCATAGAAGTTGCCCTCGATAAACAGCAGGTGGTTCGGGTCGACTTCGCGGATGGCCTCCGCGAGGCGGGCGTAGAGGTCGCGGAGGTCGCTCCCGGGGATGCCGTCGGGGAGGACGGGCTCGTTGATGAGGTCGTACCCCATGATGAGCGTCTCGTCGGCGTAGCGCTCGGCGATGGCCGTCCAGATCTCGACCACCCAGTCCTGGTACGGGTCGGGCTCGGTCCAGAGGCGCGCGGTCCCGTCGCTGTCGCTGATGTTGCCGGCGTTCTGGGCCCCCGGCGCGGCATGCATGTCGAGGACCACCTCGAGCCCGTGCGGCCGGCACCACGCCAAGAGATCGTCGACGATCTGGAAGCCCTCCTCGCGGATCGTCTCCGTCTCGGGATCCCAGAAGTCGAGGTAGTGGAAGGGCAGGCGGACGTGGTCGTAGCCCCACGCCGCGATCTGGTCGATGTCCTTCTGCTCGACGTAGTTGGCGCGGTAGACCTCGAAGAACTCGTCGGCCCCGTCCTCGCCGATGAGGTCGACGATCTGGGCGCGGATCGAGCGCGGCGACCCACCGTCGGGCGCGCTGATGTGGAGCATGTAGCCCTCGGGCACGAGCCACCCGCCCAGCCCGACGCCGCGAATCACGACGGGCTCGCCGGACCCGTCGAGGATCTGGCCGTCGCTCGCGCGGAAGAAGCCGTCGCCCTGGGCGAGCACGGGCGCGGCGAAGAGGAGGACGAGCGCGAGAGAGCGGAGCATGGGTCAGCGCGGTGCGGTGGGGACCGGCGGCGGGCGGAGGACGGCGGCGAGCGCCTCCTCGTGGATCTCGATGGGCCGCTCGGCACGGAGCCGCTCAATGAGGCCCGCCTCGGCGGCGAACGGGGCGAGGGCGTCGGCCGCGTCGCCGGTGGCCTCGACGGCCCGGTCGGCCACGCGGAGCACGACCCACCGGCCGTCGCCGGTGGCCGCCAGCACGGGCTCGCCGAGCGGCGCCGAGCGGACGGCCGCCGCGAGGTCGCGGGCTTCCGCCAGCGGCTGCCGCTCGAAGCGCTCGAAGCCGGGGCGAGCCTCCGCGCTGGCGGGCGACGCCCGGAGCGCCGCGAGCGCGCCCTCCGCCTCGGCGCGGCTCTCGAACGAGACGACCCAGAAGTCGGCGACGGTCTGGCGCGGGTCGAGCGCGAGCCGGTCGGCGACCTGACCGAGGCGGGCGCGGTCGGCGGCGGACGAGTCGGCGCGGAGGCGGGCGCGGAGGGCGTCGGCGAGGCGGAGCCGGTCCATCCGAGCCAGCTCGTGGCGGACCTCCGGCTCGTCGGCGACGCCGGCGGCCTCGCCGGCCTGCGCGAGCGCCTCGTTGCGGAGGGCCCGGCCGAGGGACGCGCCGGTCCGGTTGCGGGCCTCGGAGAACGGGAGCACGTCGAGCCAGAACAGGTAATCCTCGACCGTGAACACGCGCTGCCGGCCGCCGAGGTCGAACGTCGCGAGCGGAGTCTGAGGCTGGAGCGCCTCTGTCAAGACGTGGATCTCGCCGGGCGTGAAGGCTTCTCCCCCGCCCTGCTGCGCGTCCGGTGGCGGGTCCCCTTCCAACTCAGCCACGGCCTGCTGGAGCGCGCGGAGCGCCGGGCCGTTGACGGCCACGTTCCGGCGGCCCATAAAGTCGCGGACGAACGAGTCGCCTTCGAGGCGGCGGCGGCGCAGGCGGAGTTGGCTCTCGACGCCCTTCCGACGGCGCGCGAACTCGTCCTCGCTCAGCACCGGGTTGCGGAGCCGGTCCTCGACCTTGATGATGTGATACCCGAGGCGGGACCGGACCGGCGGCGTGACCTCACCGACGGGCGTGCCGAAGGCCGCCTCGGCGAACGCGTCGTCGACCTGCCAGTAGCTGACGGCGCCGAGCGAGCCGGCCGTCGAGTCGCGCGTGCCGTAGAGGTCCCACGCCTCCTCCAGGAACGGCCGGCCGGCCTGGAGACGGGCATAGGCCGCCTGCGCCGAGTCGGCGTCGGTGAAGTAGAGCTGGCGGACGACCCGCTGCTCCGTTCCGAGCTGGTAGGCCCGGCGCACGTCGGCCTCGGCCGGGGCCGCGAGCGTGTCGAGGACGGACGCCTCGTAGTAGCGCGCGCCCACCAGCCGCCGCCGCGCGAGCGCTGACGCGGCGTCGAGGGCGCTGTCGGCCGCCAGCCCGCGCCGCTCGGCCTCGGCCCCGAGGAGGTAGGCGTCGACGAGCGCCTCGAAGTGCCGCTGGCGGAGCGCCTCCGTGTCGTTCTGGCCGGTCGTGACGAGGTAGTCGATGTACGAGCGGAGGTAGTCGTCGGCCGTCATCTCCAGGCCGTCGACGACGGCGATCACCGGGTCCGCCTCGGGCGCGTCGCTGGCGCAGCCAGCGACGCCAAGGCAGAGCACGGCGGCGACCGCGAGGCCGATCCGTCGAGTGAGCACGTCGAGACCAAGAGCCATCTCCGGGGCGGTGGTGGGCACGGGGCGGCCCGGCAGCCGTGTGCTGCCGGGATCTCGCCCCCTCCGGAATCTCGCCGAGGCGGCCGTCCTCCGCCTAGAACTCCAGGCGGAGGTCGAACAGCGTCGCGCTGCCGAGACGGTCGAACGGGAGGTACGCCACGTCGACGCCCAGGTCGTAGCCGGCCACGTCGGCCGAGAGGCCGCCGCCGAACGAGAGGTGGTTGTCGACGTCCTCGACGAACGCGTCGCGGTAGCCGGCGCGGGCCTCCAGCCGGACCGGACCGGCGTCGTAGCTCAGCATCCCGCCGAGGTCCGTGTTAAGCACGTTGTCGTTCGTCTGCTGGGCGTCGGCCATGACGCGGAGCTCGGCGCCGGCCATCCGCACGATGGGCGCCGAGGCGCCGAAGCGGAACGACAGCGGGAGGTCCCACCCCTCCATCTGGAGTTCGGAGGTCACGTTCTCGTTGTTGCCGCTCGTCCCCTCGTCCACGTCGATGTAGCGCTGGGCGTTGATGCCGCTCATCCGCATCTTCGTGCCGAAGTTCTGGATCGAGGCCGCGAGCGTGAGCCCGTTGAACCCGGTGTCGAGGCTGATGCCGAAGTCCGCGGCGAAGCCGGTCGCGCTCATGTCCCAGATCGACTGGCGGACGACCTTGGCGGTCCCGCCAAAGTAGAACGCCTCGGTGAGCGGGCGGGCGTAGCTCACGCCGAAGCTGAAGTCCGAGGCCCCGAACGTGTCGCCGGTCCCCTCCGGCTGCCGCTCCGTGCGGACCTCGTCGCGGCCGTAGTCGAGCGAGGCGAGGCTGATCCCGAGGACGCCCGCGCCGGCCGGAAGCGTGACGCCGGCCGCGTTGTAGCGGAGGTCGGCGAGCCACTCGTGCTGCGTCAGGAAGACGGTCCCGTTCGAGCCGTACGTCCGGGCCGCGCCGGCGGGGTTCCAGAAGAGCGCGTCGGCGCCGGTCGCCGTGGCCGTGTAGGCGTGGCCGAGCGACTGGCCCCGCGCCCCGGTCCCGAGCGTCAGGAACGGCGCGGCCGTCGTGGCGACGCGGTCCTGGGCGCCCGCCGGCGCCGCGAGCGCGGCGGCGGCGACGACGAGAGCGATCCGGCGGAGGAGGCTGCGATGCATGGGGGTGGGGCCGTGGGGCCCGGTGCGGGTGCGCGTCGACGTCATTTCACCAAGGCCAGCCGGCCGACGTACTCGCCGACGCCCGGGGCCTCGACGTGGTAGAGGTAGATCCCGTAGGCGACGTCCTCGTTGCCCTCCGTCCGGAGGTTCCAGGCCTCCGACCCGTCGCTGGCGATCCCGTCGTGCTCGATCGTGCGGACGAGCTCGCCGCGGATCGTGTAGATCCGGATCGTGCACCGCTGTGGGAGGTGGATAAACTGGACCCGCCGCTCGCCGCGGCCCTCGATCTGGGAGCGCGGCTCGTAGATCGACGTCCCTATGTAGGGGTTCGGCACGACGGCGATCCGCTCCATCTCCGCCTGCGCCGCGTCCATGTCGATCGACGCGCCGCGGAGGCTGAACTGGAAGAAGTCGCCCTCGAAGAACGGCCGCGTGACCCCCACCTGGAACACGGTCCCGGGGGCGGGCGCCGCGCCGTCGCCCGTGAACCGAACCACGTAGACGTAGCGCCGACCGACGCCGCTCGGTGGCGCCTCGGCGATCACCAACTCGTCCCCGACCCCGAACTCGCCGTCTCCGTCGATGTCGCGTGGCAGGAGTTCGATCAGCTCGTTCTTGCTGGCGTTGACCGCGTAGATGGGGATGGGCGTCCGGAGGAAGCCCACGGCGCGCGGCGGCGAGTAGAGCGAGTCGGCCGCGTCGACCCAGCGGAGCTGGTAGTCCCAGGGCGTGCGGGCCCCGAGGCCGGTCGAGTCGCGGCCGATGACCGCGCCCCACTCCGTCGACACGCCGTTGAGTGAGCCCGGGTTGAGGCTGTAGGCCGTGTTGCCGTTCGACCCGGTCCCTCGCCACCCCGTCCGCCTCGGGTCGATGTCGGACTCGGCGTCGTTGTTCATCTGGAACACGAACCCGTCGAGGTACGGCGTCGTCGGCGACAGGTCGGCGCGGTCGACAAGGACCTCGCCAGTGCCGACCTGGGTCACGCTGTAGCCCGTCGTCTCGTAGAGCTCGCTGTTCTCGAGGTACTCCGAGTGGAACGTGACCCGGTAGACCGCGCCGTCCTCGAGCGCCTCGGTGCTCACGACCTCAACGTTGCCTGACCCGGTCCCGATCCCCTCCGCGACTCGCGAGAGGTCCTCGTTCGCGGCGCCCGCGACGTAGCCCGCCGCCGGCGCGCGCGGCGTGACCACTGCCGCATTCTGCGAGATCCCCGTCAGCGCCCCGGCCTGGTTCACCGTGAAGTTGAACGTGTTCTCCTGCGGGTCGATCGGCGCCGCGTTCGGGTTGTCGGGGTCCCGGAAGCCGCGGTCGTAGGCCACGAGCGCGTAGTAGTAGGTGACCCCGTTCGTCACGTTCTCGTCGACGTAGTAAAACTGGAGGCCCGAGTTCGAGCCCACGTTGTACGACGCCTCGCCTTCGAGCACGGACACGCCGCCCGAGATGTCGTTGTCGAGGTCCCACTGCGCCATCGGGCGGTAGAACGTCGGCGTGCCGTTGACGTCGGTGATGAGCCGGGCGTCGGTCAGCAGCGGGTCCGTCCCCTTGTACAGGCGGAAGCCCTCGAAGTCGAACTCCTGGCTGAACCGGTCGTAGCTCGCGATGGCGAGGGTGTCCCACGAGAGGACCACGCGGCCGTCGCCCGGCACGGCCGTCAGCGTCGGCGTGAACGGCGGCTGGGCGAAGTTGTAGTCCGCGTTGTAGATGTTCTGCGCGGTCCGGCGGTTCTTGAAGAAGTCCGCCTCGTTGGCGCCGAAGATCCAGGCCGTCGAGAAGAACGACGTCTCGCCGGGCGCGAGCGGCACCGGCCCGGAGACGAACAGGAGGAACGGCTCGATGTCGGCCTGGAAGTCGGCCGCCGGCGTGCCGAGCTCGAACTGGGCGTAGTTGATGATCCGGTCGAACAGCCACGTGTCGCTCCGGAGGTTGTCGCCGTTCTCGTAGAACGGCCGCGTCCCGAGGTCGAAGCCCGTTAGGCCCACCTGGTCCGACTCGTCGATGTCGAGCTCGTCGAAGTTGGGCTCGCCCGGCGTCGGCATCCCGTCGGACTCGCCGTCGTCCGGCCCGGGGTAGCCGAGGTCGAACGGCCCGAGCCCGTCACGGCCCACGTCGTTGTTGACCGGCTCGCCGGGGTCCGGCATCCCGTTCCCATTCGTGTCCTCGAACCCGACCCAGTCCATGTTCTCGTCACCGGTCCACCAGCGGCCGGCCTCGTAGGCGGGGCGCTGCGTGATCGGGCTGTACGCGGCCTCGAAGAGCGGGAGGTTGTACGCGGCGGCAGCGGCGGCCTGGATCTGCGCCTGCCCCTCGATGAGCGCGCCGGCCCCGCCGAAGCGGAGCTCGTCGGTCATCCCGTCCTGGTCGTTGTCGAGCGCGTCGGCCTGGAGCGTCGGGCTCTCGAGGAACGCGAAGCCGGTGTAGCCGCACTCGTACTGGCCGCCGGTCGTCCGCGTGCAGAGCCCGTCCTGGTCCCACCCGTAGGCCACATCCTGGAGCGGATCGAACGCCGCGTTCTCGTCGCCCTCCTCCGTGCCGAGGCCGTAGTCCTGAGCCTGCGCGAAGTAGAGCCGGTCGTGGTTGTGCTGGCCGACGTTCGTGATCCGGTAGAGCACGAACATGAGGTCCTCGGCGAGCACGTTGGCCCACTGGAAGAGCCGCACCTTCGTCTGGAGGCCGAGGCCGCCAGCCAACGGGTCACTCGGGATTGGGTCGAACACGCCGTACGGGCTGTAGGGCGCCCCGGTCTGCGGGTCGATGAGGTACTCGTGGTCGCTCAGGTCGTCGATCACGTAGAACCCCTCGAGGTCCGCGTTGAAGACGCCCTTGCCGAAGAACCCATTCCAGAAGCCGGCCCACCCGGGGTCGTCGGGGTTGCTGAGGCGGTCGGGCCAGGAGTTCGGCCACGAGGTCGGGTCGTCGCTGAGCGCGGGCGTCGGGTTGCGGGCGCCCGTGAAGGGGTCAAGGCGGTTCGGGTTGTGGAAGCCCGGGAGCGGGAGCCAGCCCCACAGGTTGCCCCGCGGCCCGAGCCGCCGACCGGCCTCGCGGTAGTTGAGGATGACCGGGTTGAGCGTCGTGTCCGGCGCCCCGCCGTAGAACTGCGGGTAGTCGGACCGCTCGCCGGGGACCTGCCCGGCCACCATCACGCCGACGCCGTCGATGTGGCGCCCGCCGATGCCGCGGGGCCAGACGCCCCAGGGCGCGTCGTCGTAGCGCGAGAGCTCGCCCTGGTTGCGGAAGTTGGTCTCGATGAGGTTGCCGTCGAGGATCCCGCGGGCGATCGAGGTCTCCTCGCCTCGGATGCCGGCGGGGATGTCGGAGCCGCCCTGCGCGAGCGCAGGCGCCGCGAGGGCGAGGACGACGAGGGAAGCGAGGGGTCGGAGCACGGGGCGGTCGGAAGGACGCGGGGCGCGGTCGGTCGTCATCGGGGGCCTAGAGGTCGACGCGCAGGCCGACGCTCACGCGGCGCGGCGAGCCGTAGAAGTCCTGGCGGTAGTAGTACTCGTCGAGCGTGTTCAGCCCGCCCACACGGACGTTGTTGAACAGTGACAGGTTGATCGTCTCGTCGGCCCGGCCCGAATCAGAGTACACGTTCTGCTGGATGACCGAGTCGAACAGGTTCTGGACCTGGAGGAACAGGCTGGCGTCGACGGGCACGAACGGGGGCTTGTAGTAGGCCCGAAGGTCGGTCACGAAGGTCAGCGGCCGGTCGGCGTTGTTGGTGACCGGCGAGCGGACGAAGTTGCGCACCGTCGTGTAAGGCGTCCCGCTCTGGAACCGCCCCACGGCCGTGATCGAGGTGGTCGGGCTCGGCGCGTAGGTGATCGTCCCGTTCAAGATGTGCCGCCGGTCCCAGTTGAGGCGGACGAGCGTGAGGATCGGCGGGAGGCCGTCCTGCTGGCGGGCGAACGCCTCGCCTGGCGACGACGCCGTGCCCTGCGCGAACTGGAGCGTGTAATCGAGCGACCCGTTGAGCGCGCTCCGGCCCCGCTTGAACAGCGAGAACGTCACGCCGCGCACGTTCCCGTAGTCCGTGTTGATCCAGCGGATCGCGAAGTCACCGCGCGGGTCGCGGATGATCTCCTGGCCGACGAGGTTGCGAATGTCCTTGGCGAAGATGGTGACGTCGACGCCGATGTCGTCCGTCAGCCCCTGCTGGAGGCCGAGCTCGAAGGCGAGCGTCCGCTCCGGCTTGAGGTTCGGGTTGCCGAACTGCGTCGTCGCCGACTGCGGGTTGACCTCGTACTCGGGGTTCGAGTAGAGCAGCCCGAAGTTGGGGATCTGGAAGAACAGTCCCGCCGAGAACCGCATGACGCCGGTCGACGAGATCGGGAACGCGATGCCGAACCGCGGGCTGACCTGGTACTCGATGTCAGCCTGGGTCCGGTTCGAGATCGAGTCCGCCGGGGCCTCGGGGTTTGGGATCCGCTCGAGTCCCGCCTGGGTCCAGTCGACGGGGATCTCGTAGTCGGGGTCGAAGTAATCGAACCGGAGGCCGGCGTTGATGATCATCCGGCCCAGCTCGATCTTGTCCTGCACATAAGCGGCCCACTCGGTGGGCGTCGTCGAGAGCTGATCGTCCTCGTAGGGGCTCTCCGAGATGTCCGGCCCGGCCTCCCCCGTCTCGGGGATCTCGATGCCGAAGTACCGGTTGTCGATCCGGTGGAACCGGCCCTGGAAGCCGGCCTTCATGAGGTGGACCCGGTTGAGCTGGTGCGTGTAGCTCCCGACGACCGTCTGGGTCTCGGTCCGCAGCCAGTTCGTGTAGAGGTCGTTGCCGGCGACCTGGAACGCGTTCGCGCCCGCCAGCTGGCCGAGCTCTTCGCGGACGTACCGCTCGTCGGTCGGCGCGTCGTACAGCTCGACGTCGGTGTCGTCGTAGAGGAAGCTGTAGGACAGGTTGACGAACGCGCTCCGGCCCAGCGTGTAGCGGGCCGCCGCGATGTGCGTGTGGTTGACGAAGTCCGTGGGGTTCAGCCCGCGCGGGACGTACTTCCGGTCGTGCGAGAACGGGTAGTAGGTCCCGCCCTGGTAGAACCCGTCGTAGCTGAGGCGGAGCGCGTCGGTCACGTCGAACGACAGGTTGCCGTTGAGCGAGAGCCGCTGCGTCCGGTTCATCGGGACGAAGTCGCCGTCGCCGGTCGAGGAGATCGACCAGAGCGAGTCCGGCAGGCCCGAGTTGAGGCCGAACGAGAGGTCGCCCGGCGAGAAGAGGTCGCGCCCGAGGTAGTACGAGTTGTCCTCGAGGTACCGCCCGGAGAGCTGGAAGCCGAGGCGCCGTTCCATCAGCGGGCCGCCCAGCGACACCTGGTAGTCCTGGAGGTTCGGGAACGCCGCGGCGTCCATGTAGCTGACGCGCTCGCTCTCGAAGTCGCTCGTCGAGAGGCCCGTGCCCGGGTCCGTCGTGCGCGAGACGAACTCGATCTCGCGCGTCGACGCGAGCGACCCCACGTAGCTGAGCACCTGCGCGTTCCACTCCGAGGGCACGCCCTTCGTCGTGATGTTGACGACGCCGGAGAGGGCCTGGCCGTACTCGGCGTTGAACACGCCCGAGATGACCTCGAGGCTCTCGACCATGTTCTGCTCGACCTCGAAGGCCTGCTGCCCGTTGAACGCGTTGTTGATCGGGACGCCGTTGACGAGGTAGGCCACCTCGCCGATGCGCCCGCCTCGGAAGTGCCCGTCGGAGACGCCGGCCTGGAGGTTGATGGCGTCCTGGATGTTGACGATCGGGAGCTCCGAGAGCGCCTTCGATTCGAGGACGGCCGTCGTCGTCGTCCGCGCCGGCTCCACGAGCGGACGCTCGGCCCGGACCACGACCTCCTCCCCCGCCACGACCGCCTCGCCCAGCGTCACGTCGATCGTCGTCGTCTTGTCGACCTCAACGACGGCGCCCTCGACCACCTTCGTCCCGAACCCGATGTACGAGACGCGGAGCGTGTACGTCCCGGGCCGGACCTGGAGGATGAAGTAGTACCCGTCGGCGTCGGTCGAGGCGCCGAGCGTGGTGCCCTCGACGAGGACGCTGGCCCCCACGAGCGGCTCGCCCGTGTTGTCGACCACGCGGCCGGCGAGCTTGCCCGGCGACTGCGCCGAAGCGGACGACCCCAGCGCCACGACGGCGGCCAGGAGGGTCAGAACGAGTGTGCGGATCGGCCGAGAGGACATGGGCCAGGGAACGGGTGAGCGTTCGTCGACGGGGGGCGCCAGCGCGGGCCGGCGCCCCGGAGTCAAGAGTGCGGGCGGACGGGACCTCCCCGTCCGCCCTGCGGGGTTACCGGACGACCGTCATCCGGCGGGTCGTCACGTAGTCGCCGGCGGAGAGCCGGTAGACGTAGACGCCCGCGGCGAGGCCGCTCGTGTCGAACGTGAGCGACTGCGGACCGGCGGCGACCGGGCCGTCGGCGAGCGTCGCGACGCGCTGGCCGAGGGTGTTGAACACCTCGAGCCGGACCGACGTGGCGGCGCCCAGCGTGAACGCGATGTCGGCCGTGCCGGCCGTCGGGTTCGGGACGCTCTGCGCGAGCGAGAAGCCGTCGCGGCCGGCCGGGTCCTCGACCGCCACGGAGCTGGCGTCGAGGCCGGCCATGGCGACCGTCTCCCACATCGCCGGCGTGTTCCACCACTGCCCCGTCACGTTCGGCTTGATCGACCACACGATCTGCGACTCGCGGGTGCCGCCGTCGGCGTCGTTGATCGAGATGATGAACGGGAGGTACTGGATCTCGTCGGTGGCCGGGACCGGCAGGAAGACGTCGCCCTCGTCCGTGTTCTGGATTTGGTCCAGCGGGAGGAGCGTGAGGAAGCGCCAGCCGGTGTCGGTCTCTTCGACGGCCGTCGAGCCGGGGATGTCGAAGTCGATGCTCCAGCCGACCCAGGTGCTCGTCCGGTCGATGCCGCCAGCGCCGTCCCCGAAGGCCGTCAGGCGCATGCCGTAGTCCGGCTCGTCGCCGCGCATCATGTCCTGGTGCGGCGAGCCTTCGAAGATGCCCCCGCCGACCGTGTTGCGGACGTCGTAGTGGCCGAAGACGATCTCCGCCGAGTCGTAATTCCAGGTGTTGGCCCCAGTCTCGGCCTGGGGCGCCCACGTCACCTGGTCGTCGGTGATCTCGCCATAGATGAACATCTCGTTCAGGCTCGAGTAGCCGATCTTGAACTCGCCAGAGCTGTCGGAGTCGTCCGGGAGCGTCGCCGCCGAGCTGCCGTCGCCCGGCGAGCGGTGGCTCGAGTCGAGGTAGAAGACGGGGTGGCTGTCGCCGAACGCCTCGTCCGACGGGACGCCCGAGGCGACGGCGTCGAAGAGGGCGTCGGCCTGGTCGCCCGTGAGCTCGAGGATGTACGCCTTCTGCGGGAGGTCCGGGTTGACGATCTCGCCCGAACTGGTTGCCACGTCGGGGTTCTCGACGCCGAACGCGCTCCGGCTCGTGACCGCGTAGTACAGCGGCTCCGCGCCCATCGACGGGTGCGGGACCTCGTAGCGGTGCCGGAGCTCGGTCTCCTCCCCGAACCCGACGGACTTCAGCAGGACGACGCCCTCGGCGCCGACGTCCGTGATCGGGCTCGGGCTCGCGTACACGTTGTAGCCGCCGAACTCCTCCGAGTCAGGCCAATCGACCACGTTGACGGCCCCGTCGGTCGTGAACGAGACGTTGCTCATGGCCGCCGGGGGCTCCGAGGCCTGCGACGTGTCGGTGTTCGGGCCGCCGATGTAGACGTCGTCGAGGTAGATCGGTCCGGAGGCCTGGTTGTTATCCCAGAACGGGCCGATCCGATACAGGTGGTCCCAGCCGAACTCCTCCCAGAGCGGGTCCTCGGTGTCGGTCCCGAAGCCAGGGCCGATGCCGAATCCGCCGGTGCTCCACGCGCCCGGGTACGTCCAGTTCTCCGCGCCGTCCTCGAGCTCGCCGTTGGCGCGGGCCTCTTCGAGGGCCGCGTACGTCGTCGGCGGGAGCGGGATGGCGAGGTCGTGCCACTGGCCGTCATGGAGCTCGTTCGGGATCTGCCAGAGCAGACGGAACTCGGGGTCGGCCGTCCCGTCGTTGGCCCCGCTGTCGTCGGTGGCGTCGGAGAGCATGATCGAGATGCCCGGGACGTCGGTGTTGGCCGGGTCCGAGAGCATCCGGAGGTACAGCGTCGAGCCTTCCCCGTAGGTCTCCGAGACGGCGGCCGTGGCGTCGACGCCCTCCAGCCGATCCCACGCGAAGCCGGAGTGGGTCCAAGACCCGCTGTTGAACCGGGCGACCTTGTTGCCGGAGGTCGGGTCGAGCGGGTCGTTGACAACTTGGCCGCCGTCGAACGACGGGACCATCACGTTGGTACCGTCGACGAAGAGGATGAACTCGTCGCCGATCGATTGGGCGAGGACCACGGGGCTCACGAGGAGCGCTAGCAGCAGCAGGGCCGTTCGCCGGAGAGTAGCAGTGGGCATAGCGTCGGGATGGAGAGGGAGGGACTACGGGAGCGCTTTCGAGCGCCAGGATCGCAGGGGTGCCAAGACAGTACCCTGAAAACCTTTTCAGGACGGAAGGTACGTCAATCCGGCCACTCTGCAAGGCGATCCGAGGAGCCCCTGAAGCGCTTCCAAGTTGAAACGTTTCATGACCCCTTCACGGCTCACCGAACGACGACCAGCGGTGCGGACCGCAGGTCTCGGCCCGCGGCCAGCGTCACGGTGTAGACGCCGGGCGCGAGCCCCGATAGGTCGACCTCGGTAGCGTGGTCGCCGGCCGCAAGATCCTCGGCCATCACGCGCCGGACCTCCCGGCCGAGAGCGTCGAGGACACGGACCAAGACCGGGCCCGAGGTCGGAAGCTCGAAGGCGATACGCGCGCGGCCTGCGGCGGGCGTGGGCGCGACTCGGAGTCCCAGGCCGCCCGGCGCGTCGTCCTCGACGGCCACGCCTCCGAGGTAGTTGAACCGGAAGTTGTTGATCGAGAGGCCGCCGCTCCGGAAGTCGACCCGGAAAACGTGGCGGCCCGCGGGCAACTCGACCTCCGCGATGACCTCATTGCGATACGTGATGTCGCCGCCGGTCGGGGGCAGCGCGATGTCCTCGGTCAAGTCGTCGCCGTCGAGCGACAGCCGGACCGTGCCGCCGACGCCGGAGGCCATCCGAGCCTGGACCCGGTACCGGCCCGCCTCGGCCACGTCGATCGTGTACGTCACCCACTCGCGGGCGGAGACGTCGGTGAGGTCGTGCCCGCCGCCGTCGTCCTTCGACGGCCGGAGGTCGACGCCCTCCCCGAGGCGGATTCCCTCGCCAGTGTTGGCGGAGGAGAAGTCGCGGTAGGCCACGTCGGCCCCGCCGAGGTCGAAGTACTCGGCCTGGACCACGCCGGGGACCTCGGCCGGCCGCATGAGGTAGGGCCACGCGGTGCCGTCCGGGCACCCCTCCCCGACCACGAGGTCGACCGGCTCGCTGCGGCCCGTGTACCCGACGGCGTCGGTCGCCTGCGCCGAGAGCGCGTAGCACCCGTCCACGACGCCCTCGACCGTCAGACCGTACGGCGCGAAGATGTCGGCGCCGAGGACCCCGTCGCCCTGGAGAAAGCGCACCTCCTCGATCGGGTCGTTGTCCTCGGCCGTCGCCTCCAGCGTGAGCGTCGCGCCGGCCTCGACCGTCCCACCGCCTGAGGGGTCGGCCAGACCCACCTCGGGGTACGCCTCGGCGTCCTGATACACCCGGACGTAGTCGACCTCCATCCGCTGCGGGAAGGTGGTCGTCTCGTCGGGGTAGCCGGGCCACTGGCCGCCGACGGCGACGTTGAGGAGCAGGTGGAACGGGCTGTCGAACGGCGCCGGGTACGGTCCCCCGGCCGACGTCCAGCTGATCTGCGTCTGGTAGAGCTCGCCGTCGACGTACCACCGGATCCGCCGCGGCTCCCACTCGATCGCGAACGTGTGGAAGTCCTCGTCGAAGCTCCCTTCCGGGAGGTCATAGGACGTTCCGGTGTACCGGTGGCCGATCGAGCCGCCGCCGTAGTGGAGCGTGCCGTGGACCCTACTCGTCTCGTGGCCGAGGTACTCCATGATGTCGATCTCGCCGCCGACCGGCCAGCCGCCGTAGGGCGAGTCCGTCGGGAGCATCCAGAACGCCGGCCAGATGCCCTGCCCGAACGGGAGCTTGATCCGCGCCTCGATCCGGCCGTACGTCCACGCTGCCGTGCCCCGCGTGACGAGCCGGGCCGACGTGTAGTCGTTGCCCTCGTACTCCTCCTCTCGCGCCTCGATCACCAGCACGCCGTCCTCGACGCGCGCGTTGTCGGTCCGGTCGGTGTAGAACTGGCGCTCGGCGTTGCCCCAGCCGTGGCCCCCGATGTCGTAGTTCCAGTTGGCCGGGTCGGGCGCGCCGTCGACGTCGAACTCGTCGGACCAGACGAGCTGCCAGTCCTGGGCGTGAACGGAAGCGCTCCCGAGGAGTAACGCGAGGAAGAGCAGTCGGAGCATGGCAGCTGGAGTCAATCGGTAGAGTCGAACGTCAGGCGGCCGACGTCGAACCCGCCCTCGCGGATCCGGACGCGGAGGACGTGGGGACCGGCGCTGAGCGTGTGCGTGCCGAGGTCGACCTCGGCCCACGTCCCGCCCGAGGCGGGCACGGCGGCCTCGCCCCACGACTCACCGTCGACCTCGAGGGCCAGTTGCCCGGCGCCGCCGGTCACCGTGGCGGAGGCGGCGAACGTCCCGCCCGCGGGCACGCGGACCGTGTACTGGAGCCACTCGCCCGCCTCGGTCCACCCGACGCGGTAGGCCGGGCCCCCACGCTCGTTCGCGGCGATGTCGACGCCGTCATTGCGGTAGACGCCGCCCTCGTTGGCGAGGCCGGGCGTCCCCTGCTCGTTCTTCGAGCGCGTGTCGTGGTACCCGACCCCGTCGGCGCCCAGGTCGTAGTCGACGGCGTCGAGCGTACCCGGGAGCGTGTGGGGCTTGAAGGGGACCGCCAACGTGGCCCACGCCGGGTCGAACAGCGACCACAGCACGTCGGGGCGGAACGCCGTCGAGTCGATGTGGAGCGCGGCGGCCTGGGCGAGGAGGGCCGCCTCGGCCGTCTCGCGGTCGGGCTTCGGTGCCTCGCCGCGCCAGTAGGCCACGAGGTCGCGGTAGCCGGGCTGCATCGGGGCCGAGAGCGGGCTCGTGACCGTCTCGATCTTCTTGTGGGTCCACCAGTTCCACCCGATCCCGTTCTCGACGGCCCACGTCGCGACCTCGTGGAACCAGTCGTTCGAGTTCTCGCCCGTCTCGCCCAGCCAGAGCGGCACGCCGGTCGAGTCGCGGAGCTCGACGAACCGCGTCATGTCGGCCGGGTCGGTCGGGCTCCAGTACTTGTGGAAGGCCCACACCATGTTGTCGTCGAACGCCGGCGTGAGCCCGTCGAAGAAGTTGGCGAAGAAGTCCCCCTCGATAAAGAGGACGTGGTGCGGGTCGATGGCGCGGATGGCGTCGCGGGAGCGCACGTAGAAGTCGCGCAGCTCGGCCCGCGTCACGCCCTCCGGCAGGACGGGCTCGTTGATGATGTCGTAGCCGATGACGAGCCGGTCGTCGCGGTAGCGGCGGGCGATCTCCTCCCAGATCCGGATCGTGAGCGCCTGGTTCACTGCGGCGTTCGGCCCGACCCACAGCTCCGCCGTCCCGTGGGCGTCGGCGATGTTGTGCTCGCTCTGGCCGCCCGGCGCCGCGTGCATGTCGAAGATGACCGGCAGCCCGGCCTCGCGGCACCATTCGAGGAACGCATCGACCAGCGCGAACCCGTCCTCATCGAAGGCCCCGGCCTCCTCGTCCCAGAGCACCTTGTAGTGGAAGGGCAGGCGGACGTGGTCGTAGCCCCACTCGGCGATCTTCTGGATGTCCTCCTCCCGTACGTAGTTGGCGCGAAAGGCCTCGAAGTAGCGGTCGGCGCCCTCCTCCCCCGCCACCTCGACGGCCTGCTGGCGAATCGTCGTCGGCGAGCCGTGGCCCGGGACGCGGACCATGTAGCCCTCGGGCATGAGCCAGCCGCCGAGGCCGATCCCCCGGAGCACGTCGGGCTGCCCGTCGGGGCTGACGAGGCGCGTGCCGCGGGTGTGGTAGTAGCCCTCGCCCTCCGGCTGCGCCGATACGGCGACCGAGGCGAGCAGGGCCAGGAGGAGGAGCGGTGGGCGCATCGCTAGCGGGTGCCGGAGGCGGACGAGGTCACCTCGAAGCTCGCCGTTTCGTCGCCCACCTGCACCTCGAATGTGCCGGCCTCGACGACCCACTCGCCGGTCCGGTCGACGAAGGCGAGGTCCTGCACCGGGATCGAGAACGAGACCGTCCGCTGCTCGCCCGGCGCCAGCGTGACCTTTTCGAACGCCCGGAGGCGCCGCACCGCCGGCTCGATCGACGCCACGAGGTCGCGGACGAACACCATCACGACCTCGTCGCCCTCGCGATCACCCGTGTTCGCCACGTCGACCGACACCTCGACCGCGTCGGCAGCCGTGGCCGTCTCGCGACCGAGGCGGAGGTTGCTCGTCTCGAACGTCGTGTACGAAAGGCCGTGCCCGAACGGCCACTGCGGATTGAACCCGTGCGGGCCCGTCTCCTCGCTCTGCGTGTGGTCGTAGGTCGCCAGCGAGTTGGCGAAACGCGGGTAGGTGAACGGCAGCCGGCCGCTCGGGTTGACCTCGCCGAACAGCACGCCGGCGATGGCGTCGCCCGCGTACGGGCCGGTCTGGTACCCCATAACGACCGCCGCCGCGCGCTCCGCGATGGCGCGGACGATGAGCGGGCGGTTTTCGAGGAGCACGACCACGGTCGGCGTGCCGGTCTCGATGACGGCCTCGGCCAGGGCGATCTGCGCCGCCGGCATGTCGAGCGTCTCGATGTCGCCGGGCTGCTCCGTCGTCGGCCACTCGCCGAGGACCACGACGGCCACGTCCGCCGCGCGGGCCGCCTCCGCGGCGGCGCCGAGGTCGCCCGCCTCGGTGAGCGTGGCGCCCGGGACGAACGTCACGTTGTCGTCGCCCGCGAGGTCGCGGATCGAGGTGAGGACGGTCCGCGCCGTGTCGGGGTACATCCCGCGGACCGTGCCCTGCCAGGAGTACGTCCACGAGCCGTGCTGGATGACGGCGTCGTCGGCCGCGGGGCCGGTCACGAGGACGCGCGCGCCGCGGGCGATCGGGAGCGTCCCGTCGTTCTCGAGGAGCGTGATGGCCTCCTCGGCCGCACGGCGACTGGCCGCCCGGTGCGCCGGACTCCCGATCTCCTCCACGAGGTCCTGGGCCGGGTACGGGTCGTCGAACAGTCCAAGGTCGAGCTTGAGGCGGAGGATCCGGCGGACCGACTCGTCGAGGCGGCTCTCCGGGACCTCGCCGTCCTCCACGAGCGCGATCAGGTGATCGGTGAACGCGTAGTCGTAGGGCACCATCGCGAGGTCGATGCCGGCCATCACCGCCATCCGCGTGGCCTCCCGCTGGTCGGCCGCAACGCGGTGGTGGTTCACCAGCTTGTCGATGTCGGCCCAGTCGGTCACGACGACGCCCTCGAAGCCCATCTCCTGCCGGAGCAGGTCCGTCAGAATCGCTGCGTCGCCGTGGACCGGGACGCCGTTGATCGATCCCGAGTTGACCATGAGCGTGCGGAGGTCGGCCCGCTCGATGGCGGCGCGGAACGGCTCGAGGTAGTACTCCCGCTGGACGTGGTCGGGGATCCAGGCGGGGGTCCGGTCTTTCCCCGAGGTGGGCGTGCTGTAGCCGTAGAAATGCTTGCCGCTCGCCGCCACGTGACCCGGCGCGCCGACGTCGTCGCCTTGCAGCCCCTCGACGGTCGCCACGCCCATCTCGGTCACGAGGTGGACGTCCTCGCCGAACGTCTCGAAAAAGCGGCTCCACAGCGGTTGCCGCCCGAGGTCGAACACCGGGGAGAAGTTCCACGGGATGCCGCTCGCCCGCATCTCGACGGCCGTCGCCCGGCCGGCGGCGCGGGCGAGGTCGGGCTCGAAGGTGGCCGCCAGCGCGAGGTTGTGCGGGAAGACCGTCGCCCCCTGCATGTAGTGGTGACCGTGGACGGCGTCGATCCCGTAGAGAACCGGGACACCGGTCTCACGCTCGGCGGCGAGGTCCTGGATCTGGGTAATGACCTCGGCCCAATACTCCGGCGTGAACGCCACGTCCCACACGTTGAGGAGCGACCCGACGTGCCGCTCGACCACGGCCTCGCGGAGCTTGTCGAGGTCGAGCGCGTGCTGCGTCGTCTCGTCGGTGGCGGCGGTGGCGGAGACGGCCTGGAGCGTGAGCTGCGTCATCTCCCCCACCTTCTGCTCCACCGTCATGCCGGCGAGGATCTCCTCGACACGCGCGTCGACCTCGGCGCGGGACTGGGCGAGGGCGGTCGGGACGGTCCAGAGGATCACGAGGGCGAGCCCGAATCGGGCGGCGAGCCGGGAGCCTGAAAAGGTTTTCATAGCCAGAGAATAGCGACGGCAGAACCGCCGTGCGGAACTAGGACGCGGTCGATTCGCGGACGACGACCTCGGTGTCCAGCGTGACCGCCTCGCGGTCGCGCCCGCCGGCCCCCTTGATCTGGGCGAGGAGCCGCTCGATGGCACTCTGACCCATCTCGCGGACCGGGGCGTGAACGGTCGTCAGCGTCGGCGAAGAGAAGCGCGACAGCTGGATGTCGTCGAAGCCGGCGACGGCTACGTCGCCGGGCACGTCGAGGCCGGCGTCGCGGAGCGCGCTGACGACGCCGTACGCCGAGAGGTCGTTGGCGGCGAAGATGGCGGTCGGGCGTGGATCGAGCGCCAGGAAGGCTGGGACGGCCGACTGGCCAGCCTCGAGCGTGAAGTCGCCGGCGACCTCGAGTGCGGGGTTCGGTTCGACCCCGTGATCGCGGAGCGCGGCGCGAAACCCCTCCAACCGGTCGTCCGCGTCGCAGGAGGCGTCGGGCCCCTTGACGAACCCGATGCGGCGGTGCCCCTGCTCCAGCAGGTGCTCGGTGAGCCGGTACGCCCCGCCGCGGTTATCGAAGTTGACCGCCTCGATGTCGTCACGGTCGACCTCCGTGTTGACGAACACGATCGGCAGGTTTGGGGGGAGCCAGCCGCAGACCGTCTGCGCCGGGACCTCCGTCGACATCACGATGAGCCCGTCGACGCGGCGGTTGAGGCCCTGGATGACGGCCCGGAACTCCTTGACGTTGCGGTGCGACGACGACACGACGAGGAAGTACCCGTTGTCACTCGTCAGCCGGTCGATGCCGTGGAGGAACTCCGAGAAGAAGTCGCCCGCGATGTAGGGCAGGAGCACACCGATCCCCCCCGTGCTCTGGCCGAGCAGGCTGAGCGCGGCGGGGTTGGGGCTGTAGCCGAGGGCCTTGGCCGCCTCTTGGACACGCTGCCGCTTGGCCTCGTCGACCGCGGCGGAGTTGTTGAGGACCCGGGAGACGGTCGAGATCGACACCCCCGCGCGCTGCGCGACGTCGCGGATCGTGGGGACCATGTCCGAGGGCGGGCTCGCTAGATTGAAAAGGTTTTCGAAGCTACTCGGCCGCCCCACCCGGTGCAAACGTCCCCGCCCCCCGAGCCCGTCGCCCTGCCCCGGTCGAAGGCGCTCGTGTTCGGCGCGATCGCCATCGCGCTCCCCCTTTTCGCCCTGTTGTTGGTCGAGGGCGCACTGCGGCTGGCGGGCGCCGCCGAGGCACGGCGGGCGCCGTTCCAGCCGGCGCCGGATCACCCCGAGGCCGTCGTCCTCTCGCCCGACTTCGGCGCCCAGTTTTTCCGAGGCTTCCGCCCCGGCGTCGCGTTCGACCCGCTCCTAGTCGGCAAACCGGCGGGCGGTCTCCGCGTCGTCGCCCTCGGCGGCTCGACCACGGCCAGCTTCCCGTATACGTTTCCGTATGGCTTCCCGGCCCGCCTCGAGGACCGGCTCGCGGCGATGCTGCCCGGCCAGCCCGTCGAGGTCGCCAACCTCGGGATGACGGCGACCAACAGCTACACGCTGTGGGCCCTCGCCGAGCCCGTCGCCGAGCTCCGCCCTGACGCCGTCGTCATCTACTCCGGGCAGAACGAGTTCTACGGCGCCTACGGCACGGGCGGGACGCAGGGGTGGACCGGCACGTCGATCCCGCTCAAGCGCTTCTTGATCCGCGCCGGCCAGTGGTCGACGGTGGCGGGCCTCAGCGGGCTTCTCGGGCGCGGCGAAGACGATGCCGGCGAGTCGCGAACCATGATGGCCCGCGTCGTCCGAGAGGCGGCCATCGACCGGGACAGCGAGACCTACCGGGCCGGGATCGCGCAGTACGAGGCCAACCTCCGCGACGCGCTCCAGACGTTCACCGAGGCCGGCATTCCCGTGTTCCTCTCGACGCTCACCTCGAACCTCGCCGACCAGCCCCCCCTCGGCGACGAGCCGGAGGCCACGGAGGCTTACGAGCGCGGGCGCCGGCTGCTCGCGGCCGGTGACACGGCCGCGGCCCGCGCAGCCTTCCTCGACGCCAAAGAGGCCGACGGCCTCCGCTTCCGCGCGCCCGAGGCGCTCAACGATGTCGTCCGCCGCCTCGCCGACGCGTTCCCGAACGTCACGCTCGTCGACGCGCAAGCGCGCTTCCGCGACGCGGGCGGCGGCCTCGAGGACGCGACGCTTTTCGCCGACCACCTCCACCCGAACGCCCGCGGCTACGCCCTCCTCGCCGACGCCTTCGCCGACGCGCTCCGCCAGACGCTCCCCGCGCTTGGCGAGGCGGAGGACCCCGGCCCCGCGCCGAGCGCGATCGACCCCGTCGAGGAGGGCGTTGCCCGACTCCAGCTCACGGTGCTGACGAGCGGCTACCCGTTCCGCAAGGACCGGACGCCGGAGCAGGCGGCCGACGCGGCCCGGGCCGAGGCGCAGCGAATGCGGGCCGCGGGCGGCGCCGACGCCCTCGCGGCCCGCGTCGCGCTCGACGACCTCCCGATCATGAACGCGCTCGACCTCGCGGGGCAGCAGGCGCGCGCCGAGGGCGACACGCTCGCGGCCCTCCGGCTCTATGGCGGCCTCCTCCACTGGCAGCCGTTCAACGAGTCGCTGATGGCGCAGGCCGTCAGCTACGCGCTGGCGAACCCCGCGTACGACGACGAGACGGCGATCCTCGGCCGCTACGCCACGACGCACGCCCGCGACGCCTTCAGCTACAACGCGCTCGCGGCCGTTGCCCTGCGGCGAGGCGACCTGGATGGGGCCGACGCACTGCTCGACGCCGCCGAGCGGGTCGCGCCGGACTCCCCTGAAATGCTGTTCAACCGGGCGCGGCTGCTCGTCCTAAGGGGAGACACGGCGCGGGCCCGCGTCTACTTCGGCCGGTACCAGGCGGCGGCGGGTCAGTAGCCGCTCTCGTCCGAGGACCACGCGTAGCTTGGCACCTTGAAAACGTTTTCACACCCCATGCGCCTCGCGACCCTCGCCCTCCTCGTCAGCCTCGGCGTCCCGCTCGCACCGGCCGCGCACGCCCAGGACGGCGGCGCCGTCCTCGTCTTCTCGCGGACGACAGGCTTCCGCCACGCCTCGATCCCCAACGGCATCGCCGCGGTCCGCCAGTTGGGCGAGACACACGGGTTCTCGGTGACGGCGACCGAGGCCCCGTCGGTTTTCTCGGCGGCCGGCCTCGCTCCCTTCGACGCCGTCGTCTTCCTCAACACGACCGGCGACATCCTCGACGCGAGCCAGCAGGCGGCGTTCGAAGGGTACATCCAGTCCGGCGGAGGGTTCGTGGGCGTCCACTCGGCGGCCGACACGGAGTACGATTGGGCGTGGTACGGCGGGCTCGTCGGCGCGTACTTCGAGAGCCACCCGCCGGGAACGCCCGACGCGGTCGTCCACGTGGCCGACCGTGTGCACCCGGCGACGCGCGACCTGCCGGCGTCGTGGGCCCGGACCGACGAGTGGTACAACTTCCGCCGGTCGCCCCGCGGCGACGTCCACGTGCTGGCGACGCTCGACGAGCAGACGTACTCGGGCGGGACGATGCTCGGCGATCACCCGATCGCGTGGTGCCAGGCCTACGAGGGCGGTCGGTCGTTCTACACGGCCGGCGGGCACACAGGCGCCTCGTTTGCCGAGGTCGACTACCTCGGGCACCTCTGGGGCGGCCTCGCGTGGGCCGCCGGCTGGGCGCCGGGGGACTGCTCTGCGACGGTCGAGACGAGTTGGGAGATCTCGACGCTCGACGGCGACGTCAACGACCCGATGGAGCTAGCCGTGGCGCCGGACGGCCGGGTGTTCGTGGCCGAGCGCGGCGGAACAGTGAAGGTCTGGGACCCGCAGACGAGCGTCACGCGCGTCGCCGCGTCGCTGCCCGTGACGACGTCGTTCGAGGACGGGCTCCTCGGCATCACGCTCGACCCGGCCTTCGAGACGACGGGCTGGGCGTACCTCTACTACTCCCCCGCCGGCTCGGAGCCCATCCAACGGCTCTCCCGGTTCAGCGTCGTCGGGGACGCGATCGACCTCGGCTCCGAATCGGTGCTCCTGACCGTCCGCACCGATCGCGATCAGGGTGGCCATTCGGGCGGGTCGCTCGCGTTCGGCCCCGACGGGCTCCTCTACGTCGCCACCGGCGACGACACCGACCCGTTCGACTCGGACGGCTACGCGCCGATCGACGAACGGCCCGGCCGCGAGTCGTGGGACGCCCAGCGGACGTCGGGCAATCCCTTCGACCTCCGCGGCAAGATCCTCCGTGTCCGCCCGCTCGCGGATGGGACCGCCGAGATCCCCGAGGGCAACCTCTTCGCTGCCGATGGGTCGGAGGGCCGTCCGGAGGTCTACGCGATGGGCCTCCGCAACCCGTTCCGCATCAGCCTCGACCCCGACCGCGGCTGGCTCTACTGGGGCGACGTCGGGCCAGATGCGGGGAGTGGGTCGTCGGCGCGAGGGCCGCGCGGCTACGACGAAGTCAACCAGGCCCGCTCAGCGGGCTTCTTCGGCTGGCCGTACTGCACCGCCGACAACCAGCCCTACCGCGACTACAACTTCGCGACGGGCTCGAACGGCCCGGCGTTCGACTGCTCGGACGTCGTCAACGACTCACCGAACGTGGACGAGGCGCCGGTGGCGCTGCCGCCGGCCGTCCCGGCATGGGCGTGGTACCCATACGCGCCGTCCCCCGAGTTCCCGGACCTCCCGAACGGCGGCGGGCGGACCGCGATGGCCGGCCCGGTCGTGAGCGCGTCGACCCCCGGCGGCGCGGCGCTCCCGGCCTATTTCGACGGGTCCGTGTTCGTCTACGAGTGGTCACGGAACTGGATCGTCGAGACGCACCTCGACGCCGACGGGCAGCCGCTCGCGTTCCAGCGGTTCCTGCCGAGCCTTGACTTAAATCGTCCCATCGACCTCGAACTCGGACCCGACGGCGCGTTCTACGTGATCGAGTGGGGCTCTGGCTTCGGCGGGGGCAACCCCGACGCAGCGCTCCGGCGGATCGCCTACACCGGCGGCAGCCGCTCGCCGATCGCGAGCGCGCAGGCCTCGGCGACCAGCGGGCCGGCCCCGCTGACGGTCGCGTTCTCCAGCACCGGGACCGTCCACCCCGATGGGCTTCCCCTGACCTACGCCTGGGACCTCAATGGCGACGACGCGGTCGACGCCACGACGCCGACCGCGACCTGGACGTACGCCGAGAATGGGTCGTACACGGCGCGCCTGACGGTGACCGACACGAACGACCGGGCGGCGACCGCGACGGTCCCCATCGTCGTCGGCAACTCGGAGCCCGTCGTGACGGCGGCGCTGCCCGCCGACGGCGGGTTCTTCGCCTGGGGCGACTCCCTCCGCTACGACGTGTCCGTGACGGACCTGGAGGACGGGAGCACCGAGGCGGGCACGATCGCCTGCGCCGACGTCGTGATCCAGCCGGGCATCGGCCACGACGACCACAACCACCCGCTCGAGGAGTACCCGGGCTGCGAGGGCGGCTTCCGCACGCCGGGCGGCCACGGCGCTGACGGCGAGAACGTGTTCGTCGTCGTCGACGCGCGCTATGCCGACGCAGGTGCCGAGGGCGTCGGCTCGCTGACCGGCCGGCGCCAGGTCGTGCTGCGGCCCAACACGCTGGAGGCCGAGCACTACTCGAGCCAGTCGGGCGTCGTCGTCGCCTCGACGGAGGACTGGTCGGGAGCGCTCGACGTCGCCGGCATCGACGACGGGGACTGGGTGGCGTACGACCCGGTCCACCTCGGAGGCGTGCCGTTCGTGACCGCGCGCGTCTCGCTGGACGGGTCCGGCGGGCGGGTCGAGTTCCGCGCCGACGCGCCGGACGGGCCGCTCCTCGCCTCGGCCCGCGTCTCCCCGACGACCGAGGGGATGCCATACCGCGACGTGACGGTCCCCATCGAGGGCCCGGACGAGACGATCACGCTCTACCTCGTCTTCCGAAGCGACGCCACGTCGTCCGGCCTGTTCGACCTCAACTGGGTCCGGTTCCACGGAACGGGCGCGGCCGTGGCGGAGGGACAGCCCAGGGGGCTCGTGGCGGAGTACTTCCCCTCGCCAGACCTCAGCGGCGAGCCCGTGACGCGGACCGATCCGCAGGTGAGCTTCGACTGGGGGACGGACGCGCCCATCGAGGGCCTGCCCACGAACGGCTTCTCGGTCCGCTGGCGCGGCCTCCTCTCGGTCCCCGCCGACGGTCGCTACCGGTTCACGACGGCGACCGACGACGGGGCGCGACTCTGGGTCGACGGCGTGCTCGTGGTCGACGCGTGGGAGGACACCGGGCTTCGCCGCGCGTCGGGCTCCGCGACGCTCCCCGCAGGCGACGTCCCGATCCGACTCGAATACCGAGACGACTCCCGGCTCGCCGAGGCGGCGCTCTTATGGACCGGCCCCAACGTCCCCTTCCAGACGGTCCCCGAGGCGCTCTTGACCGCCGACCCGACCGTCGAGACGAACGAGGAGGTCGCCCCGGTTCGCACGGTCGCCCTCGGTCTCCCCCACCCCAACCCGGCGGACCGGTCCGTTGAGGTCGAGGTCCGGGTGGCGGCGGCCGGGCACGCGACCGTCGAGGTGTTCGACGCACTGGGCCGGCGCGTCCTCCAGCTGCACGACGGCCCGCTGGCAGCCGGCGTCCACACCCTCGCGGCCGACGTCTCCGCGCTCCCGAGCGGCGTCTACGGCGTCCGCATGTCCGCCGGCGAGGCCACGGACACGCGCTGGCTGACGGTCGTGCGCTGACGTCCCACCGCGCCCGCCTCGGGCACGACGTGGGGCCGACGATGGCGGAGCAGATGGTGTAATCTGGGGCGCCCAGCCCGCGCCTCGCTCCTCCGTTCATGCCGCCCATTCGGCTCGCGACCGCCGACGTCCTCGTCATGGCCGCGTACCTCGTGGGGATCCTGCTCCTCGGGCTCTGGGCGGCCCGTCGTCAGTCGACGGAGGAGGACTACTTCCTGGCCGGGCGCTCGCTGGGCTGGCCGCTCATCGGGGCGTCGCTGTTCGCGAGCAACATCTCGAGCTCGTCGTTCATCGGGCTCACCGGCGACGCGTACCGGTCGGGGATCTCGGTGTTCAACTACGAGTGGTCCGCGGTCGTAGCGCTCCTCGTGTTCGTCGTCGTGTTCCTCCCGCTCTACCTCCGGGCGCGGGTGTTCACGCTGCCGGAGTACCTCGAACAGCGGTTCGACGGCCGGATCCGGCTGGTGGTCTCGGGCCTCGCCGTCGTGATGAGCGTGTTCCTCGAGTCGGCAGGGGCGTTGTACGGGGCGGCGCTCGTGGTCCAGCTCCTGTTCCCCGACGTGCCGATGTGGGCGGCCATCGTGGGGGTGGGCGCCGTCACGGGACTCTACACCGCCGTCGGCGGGCTGAAGGCCGTGGTGTACACTGACGCCGCGCAGGCCGTCGTCCTGCTGGCGGGGGCCACAGCCGTCGCGGCGATGGTGATGGGCCAGACGACGTGGGCGGAGGTCGTCGCGGCGACGCCCGAGGCCTCGCGCCACCTCATCCAGCCGCTCGACGACCCGGCCCTCCCATGGCTCGGTCTCGTGACCGGCATCCCACTCCTCGGCATCTACTACTGGTGCGCGAACCAGTACGTGGTGCAGCGGGCGCTCGGCGCACGGACGCTCGACGAGGGCCGTCGCGGCGCGCTCTTCGCCGGCGCGCTCAAGCTGCCTATCCTGTTCGTCATCGTCCTGCCGGGCCTCTACGCGAGGGCCCTCTACCCCGACCTCGCCCGGCCCGACCTCGCCTTCCCGACGCTCTTGGTGGACGTGCTCCCGGTGGGCGTCCGAGGGGCCGTGCTCGTGGCGCTCCTGGCCGCGCTCATGTCGAGCCTCGACTCGACGCTGAACGCCGCGGCGACGCTCGTGACGATGGACTTCGCCCGACGGCTCCGACCCGACATCTCCGGGCGGGCGCTCGTCCGGATCGGCCGCGTCACGACGGTCCTCGTGCTCGGGCTCGGGATGCTGTGGGCACCCCAGATCGGCCGGTTCCCGTCGCTGTGGCAGTACCTCCAGACGGTCCTCGCCTACGCGACCCCGCCCATCGCCGCGTGCTTCCTGTTCGGCGCGCTGTGGCGGCGGGCGACGTCAGCCGGCGCGGCGGCCGGCCTCGGCGTCGGGCTCGTCCTCGCGCTGTCGCTGCTGGCCGTGCCGGTCGAGCTCCACTTCCTGTACGTCGCCGCGCTCGTGTTCTGTGGCAGCGCCGTCGCGCTCGTGGCCACCAGCCTCGCGACGCGGCCCCCACCGCCGGAGGCCGTCGCGGCCGTCTGGACGCCCGCGCTGGCCCGGCCCGATGCCGCCGGCGGTGGGTCCTGGCGGACCGACTACCGGGCCTACGCCCTCGCGCTCGTGGCGGCGACGGCCGCCCTCGTCGGGGCGTTCTGGTAGTCGGCCGGTCGGCCCGCCTCGTCACCGAGGCGGACGGGGTCGGTTCCGTCCGTCCCCAGAGGGCGGCGGCCTACTCGTCCACGGGCACATCGAGGGAGACCCGCGTCCCCTCGCCCGGGGCCGACTCCACGGTCAACCGCCCGCCGACCGCCTCCAGGCGCTCCCGCACGCTCGCGAGCCCAAGCCCGCCCGGCGTCACGGCCACGTCGAACCCCGCCCCCTCGTCCTCGATGACGACCCGGACCCCCGAGTCCACCTGCTCGGCCGTCACCCGCGCGGCCGGGACGCCGGCGTGCTTGGCCACATTGAGCAGGAGCTCGCGGAGGAGTTGGTACAGGAGGATCCGGACCTCTTCCTCGGGCACCTCCACAGTCCCCCCATCGTGCTCGACCTCGAGCCCGTAGAGGGCCCGCTCCCGCTCGGCCACCCACGCGAGGAGCTCGTCGAGCCGCCGGCCCCTCAGGATCGGCGGGGCCAGCTCGTGCGAGAGCGACCGGGCCGTCTGGATCGCCTCGCCGAGCAGGGTCTCGACGCGCTCGACGTTCCCGACGGCGGCTTGAATCTGGGCGCCGTGGAGGACCTGCTGGAGGTCGTCGTGAAGGACCTGCGCGAGCCGCCGGCGCTCCTCGTGCTCGGCCAGCGTGAGCGCCCGCGAGAGCGAGCGGACCTGGGCCGTCCGATCCTCGACCCGCTCCTCCAGGGTCCGGTTGAGCTCGCGGACGTCGTCCTCGGCCCGCCGCCTGTCGTCGATGTCGATGACGGACCCGACGAACCCCCCGAATCCGTCCTCGTCGAGGGGACGCCCCGCGTCGAGGGCCCATCGGTAGACGCCGTCGTGACGGCGGAGGCGGTAGTCGAGCCGGAACGGCACCTGCCGCTCGTTGGCGTCGAGGAACGCGGCGCGGGCGGGCCCCCGGTCGTCGGGGTGGACGGCGTCGAGCCATCCGTACCCGAGGGCCTCCCCCTCGGCCTGCCCGGTGTAGTCGTACCAATCCCGGCTGAGAAACGTGGCCCGGCCGTCGGGGTCGGTGACCCAAAGGATGGCGGGGGCGGCGTCGGCGTAGGCACGGAACCGCCCCTCGGCTTCGCGGAGCTCCTGCTCGGCCCGGCGTCGTTCGGTCACGTCCTCGGCCACGACGTTGACCCCGACGACGTGGCCGTCTCTGTCCCGGAGCGGGAGCCAGTTCTCGACCCACGTCCGCTCGACGCCCGGCGCGGCTGCCGTCTCCCCGGTGATCTCGATGCCGAGGACCGGGTCGCCCGTCTCGAAGATCTGGCGGAGGACGCCCGCAGCTTCGTCGGCCAGGTCGGGGACGACCTCGAAAATGGTCCGGCCGAGGTGGGCCTCGACGGGGAGCCCGTTGATCTCGGCGAGGTGCTGGTTGATCCGGACGTACCGGAAGTCCCGGTCGAGGACGCAAAGCCCGACCGGGGCCGTCGCGTAGACGGCCTCGAGTTCGTCGAGCCGGGCCTGGGCCGTCCGCTCGCTCGCCCGTAGCGCGTCCTCGGCCGCCCTCCGCTGCGTGTTGTCGCGGAGGACCTTCGCGTAGCCCCGGAGGTCCCCGTCCTGAAGCGCGATCATCACCCCGGTCCCCCAGAACCGACTCCCGTCCTTCCGGACGTGCCACCGCTCGTCGAGCGCCGACCCGTCCCTCCGGGCCTGGTCCCGTTCGCGCTCGACGGCGCCGGCCTCCCGGTCCGCCTCGGTGAAGAAAATGGCGCCGGAACGGCCGACCGCCTCCGCCCGCGTCCACCCCAGGATCCGCTCGGCGCTCGGGCTCCACGTCGTGATTCGGCCCTCGGCGTCCATCCCGATCACGGCGTACTCCCGGGCGTTCTCGGCGAACAGCTCGAACCGCTCCTCGCTCGCGCTCAACGCGCGCTCGGCCGTCCGGAGTTCGGTGGCGTCCTCGATGGCGAGGAGGACGAGCTCGGGGTCGCGGAGTCGGCGGCCGTTGAGGACCACAACACGGCGCCCGAACCGCTCGAACTCGTGGTCGACCTCGTAGCCGTCGAACTTCCCGTCGCGGGGGAGGACGTCCTCCAGGAGCCCCCTGAACTCGGGAGTGTCCCACGGGCCGTCGCCGAGGTCGTAGACGGGGCGGCCGACGGTCTCCTCGGCCGCGCCCCCGAACGTCCGGTAGAACGACTCGTTCGCCGCGACGACGCGGAGGTCGCGGCCGAGGACGAGGAGCCCTTCGCGGACCGTGTCGACGACCATCTCGGCGAAGGCCCACCCGTCAGGGACATCGCCGAGCGTGCCCCAGGAGCTCCCCAGGTCGTCCGTGTCAGATGGTGGCCCCTCCCTTCCAAGGCCTCGGGCCGGGTCGTATTCAGCCATGACGTCAGGTCTCTCTACATCGTGTGGGGTGTGGCACGCCCACGTCGGGCCGAGGGTCCGCCCCGCCTCAGCGGTCCTCGCAGCGACCTCGGCCACGACGTGACGGGCCCACTCGCGAGCCCCTCCACCGCCCGCCCAAGCGGACTCGTCCACTCGGCGTAGTCCCTGCCGCCCGGATCTGAATCGACCACTGCCAACTACTCATGGGAGCAACCGCCGGAGTGACAAAAAATTGGGCGCCCGAGTTCTCAAAATTAACGGCCACTGGTCCGGCCCATCGTGCCAAGCAGAACGAGTGTGGTACGTAGCATCCACGACCCTACCTCGCCTCATCGGCGACTCCAATGTCTCGTTCGATTGGACTCCCGGCTCCAGACTGTGGCGCCCGCCGTGCCGCCGCCCGCGCCCGCCGCGACGCCGTCTCTCCGCTTGCCGACCACCGGGGCGACGGCGTCACGCTCATCAACGGAGAGGAGACCGCCTACGGGATGAGCTTCCCCGCCAACTACCACAAAGGGCTCCCTCACGACGTGAACGGCGCGGTCCACCCGCCGAGCTACCACGCGATGGTGCGGGTGCTCACGGGGCAAGAGACCGGCGCCGTCGAAACGTTGCCGATGGGGGCCAACCGGCACGGGGCGGGGACGGCCGAGGATCCGATCCGCCTGACTGTGCCCGGCAACGAGACGGCCCCGCCGAGCGACCGCCTCGGCTACCGGAAGCTCACGAGCCCGTTCACGGGGCACGTCTTCGAGAACCAGGGCGCCGACGCCGCCGCGCTCGGGTTCCAGCCGGCGCCCCGGTTGGACACGCCCGAGTTGGCCGCCGAGATGGCCGAGCTCTACGCCATGGCGCTGCTGCGGGACGTCCCGTTCACGGCGATCACCGACGGGACCGGCCCAGGCGTCGCCGCGGTCGTGAGCGCGTTGGACTCGATGCCCTACTTCCGGCCCGGCTTCCAAGCGGACACGGACGCGGAGCAGATGCGGTACGAGATGCGGGGCCGCATCACGAGTGGCGCCGACCTCTTCCGCGGGTCGACTCCCGGTTCGAAGACGGGGCCGTGGCTCTCGCAGTTCATGATCGCGGGCAACCGGAACGACAGGGCGACCTTCCAGGCGCTCGACGGCACCCCAGCGCAGGGAAATGGCGCCGGCCCCGGATTCCGCGGCGTGCGCGCCAACTTCGGGTCCAACGATGGGTTCGTCCTGTTCGGGACGCAGGTCATCGACCAGCGCTCCATCGTCGCCAAGCCCGGGATCGATTACATGACGAACTGGGCGAGCTGGCTCGACTGCCAGAACGGAGTCGACTTCAACAACCTCGACGTCTTCCTCGACCGCCGGCGGTACCTCACGACGCCCCGCGACATCGCGACCTACGTCCACTACGACGCGCTCTACCAGGCGTACTTGGTGGCGTGCCTCCTGATGCTCGCGGAGGGCCGGCTCTTCCCGAAGGACCGGGGGCTCCCCGAGACGAGCAGCCGGACGCGGTCGGCCTTCGCCTCGTTTGGTGGTCCGCACGTCCTGTCGCTGGTGACGGAGGTGGCGACGCGCGCGTTGAAGGCCGTGTGGCGCCAGAAGTGGATGCACCACCGTCGCGCCCGCCCCGAGGCGGTGGCCGGGCTGCTCACGCTCCACGCCAACGACCCCGACCGCATCGCGGACGAGTCGCTCCGCAGCACCATCGGCCGGCTCCACAGCATGATTCCGGCGGACATCCTCAGCCGCGTCGCGGCTCACAACACCGCCCAGAACGCGAGCACGAACGCTGCCGTGCGGATCAAGCCGCGGCCGGCCGGAGAGATCCCGGCGGGCCTGCCGGCCATCGCCGACGCGACGAACTACCTCCTCCCGATGGCCTTCCCGGAGGGCTCGCCGACCCACCCCGCCTACGGGGCCGGTCACGCGACGGTCGCCGGAGCGTGCGTGACGGTGCTGAAGGCGTTCTTCGAGATGTACGGCGATGACGGGCGGGCGGAGCGCATGTGGCCGCTCCCGGCGCTGGTCCCGACGTTCCGCCCTGACCTCAGCGGGAATGCGGACGAGGGAGGCGAGCTCGTGCCGGCCCCTGGCTCGCCGATGCTGACGGTCCAGGGAGAGCTCAACAAGCTGGCGGCGAACGTCGCGATCGCACGCAACATGGCCGGCGTCCACTATTACACAGACTACTCGGAGTCCGTCCGGTTGGGAGAGCGCGTCGCCGTGTCGATCCTCGAGGAGCAGCTGTCGATGTACCCCGAGCCAGTGTCCATGTCGTTCACCAGTTTCGACGGCGACCGCGTCCGGGTCTCTGGCAACGGAGACACCGCCGGGGTCCAGATCTTCGCCGACGGCCAGAAGGTCCCTGCAGAGGTGTGGTACGCCCGATACGGGGGCTGACCGGATTCCCGAAGCAGGCGAACGCGTCGGAGCTCCCTCAGCGGCAGACTCCCTGCCTGCCCAATCTGCCGCGGACACCACGGTACCGCGACACGTCGTGGTGACCGCCTTCGGCCCCTGAATCAAGAGAGGGCTCTCAGACAAGGGTCTGAGAGCCCTCTGAGTACGCCCGAATCCCGAACCGGGCCCCCGGACCCGTTCGGAAACGCAACCGATCCAATCGCGCTCGCGCCTACGCCCCCCGCTCGGCCCCGTCCCCGAGGCCGACTCGGTCGCCGGGGAGCCCACCTCGACGCCGTGCCCGGCAGGGCCAACGCCGCGACAGGGGTAAGCAGCGGCATTCAGCCTTGGAGCCGCATTCAGCGGGCTCAGAGAAAGGCCGGGTGTCGCTGGCCCCCAGCGCGGCGTACCGTTCCCTCCCCCTCAATGCCCACCTCCATCGCTCCATTGAGACGACCCCTCGCCAACGGCCTCTGCGTCATCGCGCTCCTGCTGGCCGCGGCCGCCCTCCCCGGCTGCGACGCCGTCGAGACGGCCGCCACCGCCGATGCCGCCACCGTCACCGAGACCCCACTGCGGACGCGGTTCACCCTCTGCACAGGCGAGGTCGTCGTCTTACGTGGGACCACCAGGTCCGTCGACCACGTCCGGGCGGACCGGGGCGGCGGCCTCCACTTGACGAGCAACTACACCCTCCACGTCACGGGGACGGGCAGCCTCGGCAACACGTACCGCGGGAACGAGAACGGGACGCTCTCCCTCAACCTGACGGCGGGCCAGACGTACACCATCACGCAGTCGACGCGGGTGATCGGCCGGGGGGCCGCCCCGGACTTCCGGCTCAAGGCCGTCCTCCACGTCACCGCCAATGCGCAGGGCGTCCTGACGTCGGTCGTCGAGCGGGTCCGCGTGTCCGACACGTGCGGGTAGGGACGATTCGCGAGGCATGCTGGGTGCCCCCGAGCAGGGGACGCGCGGACCACGAGGCCGGACCGGTACCTCGGCCTCTAGGGGTTAGATCGGCCCACCTCGCGGGTCTACGCCGCCGCCACAGGTGAGCGCCAGACGGCTTCGCCTGGGCCTCGCGGGGCCGGTCGACTTCCCCAGGCCGGCCCCGCGTCCGGGTGGGTCACTTGGATTGACCGGCGTGCCCCCGGCGAGCTCGGAGCACGACCCGATCGGACCCTACGACGTGCAGGACGGCGGCGTGGCAAGCCGCCTGGAGTCCCCCCTCACCGGCAGGAAATCGGATCTGCCGGGAAGGGGATCTGCCGCGTATTGGCCTGACGTGCGCAAGCGGCCGAGCCCGGCACCGGCACCGATCGGGGTCGTGCCAAAGCCCACCTCCGCGGCTCGACGCACCGCCACAGGACCTCGTTGCACCCTGCAACGGGGACGCGGCCTGGGAACGCACGCTGCACGAGGTCCAGGCCGGTGACGCCCCGCAGCGGCCTGGGAGAGCGGGAGAGGTGGCCGGCACACCCTTTGGCACGGGCCGCCCATCCTTGCGCCCCGTCATGCACTCCCCCGCCCCCCCGTCCCTCCGCCGCACGCTCGGACCCGTTCAGCTGACCCTCATGGGCGTCGGGGCCATCATCGGGACCGGCATCTTCGTCCTGACCGGCACGGCCGCGGCCGGCGGGCCGGGGCACGTCGGTGCGGGCCCGTCCCTCATCATCTCGTTCGTGATGACCGGCGTGGCCTGCGGGCTGGCCGGGCTGTGCTACGCCGAGTTCGCATCGATGATGCCCGTCGCCGGCAGCGCTTACACGTACGCGACGGCCGCGTTCGGCCGGCTCGTCGGGTGGATCATCGGGTGGGACTTGCTCCTCGAGTACGGCGTCGGCAATGTGGCCGTCGCCATCGGGTGGAGTGGGTACCTCCAGGGGCTCCTCGCCCTGGGCGGCCTCGCGCTCCCGGCGTGGCTCGGGACCGACCCGATGACGGCGGCGCGCCTCGCGCCCGACGTGCTGGCGGGGGCGCCGCACGTGCTTGGCATGCCGGTCGTGATCAACCTGCCGGCGGTCCTCGTCGTGTTGGCCATCACGGCGCTCCTGTGCCTCGGGACGAGCGAGAGCGCGCGCGTCAACGCCGTCCTCGTGCTGGTCAAGCTGACGATGATCGGGCTGTTCCTCTGGGTCGGCATCCGCCACGTGGACCCCGTGAACTGGACGCCGTTCGCGCCCAATGGCTTCGGTGGGACGCTGACGGGGGCGGCCCTCGTGTTCTTCGCCTACATCGGCTTCGACGCCGTGAGCACGACGGCCGAGGAAGCGAAGCGCCCACAGCGCGACGTGCCGATCGGGATCCTCGCGAGCCTCCTCGTCTGCACGGTCCTGTACGTGGCCGTCGCCGCCGTCCTCACCGGGATGGTCCCGACGGCGGCCCTAGCGAACGCCGAACCTGTCGCCGCCGCGCTCCGGGCGGTCGGGGCGGGCGGCGTCGCCGCCGTCGTCTCGGTAGGGGCCGTCCTCTCGATGGCGAGCGTGCTCCTCGTGATGCAGCTCGGCCAGACGCGCGTGCTCTTCGCGATGAGCCGGGACGGACTCCTGCCCGAGCGGATGGCGCGGGTCCACCCCCGGTTCCGGACCCCGGCCTTCGCGACGGTCCTTACGGGCGCGTTCGTGGCGGTCGGCGCCGGCCTCGTCGACATCTCGGCCGCGGCCGAGCTCACCAACATCGGGACCCTCTTCGCTTTCGCGCTGGTGTCCGGCGGGGTGTGGTGGCTCCGGCGGACCCAGCCGGAGGCGGAGCGGCCGTTCCGCGTGCCGGCCCTCGGGCTGGTCGCCGCGCTGTCGATCCTGTCGTGCGTCGGGCTCATGCTCGGGCTTCCGCCCCAGACGTGGGTCCGGTTCGGCGTGTGGCTCGCGGTCGGGCTCGTCGTGTACGCGCTCTACGGTCGCCCGCATGCCCGGCGGGCCGCTCCCCCGTCGCCACTGGCGGTCCCGTCGCCAGGCGCGCCGCCGACGCTCACGCCGCTCCCGGCCTGACCCGCCGCGGCCCGCCATGCCCGACCCCGCCGCCCCGCTCCCCGCACGGCCGTCCGACGTGGTCGCCGTGCTCCTCCTCGTGTTCCTCCTGACCGTCACCCTCGTTCACCTCGCCTGATTCCCCAATGCCTCGCACTCCACACTCGCGCACCCGCCCCCCGGCCCCGAAGGAACGGCCGACGTCGCTCGCCACCTCCGGCGCCCCCCTCGTCACGCCTCCGCGGCCCCCGTCCGACACGAAGGGCGGCCGGCCCGGCGACATCGTCGGGTTCTGGGCGTTCACCCTTCTCATCGTGCTCGGCCTGATCGCCGCCGCCCGCGCGTTCCTGACGATGTGAACGGCCGTACCCTCCGGGCCCCACCTGCCCGCCCGTGCGCCGACTCGCCGTCCAGATCGCCCTGAGCTTCCTCGCCCTGACCCTCCTCACGGTCGGGATCGGGGCGGTCGCGGCGGCGCTCCTCGGGCGGCTCGGCGGGGCCGTGACCCAGACGCTCGACGAGAACGTGCGGAGCGTGGTCGCGGCCGAGCGGATGGGCCGGGCCCTCGACGCGGCCGAGGCCGCCCGCCTCGGCGACGACGACGGGGAGGCCGAGCGAGCGGACCGCGCGTTCCGCGACGCGCTCGGCGAGGCCCGGACGGCCGCCGTGCTCCCGGAGGAGCCGGCCCTGCTCGACACGCTCGCGGCCTCGTTCGACGCCTACCGCCAGGGGGAGGCGTCGGCCGCGCGGGTGGACGGCCTTCGCGCCCGGCTCCTCGTCCTCAACGAGCGGGCGGCGACGGAGCGCGCCCAGCGCGCCGAGGCGGCCGGAGAGCGGGCCCGGCGGCTCCTCCTGCTCGCCGTCGCCTGCGCCGTCGTCGCGTCGGGGGTCGCCGGAGCGCTCCTGACTCGGCGGATCACCCGCCCTCTCCGCGACCTCACGGCCGGCGTCGCCGAGGTCGGGCGCGGCGACTTCCGCCAGCGCGTGGGGGCCGGCGCAGGCGGCGAGGTCGGGGCCCTCGCGCGGGCGTTCAACGAGATGGCCGAGCGCCTCGAGGCGTATGAGGCGCTGAACGTCCGGGCGCTCCTCCGCGAGAAGCGGACGGCCGAGTCGCTCGTCGCCGCGATCCCGAGCCCGGTCGTGGTGACGGAGGGGCCCGACGCCCGCGTCCGCCTGGTCAACGAGGCGGCCGAGGCGCTCGTCGGCGGCGGAGCCCCCGGCCGGCCGCTCGCCGAGGTCGCCTCGGCCCTCGCCTCGGCCCGCCCCTCCGACGGTCCCGACCCGCTCGTCGAGGTGGGCCACCAGACGTTCCGGCTCCGCCGGACCGAGGTGTCGGTCCCCGCCGAGCCCGATGAACCGACCGGGAGTTCGCCCGACCGGCTCGCGGTCCTCGTCCTCGACGACGTCACGCCGTTCCGAGCGCTCGACGTGGCGCGTCGCGAGTTCCTCGCCGCCGTGAGCCACGAGCTCCGCACGCCCCTGACCTCGATGCACGTGGCGGCCGACCTCCTCCTCCGCGGCGCGGTCGGCCCCCTGTCGGACGACCAGCGCGAGTTGGCCGAGATCGTCCGAGGCGACGTCGAGCGGATGAAGGCGCTCACGGCCCGGCTCCTCGACCTCGCCCGGGTCGAGGTCGGCGGACGACCGGTCGGCCCGGTCGACCTGTCCGAGGTCGCGCACGCGGCGGCCGAGGGCGTCCGGCTCGTCGCGGCCGAGCGGGGCGTCGACGTCGCCGTCGAAGCGGCGGGCGTACCGATCGTCGAGGGCGACGCCGACGGGCTGGCGATGGCGCTTTCGAACCTCGCCGCCAACGCCGTCCGCCACGCGGCGTCCCGCGTCGTCGTCCGCGTCGAGGCGCCCCCCGGCGGCGTCCGGCTCGCGGTCGAGGACGACGGGCCGGGGCTCCCCGACGACGCCGTGGACCGGGTGTTCGAGCCGCTCGTTCAACTCGGGACGCCTGACGACGCGCGCGCCGGGAGCGCCGGGCTCGGCCTCACGATCGTCCGCCGCGTCGCCGAGGCCCACGGCGGGCGGGCATGGGCCGAGCCCGGCCCCGGCGGGCGGTTCTTCGTTTCGATCCCCGCAGTCCCCTCCCCCTCGCCATGACCGCCCCCTCCGCGACCGTCCTCCTCGTCGACGACGAGCCCCACGTCCGCGCCGCGACCCGGGCCGCCCTGCACTCGTTCGGGTGCGCCGTCGAGGCCTTCGCTCGAGGCGACGACGCGCTCGATGCCGTCGCCCCGGGGCGGTTCGACGTCGCGCTCGTCGACCTCCGGATGGCCCCGCTCGACGGGATGGCCGTCCTCGACGGGCTCCAGGAGCGGGCCCCCGAGACGCCCGTCGTGATCGTGACGGCGCACGGGACCGTCGAGGCGGCCGTCGAGGCCGTCCGGGCCGGGGCCTTCCACTTTCTCCAGAAGCCGTACGAGGTCGACGCGCTCCGGGTCATGGTCGAGCGCGCCGTCGAGCACGGGCGGCTGCGGTCCCAACTCCGGGCACTCCGCGCCGAGTTGGGCCGCCAGCGGCAGGCGGGCCCCATCGTGACGCAGGACTCCGGGCTCGTCGACGCCCTCGCCCTGGCGGCCGACGTGGCCGAGAGCGCGCTCCCGGTGCTCGTGACGGGCGAGAGCGGGACGGGGAAAGAACTCGTCGCCCAGTTCGTCCACGAGCGGAGCGGCCGGCGCGGCCCGCTCGTGGCCGTCAACTGCGCCGCGCTCCCGGCCGAGCTCGTCGAGAGCGAGCTGTTCGGGCACGTCCGCGGCGCCTTCACCGGCGCCCAGGCCGACCGGGCCGGCCGGTTCGAGCGGGCCGACGGCGGGACCCTCTTCCTCGACGAGGTCGCCGACGTGCCGGCGCCGGTCCAGGTCAAGCTCCTGCGCGTGCTCCAGTCCGGCGAGTACGAGCGGGTCGGCGACGCCACACCGCGCCGGGCCGACGTCCGCGTCGTGGCCGCGACGAACCGGGACCTCGAGGCGGCCCTGCGTGAGGGGACGTTCCGGGAGGACCTCTACTACCGGATCGCGGGCGTCCGCGTACGGCTCCCCCCGCTCCGGGACCGGCCGGGCGACGTGGTGCTCCTGGCCGAGCACCTCGGGGCCCGCTACGCAGAGGCCGCCGGCCGGCCGGTCCCGTCGTGGTCCGACGCCGCGCTCGCGGCGCTGGCGGCCTACCGCTGGCCGGGCAACGTCCGGGAGCTCCAGAACGCCGTCGAGCGGGCCGTCGTCCTGGCCAAGGGCGGGCCGGTCGAGCCCAGGCACTTCCCCGAGGAGGTCCGCGAGGCGGAGGGCTCCACGGACCGGCCGACGGACGACGCCGCGCTCTCTCTGGAGGAGATCGAGCGTCGGCACATCGTCCGCGTGCTCGCCCGGTCGAAGGACTACGAGGAGGCCGCGCGCGTGCTCGGCATCGACAAGGCCACGCTCTGGCGCAAGCGGAAGCGGTACGGCCTGGGCTGACGGACGCGCTCGTCCGGCCGGAGCGCGCGTTGCAGGGTGCAACGGGGAGGGACGCCGAGGTGCAGGGCGCACGACGTGGCGGCGCCCGGGGGCCCTCCGGATCGGTTTCGCGGTCTGGCACGGGGTTGGGAACGACGAGGCCAGTCCTCCCCGCTCAGCCCATGACCGCCCGCGACATCCTCCGCCAGAAACGCCCCGTCCTCCACTCGGTGGCCCCCGACGCCCCCCTCATCGAGGCCGCCCGTCGGCTCCGACTCCGCGACGTCGGCGCGCTCCTCGTCCTGGAGGGCGAGGCCCTCGTCGGCATTGTGTCCGAACGCGATGTCGTCCGTGCGGTCGCGGAAAGCGGCGCGTTGGCGCTGGCCCGGCCCGTCCGACTGGAGATGTCGACTCCCGTCGAGACCTGCGAGTCCGGCGACGGGGTACGCTCGCTGATGGCGCGGATGACGGCCCGCCGGATCCGGCACCTCCCCGTGGTCGAGGACGGACGCGTCGTCGGCGTCGTGTCCATCGGCGATGTGGTCAAGAGCCGGGTGGACGAGGTCCAGGGCGAGGCCGCCGTCCTCCGCGACGCCCTCACGGTCCGATGGGCCTCGTCGCTCGCGGCCTAGCCCGTCGGCCACCGGGGATGGTGGCCGGCGGCGTCTCCCCCCGCCAGACGCGGGCCGTCCGGTTCTGGCGGGGGTGGGCCGTCTCCTTCGCCGCGCTCTGCGGGGCCGGCCTCCTCGTCGGGATCCCGAGCCGACTGGTGCCCGACGCGCTCGAGCCGGCCGTGGGCGTCGGCCTCCTCACGCTCGCCGCGCGCTCCGCCGTCCGCGCCCGCCGCCGGGGCGATCGCTCCTAGCCCTCGTGTTCGTCTCCGACCTCGCCATCCGCCGCCCGCTCGTCACCGTCGTGGCGGTGCTGGCCCTCGTCGCCTTCGGGCTCGTCGCGCTCCTCCGGCTGGAGACCGACGAGTTCCCCGAGATCAACCCGCCGTTCTTCGTCGTCGGCGTGGCGTACCCCGGGGCCTCCCCGGACGGCGTCGAGCGCGAGGTGCTGGACCCCATCGAGGAGGCGGTCCGCGGGATCTCCGGCGTCGAGCGGATCCAGGGGACGGCGTTCGACAGCTATGCCCAGCTCTCGGTCGAGTTCAGCTTCGGGACCGACCGGCAGGAGGCGTCGACCGAGATCCGCGACGCCCTCTCGGCCATCCGCGCCGACCTCCCGGCCGAGATGGAGGAGCCGGTCGTCCGGCGGTTCTCGCCGAATGACTTCCCCATCGTGTCGGTCGCCCTCACCAACCCGGCCCTCTCGTCCACCGAGCTGACGCGGCTGGCCGACCGCGACCTCGCCCGGGCCGTCCGAGGCGTGCCCGGCGTGGCGCGCGTCGACGTGGCCGGGGCGCAGGACCGCGAGCTGACGGTCGCGCTCGACCCCAACGCGCTCGCCGGCCTCGGCGTCTCGGCGGGGCAGGTCGTCGGGGCGCTCCGATCGCAGAACCTGGCCGCGCCTGTGGGCCGGCTCCAGACGGGCGGGGGTGAACAGGCGATCCGTCTGGAGGGCCGCCTGCGGGACCCGCAGGACTTCGCGCGGCTCCCCATCGGCGCCGGAGCCGACGGACGGACGGTCGTGCTGGGCCAGGTGGCGGCCGTCTCGGACGGCGCCGAGGAGGCCCGCTCGCTGGCGCTCTACGACGGCCAGCCGGCCGTGGGCGTCGACGTGATCAAGGCGTCCGACGCGAGCACCACGACGGTCGCGGCCGACGTGCTGGCGGCCGTCGAGGCCGTCCGCCCGCAGCTCCCGGCGGGGACCGAGGTGGCCGTTGTCCAGAACGCCGGCGAGCGCGTCTCGGACTCGGTGCGGAACGTGGTCGAGACGCTCCTGGAGGGGCTCGCGCTGACGGTCCTCGTCGTGTTCGTCTTCCTCAACTCGTGGCGGTCGACGGTCATCACCGGTCTCGCGCTCCCGGTCTCGATGCTCGCCTCGTTCACCGCCGTTTACGCCGCCGGGTTCACGCTCAACACGATGTCGCTGCTCGGGCTCACGCTCGCCATCGGCATCATCGTCGACGACGCCATCGTGGTCCGGGAGAACATCGTCCGGCACGTCGAGATGGGCAAGAGCCACCTCCAGGCGGCGCGCGAGGGGACGGCCGAGATCGGGATGGCCGTCGCCGCGACGACGTTCGCGATCGTGGCCGTGTTCGTGCCCATCGCGTTCATCGGCGGGCTCGCGGGCCAGTGGTTCCAGCCGTTCGCGCTGACGATCGCCTGCTCCGTCCTCGTGAGCCTGTTCGTCAGCTTCTCGCTCGACCCCATGCTCTCGGCCTACTGGCCCGACCCCCACCGGCCGGCCCACGAGCGGGGCTGGGTCACGCGCCGTCTCGACGCCTTCAACGCGTGGTTCGACCGGCAGGCCGAGGGGTACCGGCACGTCGTGGCGTGGGCGCTCGACCACCCGAAGAGCGTCCTGGCGATCACGGGGGCCTCGTTCGTGGCCGCCTTCGCGCTCCCGGCGCTCGGGCTCGTCGGCGGTGGGTTCTTCCCCGAGGACGACAACTCGGAGGCGCGCATCGCGGTCACGCTCCCGCCCGGGACGTCGCTCGCCACGACGCGCGCGCGTCTGGGGCAGATCGACGCCATCGCCCACACGCTCCCCGAGGTGGCCTACACCTACGCGACGGTCTCGGCCGAGAGCGGGGCCGTCGACGAGGGGACCGTCTACGTCCGCCTCGTGCCGATCGCGGACCGCGAGCGGGGCCAGACGGACGTCGCCGACGCGCTCCGCCAGCGCGTCGTGGCCGAGGTCCCGGGCGTCGAGGTCTCGCTCGCGACCGGCTTCGATGCCGCGAAGCAGATCCAACTCCGCCTCTCGGGCGCCGACGCGGGCGTGCTCGCCGAGGCCGCCGAGGGGCTCCTGGCGACGGTCAAAGCGACGCCGGGCACGACCGACGTCGGCCTCTCGACGCGCGGGCGCCGCCCCGAAGTCGACGTCCAGATCGACCGCGACGCGGCCCTCGAGCGGGGCGTCGACGTGGCCACGCTCGCCGCCTCACTCCGCCCGGCGTTCGCCGGCGTCGACGCCGGGGACTGGGTGGACCCTGACGGAGAGACGCGCGACGTGGTCGTCCGCTACGCCGAGGCTTACCGGGCCGAGTCCGGGGACCTCGCCGCGCTCCCGGTCCGCGTCGCCGGCCCCGACGGCGCGCGGGCGATCACCCTCGACGAGGTCGCGACGGTCCGCGACGGACTGGGTCCAGCGCTCGTCGAGCACCTCGCCGGGGAGGCTGTCGTGACCGTCGAGGCGAACGTGGCGCCGGGCGCGAGCCTCAACGGCGTGCTCGCCGAGATCGCCCGCCAGACCGAGGCCCGCCCGCTCCCCGACGGCGTCACGCTCTCGACCGGCGGCGAGGCCGAGGACCAGGCCGAGGTGTTCGGGACGCTCCTGACGGCGCTCGGGTCGGGGATCCTCTTGATGTACCTCATCCTGGTGCTCCAGTTCGGGTCGTTTCTCGACCCGCTCGCCATCCTGGCGTCGCTCCCGCTCTCCCTCGTCGGCGTCATGGGCGGCCTGTGGGTGGCCGGGAGCACGATCAACATCATGTCGATGATCGGGGTGATCCTGCTGGCGGGCATCGTGGCCAAGAACGCGATCCTGCTCATCGACTTCGCCAAGGACGCGAAGGCGCGTGGGATGCCCACGCGCGAGGCGCTCATCGAGGCGGGCGCCGTGCGCCTCCGGCCGATCCTCATGACGACCGTCGCGCTCGTGGCGGGCATGGTGCCGATCGCGATCGGGCACGGCGAGGGCGCCCTGTTCCGGCGCCCGCTCGGGGCCGCCGTCATCGGCGGTGTGATCACGTCGACGCTCCTCACGCTCCTCGTCATCCCGACGGTCTACGAAATCCTCGACGGCTGGCGCGCGCGCGCCGGGCGCGTTTTGGGGCGCCGTGGGGCCTCTCCCGAGTCTCCCGTCGAGCCGGAGTCCGAGGCCGCGCCCGTCGCCGAGGGAGATGGGGTCGCACGGGGCGCCGGGGCGGACGCCCCGGCCCTCCTGTAGCCTGGTGGCCGGGCTCTCCTGGGAGGCGTGGCTCACGCTCGCCGTCGTCGCCGCGCTGCTCGTCGCGCTCGTGCGGGGCGTGGCGCGGCCGGACCTCCTCCTGCTCGCCAGCCTCGCTCCGCTCCTCGTGGCCGGCGTGCTCACGCCCGAGGACGCCTTCGCGGGCTTCGCGAACCCGGCCGTCATCGCCGTCGGCGCGCTGTTCGTGGTCGCGGCCGGCGTCCAGGCGACGGGCGCGCTCGCGTTCGCCGACCGGCTCTTGTTCCGGAACGGGGAGGGCGTGGGCCGGGCGACGGCGCGGCTCATGCTGACGACGGCCACACTCTCGGCCTTCCTGAACAACACGCCGCTCGTGGCCATGCTCATGCCGCGCGTCCAGGCGTGGTGCGCGCGGGCCGGCGTGGCCCCGTCGAAGCTCATGATCCCCCTGTCGTACGCGGCCATCGTCGGCGGCACGACGACGCTCATCGGGACGAGCACGAACCTCGTGGTGGCCGGGCTCGTCGTGGAGGCAGGGGGCCCCGAGATGGGGCTGTTCGACCTCACGCCGATCGCGCTCCCGGCCGCGCTGGCGCTCGTCGCCTGGTTCGGGCTCGTCGGTCACCGGCTCTTGCCCGACCGTGGGCTCGACGCGGTCGAGGCCGGACCGGTCCCTGCCGAGTGCCTGTTCGAGGTGCGCGTCGCCGAGGGCTCGCCGCTCGTGGGCCGATCCGTGGAGGAGGCCGGCCTGCGAGACCTGGACGGGGCGTACCTCGCCCACATCGAGCCACGGGACAGCGAGGCGACCCCGGCGACGCCCGCGACCGTCCTGCGAGCCGGCGACCGACTCCTGTTCGTCGGAGCGCTCGACGCCCTCGACGGTCTCCTCGGACGGCCCGGGCTCGGGCGGCCGGTCCGCGGCCTGGGCGACGGGCTCCCCCTGTTCGAGGCCGTCGTCGCCGTCGGCTCCGAGTTGGTGGGCCGGACGCTCCGTGAGGTCGCGTTCCGCGAGCGGTACGGCGGGGTCGTGGTGGGCGTCCGGCGGCGGGACCGGGCGCTGACGGGCGGCCTGGGGCGGGCCGCCCTCGAGGCCGGTGACCTGCTCCTCGTCGAGGCCCCAACCGGGTTCGCCCAGCGGTGGGGCCGCGACCGCGACACGTTCGTCGTCGTCGCCCGCGTGCGGCCGGGGCGGGCGCCGGCTCCGCCAGCGCGGAGGGCCACGTCGCTGGCGATCCTCGCGGGCGTCATCGGGGTGTCCGCCGTGTTCGACGTGCCGATCGCGACGACGGCGTTCGTCGGGGCCCTGGCGATGGTCGCCTCGGGGTGCCTCAGCGGCGCCGAGGCCCGGCGGTCGGTCGACCTCCCCGTCCTCCTCGTGATCGCCTCGGCGTTCGGCCTGGGGCGGGCCATCGAGCAGACGGGGCTCGCCGAAGCGGTCGCCGTCGCCGTCGGGGGCGCGGCCGGGCCGTTCGGGGCGATGGGCGTCGTCGTGGCCGCCTTCGTCGCGACGAGCCTGCTCACGGAGCTCATCACGAACAACGCCGCGGCGGCTCTCATGGTGGGGGTCGGGCTCGAATCGGCCCGGGCGGTCGGCGCGCCGCCGGAGGCCTTCGCGCTGGCCATCGCCGTGGCCGCGTCGTGCAGCTTCCTCACGCCCATCGGCTACCAGACGAACATGATGGTGATGTCGGCCGGGCGGTACCGCGTCTCGGACTTTCTGGTCAGCGGGGCCGCGGCGAACCTCATCGTCGGGGCGGTGTCGCTGCTGATGATCTGGGTGGTCTGGTTCTAGGGCGGCGGGCGGGGAACGACGGACCCCGGACGACGGGCCACGCGGACTCCGATGCTGCAACCGCAGCCCCCCCCGCCTCGACGACGCCGAGGCAGGCCCGGAGCGGAGGGAGTTGCCGAGGAGCGTCGACGCGGCCAGGGATGGGGGCCGGCCGGCCTCGGCGCTGGAATCGACTCCCTGATCCGACGGGCGGCGACCCGTGCCCTGTCTCTCTCCCGGAGGGAGAGCGGACGTCGTAGGGGATCGGGCCGGCCTCGACGCCGAGGTGGGGCTACAGCTCGGGTGCGGAGGGCGTCGGCTTGCGGAGGATCCGCGCGAAGGCCCAACCGGTGAGCCCGAGGACGCAGGCCCAGCTGACGGCGAGGAAGGCCAGCGCTGCGGGGTCCATCTGGCCGTCGGCGACGACGCGCGACGCGAGGTCGGCGTCCTGGAGGAGGAGCAGCAAGAGAGCGGGCATCAGGAGACCTCGAGGGCAGGGGCAGGGGGGACAGCGGGGGCGCCCACCTCGGCGGCCTCGCGGGCCTGCCGCGAGAGGGCCGGGTCGTCGACGAGTGGGAGGCCGGCGCGGTCGTCGTAGCCGTTCCGCTTCCACGCGACGCGGACGAGGACGGCGCCGACGACCAAGAGCAGCACCATCACGCCGCGCGAGAGGAGCACGACCGGCACGTCCTCGGGCGCGTACGGCGTGCCGTTCGGGGTCTGCTCCATGGCCAGGATCGGCACGGCGTCGGCGACGGCCCACCACAGGAACAGGAGGCCGAGGTAGGCCGGCGTCACGTACGTCAGCACGAGTTTGAACACGCGCGGGAGGCGGATGTCGGCGCCCTCGTGGAGCTCGCGCCACGCGTTCTCGGGCTTGAACACCCACATGAAGAGGACCACCTCGACGAGGGCGAAGAGCGCCAGCCCGAACGTCCCCGCCCAGTAGTCCCACTCGTCGAGGAACCCGCGATCGAGGAGCGCCACGTGGAGGAGGCCGGCGGCGAGGACGAGGCCGCCGAGCGCCCAGGCGACCGGCTCGCGGCGCGCCCCGAACTCCTCGCGGAAGAAGGCGATCAGCGGCGTCGCCATGGCGACCGACGACGTGATGCCGGCGAAGAAGAGGAGCCCGAACCACATGAAGCCGAGGAACGCCCCGAGCGGGAGGCTTTGGAACACGATCGGCATCGTCACGAAGCCGAGGTTGAAGGCGCCCTCGCCCGCGATCGCGACCGCCCCGGTGACGCCGAAGAAGGCGACCGCGGCCGGGATCGCGATCGTCCCGCCGAGGACGACCTCGGCCGTCTCGTTCGTCGCGCTCGTGGCGAGGCCCGAGAGGAGGAGGTCGTCGTCCTTCTTGAGGTAGCTCGCGTAGGCCGAGAGCGTGCCCATCCCGACCGAGAGCGTAAAGAAGATCTGGCCCGCGGCCGCCAGCCAGACGCTCGGGCTCCCGAGGAGCGAGAAGTCCGGGCTGTAGATGAACTCGAGGCCGTCGGCCGCCGTCGCGCCGCCCGCGCCGGGCTGCGCCGTGAGCGCGAACAGGACCACGCCCGCGAGGACGACCGCGAACAGGAACAGGACCGGCATCCCGATCTTCGCCAGCCGCTCGATCCCGTGCTCGATGCCCTTCGAGATGACCCAGACGTTGATCGCCAGCGTCACGACGAAGAACCCGATCGCCAACGCCCCCCCCGACTGGTAGTCGGCGAGGAACGACGCCATCTCGTCGGGCGAGCGGTCCTGGAAGGTCCCCGAGATCGAGAACACCGCGTACGCCAGCGACCACGACTCGATGTACGTGTAGTAGATGAGGACGATGATGGGGATGGCCATGCCCATCACGCCGAGGTACTTCGCGGCGGGGTGCCGCCAGAGGGCCGCCAGCATCCCGGGCACGTGGCCCTTCCCGTAGCGTCCGCCGTGACGCCCGATCCCCCACTCGACCCACATCAGCGGGATGCCGAGCAGCAGGAGGGCGATGAAGTACGGCACCATGAACGAGCCGCCGCCGTTCTCGGCCGCCTGCACGGGGAACCGGAGGAAGTTGCCGAGGCCGACGGCGTTGCCGGCCATCGCCAGGATCAGGCCAATGCGGCTTCCCCAAGCGTCTCGGGTCTGCGAGGCGTCTGCCATGCGGGTATGCGGAGGACGGGCGCGCCGTCGGGGGTGGAGTGAGGGCCCAGCAGGGCCTTGGCCGCCGCTACGAAACTCCGTGCCACGTTCCCCCCACTCTCACGCCCCGTCCCAGGGGCCTCCCGCCGTCGCCCCGTCGTGCGGACCGCACGGCCATACGCGTCTGCGTTGCACGATGCACGGTGGCCCCGGCCGCCGCCGCCCCGCGGCGGGGGCGGCGTCAGCCGAACTGGCCGGAGACATAGGCCCGCGTCCGCTCCTCTCGCGGGGCCTCGAACACCTGCGGCGTCTCGCCGACCTCGACGAGGCGGCCAGCGTCCATGAACGCAGTCCGGTCCGAGACCCGGCGGGCCTGCTGCATGTTGTGCGTCACGATCACGACCGTGTACCGATCGGCGAGGGTCCGGACGGTCTCCTCGATGAGCGCCGACGCGCGGGGGTCGAGCGCGCTCGTCGGCTCGTCCATCAGGAGCAGGGCCGGCTCGACGGCGAGGGCCCGCGCGATGCAGAGCCGCTGCTGTTGCCCGCCCGAGAGCCCGTACGCCGACGTGTGGAGCCGGTCCTTGACCTCGGAAAAGAGGGCCGCCTGCTCGAGCGCCTCCTCGACCCGGTCGTCCATGTCGCCGTCGAGGCCGTTGATGCGGGCGCCCCACGCCACGTTCTCGTAGATCGTCTTGGGGAACGGGTTCGGCGCCTGGAACACCATCCCGATGTGCCGCCGGACGAGGACCGGGTCGGCCGCGCCGTAGACCGACTGCCCGTCGAGGCGGACGTCGCCCTCGGTCCGCGTGCCGGGCGTGAGCTCGTGGATCCGGTTCATCGCCCGGAGCAGCGTGCTCTTGCCCGAGCCCGACGCGCCGATGAGGGCGAGGACCGACCGCTCGGGGACGTCGAGCGAGACGCCGTGGAGCGCCTGGGTCGACCCGTACCAGACCGAGAGGTCGCGGACCTCCAGCTTGATCGGGGGCTCGTAGGCCACCTCGGACGGGGCGCGGACGGGGCGGGGACGAGGGAGGGTCGTGGTCATGGGGAGAGGGTTAGCGGGCCGTCCGGCTCTCCGCGCGGTCGCGGAGCCAGATGGCGAGGCCGTTGAGCACGAGGAGGACGGCGAGGAGCACGAGGATCCCGGCCGCGGCCAGCCCGCGGAACTCGTCCTGCGGCCGCGACGCCCAGTTGTAGATCTGGACCGGGAGCGCCGAGAAGGCGTCGAGCGGCGTCGCGGGCAGGAACGCCAGGAACGTCGCCGCGCCGACGACGAGGATCGGGGCCGTCTCGCCGATGGCCCGGCTGAGCGCGAGGATGATGCCGGTCAGCGCGCCGGGCGCCGCGAGCGGGAGCAGGTGGGCGCGGACGACCTGCCAGCGCGTCGCCCCGAGCGCGTAGGCGCTCTCGCGGACGCCCTTCGGGATGGCCCGGAGCGCCTCCTGCGTCGCGATCACGATGACGGGCAGGACGAGGAGCGCGAGCGTGATCCCGCCCGCGACGAAGCTCGCGCCGAAGCCCAGCACGCGAACGAACACGGCCAGCCCGAGGACCCCGTAGATCACGCTCGGCACGCCCGCGAGATTCGCGATGTTGATCGTCACGAGGTCCAGAAAGCGTCCGGGCCGGGCGTACTCCTCGAGGTAGACCGCCGCTCCGACGCCGATCGGCACCGCGACGGCCGCGGTCACCAGCATGAGCCAGAACGTCCCGGCCAGGGCCGCCTTCAGCCCGGCCCGCTCGGCGATCCGCGACGGGTACTCGAACAGCAGGTCGGCGCTCAGCCACGGGATTCCCTCGACGAGGACCTGCCCGAGGAGCGCGACGAGCGTCCCGAGGCCGACGACGACGGCCGCCAGCGACAGCCCGCGCAGCACGCCCCCCCGCCGACGACGACGGGCGAGCGCGGGGGACGGAACGGTGAGGTCGAATGCGGACATGGCTACGCCTTTTCGGCGAACCGCCGGACGACCCGCTGGGCGCCGACGTTCATCGCGAGCGTGATCAGGAACAGGAGGAGGCCGACGGCGAACAGGCTCTGGAAGACGGCCGAGCCCTGCGCCGCGTCGCCGAGCGTGGCGTTGACGATGAACGACGTCATCGTGAGGACGCTCTCGCGGGGGTCGAGCGTGAGCGCGGGCGTCGCCCCAGCGGCGAGCACCACGATCATCGTCTCGCCGACGGCCCGACCGAGGGCCAGGATGAACGAGGCCACGATGCCGCTAAGGGCCGCCGGGATCGTGACCTGCCAGACGACCTCGCCCTCGGTCGCCCCCAGCGCGTACGCGCCCTCCGAGAGCCGCCGCGGGACGGCCCGGAGCGCATCCTCCGACAACGACGCCACGAGCGGCAGGATCATGATCCCGACGACCAGCCCGGCCGAGAGCGCGTTGTACACGCCCAGCCCGGGGACGACCGCCTGGAGGAGCGGCGTCACAAACGTCAACGCGAAGTAGCCGTAGACGACCGTCGGGATGCCGGCCAGGAGCTCGAGCGCGGGCTTCACCACGCGCCGGACGCCGGCCCGCGCGAACTGGCTCACATAGACGGCCGCGAGCAACCCGAGCGGGAGCGCCACGACGGCCGCGATGACGGTGATCAGCAGCGTCCCCGTCACGAGCGGCCACACGCCGAACTGGCCGTCGACGAAGAGCGGGGTCCACTCCGTCGCCGTAAAGAACTCGACGGGCGAGACCTGGCCGAAGAACGCGACGGTCTCCCAGACGAGCACGGCCACGATGCCGAGCGTCGTCGCGACGGTGACGAGCGCGCAGGCCGAGAGGAGGGCGCCAACGGTCCGCTCCGTGGCGCTCCGCGAGACGTTCCCCTCAAAGGTGGGCGCAGCGGACGGGACGGCCTCGGCGCCGTGCCCCAGAGCGAGGTCGGTCATCGGGTGGCCGCCCGGAGGGCGGCGGACTCGGTGGCGGTCGTCAGCACGTCGACCACGCGGGTGCCGACGCGGCCGGCGAAGAGGCTGCCCGTGGCACGGGAGTGGTAGCGCTCGGTGGCGAGGCGGTAGGCCTCGTCGCTGAGGGGCACGGCCCCGACCTCGGTCGCGAGCGGCCCCGCCATCCGGAGGAAGAACCGAACGTAGGCGTCGAGCGCCTCGTTGCGGTCGGCCTCGGCGGCGTTCACGTAGACGAACTCGACGCGCGCGAGCGGCGCGTACTCCCCGGACTGGACGGTCTGGGGCGTCGGCACCACGCACCCGTCGCCGCTGTCGACGCCGAGCACCTTCAGCCGGTCCGGGTTCTCGGCCACGTAGGCGAGCCCGAAGAAGGCGAGCGAGCCCTCCTCGCCGGAGACGCCTTGGACGAGGACGTTGTCGGCCTCCGACGCCGTGTAGTCGGTCCGGCTCGCGCCCTCCTCGCCGGTGATCGCCTCGGTGAAGTAGTCGTAGGTGCCCGAGTCGGTGCCCGGCCCGTAGAGCGCGATGGGCACGGCCGGGAAGCCGGCCCGGACGTCGGCCCAGGTCTCGACTGCCGACTCGGGCTCCCAGATCCTCCGGAGCTCGTCGGTCGTCAGGCACTCGACCCAGTCGCTCGCGGGGTGCGTCACGACGGCGATCCCGTCGTACGCCACGGGAATCTCGATGAACCGCACGCCCGAGGCGCGGAGCCGCTCGAGCTCCTCGGCCTTGACCACGCGGCTCGCGTTCGAGGCGTCGGTCTCGCCGCGCGCGAACTTGTCGAACCCGCCGCCCGTCCCGCTCGCGCCGACGGTGATCCGCACGCCCGAGTGGTCGCGCATGAACTCCTCGGCCACGGCCTCGGCGAGGGGGAAGACGGTCGAGGAGCCGTCGACGGTGACGGCGCCCGCGAGGCCGGAGGGGTCGGCCTCCTCGCACCCGGCGCAGCCGGCGAGCACGAGGAGCGGGAGGAGGGCAAGGAGTCGCATGCCCCTCGAACTCCCGGCGCGACCCGGACGGTTCGTCTCGGACGGTTACCATTGTGTAACGCGCTGTCGAGGCCCGCGCGGACGCTGGGTTCGAGGCGTCGCGCGGCGGACCGCCTCTGGCTTCGCGCTCTCTTCTCCGGCCTCGTGGGACGCGGGACCTCGGGGTTAGACACGCACCCGGCGTCCGCTGTCGCTGGCAGCTGGGGGTGGCCGTGACGACTCTCTAATCCCCAAACACCGCAATCCCCAAACACCGCGCGAGCCGCGAACACGCCGGGTGCCGCCGGGGTTGAAGGGACGACCAGAAGCCCACCCCGCATGTCCGACGACCGACCCCGCCCCTGGTGGAAGCGGGGCCGCCCCGCCCTGACTCCCCCCCCCGACGCCTTCGACGCGTCGCTCCGGCTCCCGGCCCTCCTCGCTCCGGGCGGCGTCGCGGTGTGGACCGAGCCCGTCGACCGGCAAGCGGTCGTCGCGGCGCTGGCGCCGCGCGTGGCGGACGCGGCCGGGCTGGACGAGGCGCTCGTCCTCCGGCTCCTCCAGAAGCGCGACGCGCTCGGGTCGACGCACCTCGGCGAGGGCGTCGACCTCCCGCACGCCCGGGTCGACGGGCTCGAGTGGCCGGCGTTCGCGCTCGGCCTCACGCGCGGCGGCGTGGCCGACGCCGAGGCTCCGACCGAGGTCGTCTGGCTCCTCCTCCTCCCGCCCGGCGCCGCCGGGCTCGGGACGACGGCCCAGGTCGCCCGTGCCTGCCACGACGCCGACTTCCGCCACGCCCTCCGGACGGCCGGGGGCACTGCCGACGTCCGGGCCGCGCTCGCGCGCTGGGAGCGGGCGCACGAGGCGCCGCCGGCCGCCTGGGGCTCGTGACCGACGCCGACGGCCCGGTGCGCCAGCGGGGCGCGTGGGGACGGTCGCTCTCGGCCGCCCAGCTCTTCGTCGGCTCGTTCCTCCTGCTGGTCGGGGTGGGGACGGTCGGATTCAAGGCGCTCCCCGGCCTCTACGCGGGCGAGCCGCTGTCGTGGCTCGACGCCCTGTTCACGGCGACCAGCGCCATCTGCGTGACGGGCCTGGTCGTCGTCGACACGGCGACGTTCTTCACGGGCTGGGGGCAGGCCTACGTGCTCCTCCTCATCCAGCTCGGCGGGCTCGGCATCCTCACGTTCTCGACGCTGCTGCTGGCCGCGCTGGGCCGCCGGCTCTCGCTCCGCCAGGAGGACCTCGCGCGGAGCGCCGCGGGCCCGGCCGTCGGCCTCGACCCGCTCCGGCTGACGCGCCACGTCGTCGGGTTCACGCTCGGCATCGAGGCCGTCGGGGCCGCGCTGCTCTACGTCCAGTGGGCGCCGGAGATGGGGATGAGCGGGGCCCTCTGGCCGGCCGTCTTCCACTCGGTCAGCGCCTTCTGCAACGCCGGCTTCTCGACGTTCTCGGACTCCCTCGTCGGCGCCCAGGGCGACGCGGGAATCCTGGTCGTGGTGATGGCCCTCGTCACCGTTGGCGGGATCGGGTTCCTGGTCCTGGAGGAGCTGATGGACCGGCTCCGTCGTCACCCCGAGCGACGGCCGCGGCTGTCGGTGCACACCCGGCTCGTGCTCGCGACGACGGCGCTGCTCGCGGTCGGCGGCGGCGTGCTCTTCACCGCCTTCGAGTGGGGGCGGACCTTCTCCGAGCTCGACCCGCTCGACCGGGCCGTCAACGGCCTCTTCCTGAGCGTGACCGCGCGGACGGCCGGGTTCAACGCCATCGACTACGCCGAGGCGGCCCCGAGCACCAACTTTTTGACGGTCTTGCTTATGTCCGTCGGGGGCTCGCCCGGCTCGACGGCGGGCGGGATCAAGACGACGACGGCGGCGCTCCTCGTGCTCCTCGCCTGGGCCCGGCTCCGGGGCCGCGACCACGTCGCCGTCTGGGGCCGGACGGTCCCCGAGGGGACGATCCAACGCGCCGTCGGGCTGTTCGTCGTCGCGTTCGGGGTTGTGACCGCGGCCATCTTCGTCCTGACGTGGAGCGAGCTGGCCTGGGCCGAGGCGCAGGGCGCGACGGTCGAGGCCGAGTTCCTGGCGCTGATGTTCGAGGCCGCGAGCGCGTTCAACACCGTCGGCCTGTCGATGGGCGTCACGCCCGACCTCTCGGTCGTCGGCCGGTGGACGGCGATCGGGCTGATGTTCGTCGGCCGCGTCGGCCCGCTCGCGTTCGCCGCCGCGCTCTCGCGGCGCCGCGACCCGACGGCGTTCCGCTACGCCTCCGAAGACGTCGGCCTCGGATGACCCCCCGCTCCACGCCCCACGCCCCAGCCCCATGAACCGCTACGTGATCGTCGGCCTCGGCATCTTCGGCTCGGCCGCCGCGCAGGCCCTCCACAAACAGGGCCACGACGTCGTCGCCATCGACCGCGACGGCGAGCTCGTCGACCGGATGGCCCCGCTTGTGACGCGCGCCGTCGTCGGCGACGCCCGGGACCGGGCCGTCCTCGAGCGGATCGGCGCGGGCGGGGCCGATGCGGCCGTCGTGAGCACAGGCGATGACCTGAGCGCGAGCGCGCTCGCCGTCATGGCCCTCCGCGACCTGGGCGTCCGCGAGGTGGTCGCGAAGGTCGTCTCGGCCGACCACGCCCGGATCGTCGCCCGCGTCGGGGCCACCCGGACCGTCTTCCCGGAGCGGGAGTCGGCGATCAACCTGGCGCTGCAGATGACGCAGGGCGCCGCGCTCATCAACTACGTCCGCCTCGGGAGCGGGCTGAGCATCCAGGAGATGGCGGTCCCGCGCGCGTGGGAAGGGCAGACGCTCCGCGAGCTCGACCTGACGCGGGCGCACCGCGTCTCCGTCGTCGCCGTCCACGACGTGCTGGCCGACACGACGACGCCGGTCCCCGACCCCGACGCGCCGCTCCTCGACACCCACACGCTCGTGGTCACGGGCGACGAGGCGTCGCTGGCGCGCGTGGCGAAGATCCGGTGACGCCCGGCCCCCACCCGACGGCCGGCGCGGACCGGAACAGGAGGCCGGGCCGGAGGTTGACGGCGGCGCCCTCGTGCCCGCCCGCCGCCCCGGCCCCCGGGGCGCCCCCGATGCCCACTCCGACCGACGACCCTCCCCCCGCTCGACGGCTCCGTCCGTCGAGGACGTAGCCGTGGGGGCCTGGGGCGTCATCGCCGTGTTGATCCTCGTCAACGGGCTCTACGTGGCGGCCGAGTTCGCGGCCGTGAGCGTCCGGCACGGACAGATCCGTGCGCTCGCCCGCGAGGGCCACGCGCTCGCGCGGCGGTTGCTCCCGACGCTCGAGGACGGACGGCGGCTCGACGACTACATCGCCGCGTGCCAGATCGGGATCACGCTCTCGAGCCTCGTCCTCGGCGCGTTCGGGCAGGCGACGGTCGCCATCGCGCTCGGGGACGCGCTGATCGGGGCCGGGCTCGACCCGGTCGGGGCGCGGTCGACGGCGGCGGTCGCCGTGCTCGTCGCGCTGACGGCGCTCCAGGTGGTCGTCGGGGAGCTCGTCCCGAAGTCGCTCGCGCTTCAGTTCCCAGTCCCGGCCGCGCTCCTGACCTACCTCCCGACCCGGTGGTCGGCCGTCGTCTACCGCCCGTTCATCGCCGTGCTCAACGGGAGCGGGTGGGCGGTGCTCCGAGCCCTCGGGCTCCAGCCGGGCGGGGGCCACCGGCACGTCCACTCGCCAGAGGAGATCGACCTCCTCATCGCCGAGAGCAGCGACGGCGGGCTCCTCGAGGCCGACGAGCAGGACCGGCTCCGCCGCGCGCTCCGGCTCGGGCGGACGACGGCCCGCCAGCTCATGACCCCGCGTCGGGCCGTCGTGGGCGTCGACGCGGCCGACCCCGAGGCGGCCGTCGAGGCCGCCGCCGCGAGCCCCTTCACCCGGCTCCCCGCCTACCGCGGCGACCTCGACCACCCCGTCGGCGTGCTCCACACGAAGGACGTCGCGGTCCACCTCGCGGCCGGGCGGCCCGGGCTCCCCCCCCTCCGGCCGCTCCTCAGCGTGCCCGGCGGGCTCGCGGCCGACCAACTCCTGGCCCGGTTCCGCGAGCGGCGCGTCCGGCTCGCCGCCGTCGTCGACGAGTACGGCGGGACGGAGGGGATCGTCACGCTGGAGGACGTGCTCTCCGCGCTGGTCGGCGGCGTCGGCGACGAGTTCAAGGAGGGCCGGCCGGCAGCCGAGCCGCTCCCCGACGGCCGGACGCGGCTCCCCGGGGCCCTCCGTGCCGACGAGGCGGCCGAGCTCCTGGGCCCGTCCGTCGGCGCGGCCGCGACGGTCGGCGGGCTCGTGGTCGCCGCACTGGGGCGCGTCCCCGCGGCCGGCGAGCGGCTCCGCCTCGGCGACGCCGAGGTCGAGGTCGAGCGGGTCGACGGCCACGCCGTCGCGTCGGTCCTCGTCACGCCCGCCCCGGCGGGCCCCGACCCCGACGCCTGATGCTCGTCCCCGCCCTCATCGTCCTCGCGCTCGTGGCCCTCAACGGGCTGTTCGTCGCGGCCGAATTCGCCGCCATCGGCGCCCCCCGCGCGGCCGTCGAGCGGCGGGCGGCCGAGGGCGGGGCCGCGGCCCGGCTCGCGTGGCGGATCATGAGCGACCCCGTCCGCCAGGACCGGTTCATCGCGACGGCCCAGCTCGGGATCACGTTCGCGAGCCTGGGGCTCGGGATGTACGGCGAGCACGCGCTCGCCGAGTGGCTCGCCGAACGGCTCGGCGGGGCCGGCTTGGAGGGGCTCGGGCTGTCGGTCTCGTCGCACGCGCTCGCGTCGGTCCTCGCCATCGCCGCGCTGACGTACCTCCACGTGGTCCTCGGCGAAATGGTCCCGAAGTCGCTCGCGCTCTCGCGCGCCGAGGCGACGGTCTACCGCGTGGCCCGGCCGATGCTCGTCGTCCAGACGGCGCTGTACCCGCTCGTCGTCGGGCTGAACGCAGTCGGGAACGCCCTCCTCCGCGCCGTCGGCGTCCGCCGCGAGCGGGCGGCCGGCCACTACCACACGCCCGAGGAACTTGCCGACGTCGTGCGCGAGAGCGAGGCCGGCGGGCTGATGCGGAGCGAGGCCGGGCGCGTCGTCCGCGAGCTGTTCGCGTTCGGGGGGCGGACGGCCGGCGACGTGATGGTCCCCCGCGTCCGGGTCGTCGGGCTCCCGCTGGGGACGCCGCACGAGGCCCTGCGCGAGCGGCTCCTCGACGAGGCCCACACGCGGTACCCCGTCTACGAGGGCGACCTCGACCACGTCGTCGGGGTCGTCCACGTCAAGGACGTGCTCCGGCTCGTCCGGGCCGCCCGCGCGCTGGAGGCCGCCGACGTCCGCCCCGCCGTGTTCGTGCCCGAGGGGGCCGGGCTCGACCGCGTGCTCGCGGCGATGGGCGAGGCCCGGACGCAACTGGCCGTCGTGATGGACGAGCACGGGGGGACGGCCGGGATCGTGACGATCGAGGACCTGGGGATCGAGGCCGTCGGCGAGGTCGAGGAGGGCGCGGGCGAGGGGCCGCCGGACGTCGAACCGGCCGGCCCGGGGGCGTTCTCGGTCGACGGGGCCGTCCGCCTCGAGGACCTGGAGGAGTGGCTGGGCCGGCCGGTCGTCCACGCCGAGGTCGAGACCGTGAGCGGGCTCGTCCTCGTCCTCCTCGGCCGCCCGCCTGCTGCGGGCGACGCCGTCGAGCACGACGGGGTCCGGTTCGAGGTCGAGGTCGTCGAGGGCCTCGGCGTCGGGCGTTGCCGGGTGGGCGTCCCCGGAGGCGGCGGCCCGTCGGTGCCCTCGGACGCGTAGTCAGCCCGCCCCCTGCTCGGGCCCCGCGCGGACGACGAGGAGCGAGGCCGGCACCTCGCGTGCCAGCCGCTCGTGGGCCACCGAGAACAGCGACGGCTCCAACCCCCACGCCGCCGACGCGCCGGCGACCACGAGCCCGTACCCGGACGCCGCCTCCGCGACGACGGCGTCGAGGGGGGCGCCCGGCAGCGCCGGACGGATGTCGAGGCCCGCCGCCCGGGCCGCCTCGACGGCCGCCACCGACACCGCGTCGCGCGCGTCGAGCCCGGCCGTGAGGACGGTGACAGGGACGGCCTCGGGGCCCTCGGCGAGGCGCCGGGCCAGCGCCAGCGCCGCCCGGTCGTGTGGGCCGCCCGCGAACGGGACGAGCACGCGGCCCCACGCCCCGTCGCCTCGGGAGAGGACCACGGCCACCTCGGTCGGGGCCCGCCGCATCACGTCGCGGACGACGCCGCCAAGCGCGCTCCTCGCTACGACCGGCTCGTGCCAGCCCATCAGCACGAGGTCGGCCTGCTTGGCCTTGGCGAGGTCGACGACGTCGCCGCCGACGTCGCGGCTGACGAACGCGAGCGGGCGGATGTCGAGGCCGTCGGCGGCGGCGAGGAGCGGGAGGAGCGCGTCGGTCTCGTCGGCCGGGAGCGGGGCGAGGGCGTCGGCGAGCGGCCGGTCGGCGCGGAGCAGGTGGAGCGGGTACACGCGCAGCCGCGACGCCGGGGCGAGGGCGCGCGCCACGCGCAGCAGTTCGGGCCCGTTCGACGGGAGCGCCACCGGGAGCAGCACCGAGAACGCCGACGGCGCGGCGTCGGCCGACTCCTGCTGGGCGAGGCTCGCGGGGTAGATCCGCTCGAGGACCGGCGTGGTCATGACGGTCGTGGCGAGGGCCATGATCACCATCATCGCAAACAGGGCCGGGCTCACGACGCCGAGCTCGAGGCCGATCGTCAGGATCACGAGCTCCATCAGCCCCCGCGTGTTCATGAGGATGCCGAGCGCGGCCGACTCGCGCATCCCGAGCCCCGACATCCGGGCCGCGAGCGCCGAGCCGCCGAACTTGCCGGCCGTCGCGACGGCGACCACGAGGCCGGCGTCGAGCCAGAGCCGCGGCGAGTCGAGCAGGCCGATCTGGGTGTTGAGCCCGGCGTAGGCGAAGAAGAGCGGCAGGAAGAGGAGCGTCGTGACGTCGCTCAGCCGGTGCTCCACGTCGCGGACGAAGTCGGGGTCCTTGGGCATCGCCACGCCCGCCAGGAAGGCGCCGAAGAGCGCGTGGATGCCGATCCACTCGGTCGTCCAGGCCGACGCGATCGTGACGAGCAGGACCGTCGCGAGGGCCCCGCGCGTGAGCCCGCCGCGCGTCCGGTGGTAGACCGCGAGGCGCCGGAGCGCGGGCCGGAGCGCGAACAGCACGAGCGCCACGAACACGATCGTCCACGCGAACACGGCCACGACCTCGACGGCGCCCGACGTCCGGACGAGCGCGATCACGACGGCCAGCAGCCCCCACGCCGTCACGTCGTCGACGGCCGCACACGTGATGGCGACGACGCCCAGCTTGGTTTGCAAGAGGTTCCGCTCGGCGAGGATCCGCGCCAGCACCGGGAACGCCGTCACGCTCATGGCCGCGCCCATGAACAGGGCGAAGTGCGAGAATTGGACCGACGCGTCGCTCAGCTGGGGGTACAGGTAGAGCGCGAGCACCGACCCCAGCAGGAACGGCGCGATGATCGACGCGTGGCTCGTCACGAGCGCCGCGTGCCCCTGCCCCCGCAGCTTGGCGGGGTCGAGCTCGAGCCCGACGAGGAACAGGAACAGCACCAGCCCGACCTGGGCGATCGCGTTGAGCGCGCCGAGGCTCTCGGCCGGGAACAGGGCCGCCTGCGCGGCCGGCGCCAGCCATCCCAGCAGCGACGGCCCGAGCACGATGCCCGCCGCCATCTCGCCGACCACGCGCGGCTGCCCGACCCGGTGCGCGAGGCCGCCCAGGATCCGCCCGAGGACGAGGATCGCCGCGATCTGCGGCAGGAGGTAGAGCAGCATCAGTGGCCCCCCGCGAGGGGCGCCGCGTCGGCGCGGGTGAGCGTGGCCGACGTGGTCCGGCACCCGCAGACGCCGGTCTGGAGCGTTGCCCGGAGCGTCGCGGGCCGGGACGGGTCGCGCGCGACGGCCACCTCGACTCGCTCGCAGCTCGCGCGCTCGCCGAGCACGGCCGCCGTGTCGGCGACGCGCCCCCGGAGGGCGACGGCGCTCGCGCCTTCGGGCGTGTAGACCGCCTCGATCTGCGGCCCCGACTGCTCGACGACGAGGGCGCCCGCCGCACGCGCGCACCCCTCGGCGTCCGGCGCGACGGCCCACGCGCCCCCGACCGACGGCGGCGCCTCGAGGTTCTGCCCAACGTGGATCGTGGCGGCGACGCCGAGCGCGGGGACGCCGACGAGGACGACGTAGAGGGCGGCCGTGCGGAGCGCGCGGCGGCCGGAGGCCGGGGGATCGGACATCGCGGGGGAGGGGATCGCCGCGCGGAGACAATCCGCGTGCCGAAGCCAGTGTAAACCCCGGGGGATGCCCCGCGAGATTGCAGATCGCCGGTCGGGCGTGCGGGCCGTTGCAGACCGCAACGCGGCGGCGGGCTGAGGGCGTCCACATGGGTGGGCGCGGGCGTCGCTCCGGGGTGGCACGGCCTTTGGCGAGCGCCGCCGACGCCCCCCCGCCCATGCCTGACCTCCTCGACCTCCTCCTCCACGTCGACCAGCACCTCGCCGACCTCGCGGCGTGGGCCGGGCCGTGGGCCGTCGTCGCCATCGCGGCCGTCGTGTTCTGCGAGACGGGCCTCGTCGTGATGCCGCTCCTCCCCGGCGACTCGCTCATATTCGCGGCCGGCGGCCTCGCCGCGACGGGCGCCTTCAACGTGTGGACGCTCGGGCTGGCCCTCTTCGCGGCGGCCGTCCTCGGCGACGCCGTCAACTATGCCGTCGGGCACCGGTTGGGGCGGGCGGCGGCCGGGCGGCTCGTCCGGCCCGAGCGGCTCGCCCAGACGGAGGCGTTCTTCGCGCGCCACGGCGGCCGGGCTGTCGTGATCGCCCGGTTCGTGCCCATCGTACGTACGGTCGCGCCGTTCGTGGCGGGGATCGGTGCGATGGACTACCCGCGCTTCCTCCGGTACAACGTGCTCGGCGCCATCCTCTGGATCGTCCCGTTCCTCGGGACCGGCTACGCCTTCGGGAGCCTGCCTATCGTGAAGGAGAACTTCGGGCTGTTCGTGCTCGGCGTCATCGCGATGTCGCTGGTGCCGCTCATCGTCGAGGTCGTCCGCAACCGCCGCCTCGCGCCGCTCGCGCCCTAACGGACGCCCCCCGGTCCTCCGTCCCTGGTCCTGCTCCGTCCCATGCTTCTCGACCTCCTCCTCATTGCCGTCGGCCTCGTCGTCCTCACCGGCGGGGCCGAGGGGCTCGTCCGCGGCGGCGCCGCGCTCGCGCTCCGGCTCGGCCTCACGCCGCTGGCCGTCGGGCTCACCGTCGTCGCGTTCGGGACGTCGAGCCCCGAGCTCGTCGTCAGCCTCTCGGCCGCGCTCCAGGGCCAGGGCGACCTGGCCGTCGGGAATGTCGTCGGCTCGAACATCTTCAACGTCGCGTTCATCCTGGGCGTGGCCGCGCTCGTCCGCCCGGCCGCCGCACACGCGCAGGTCATCCGCGTCGACGTGCCGATCGTGATCGGGTCGTCGCTCCTGCTCTGCGCGCTCCTGCTCGACGGCCGCCTCGGGGCGCTCGAGGGGACGGTCCTCCTCGCCGGCGCCGGAGCCTACACGGCCTACACGCTGTGGGCCGCCCGCCGCGAGGCGCCCGAGGTCCAGGCCGAGGCCGGCGGCGCGCTCCCCGACGCCGACGGGCCGCTCTGGCGCGACCTCGCCTTCGTGGTCGGCGGGCTGGTGCTCCTCGTGGCCGGCGCCCGGATGCTGGTCACCGGCGCCGTCTCGATCGCCGAGGCCGCCGGCCTGAGCGAGGCCATCATCGGGCTGACGATCCTCGCCGCCGGGACGAGCCTCCCCGAGCTCGCGACGTCGGTCGTCGCGGCGCTGAGGGGCCAGAGCGACATCGCCATCGGCAACGTCGTCGGGTCCAACATCTTCAACGTCCTCGGCATCCTCGGCGTCACGTCTCTGGTGCGGCCGCTCGCACCGGGCGGCATCGGGCCCGTCGACCTCGGCGTGATGCTGGTCCTCGCCATCGCGCTCCTGCCCCTCCTGCGGACCGGCTTCCGGCTCGACCGGCTCGAGGGCGCGCTCCTCCTCCTCTCCTACGTCGGGTACACGGCGTACCTGCTCGTCGCCGTCGCCTGATGCGCCGTCTTTCGCTCACCCAGTGGATCTTCGTAGGGATGGCGGCCGGGGCCGCGCTCGGCGTCTTCTTCCCCGACGCCGAGCGCGCGCTCCACGGCGGCTGGGCCGCGAGCGACCTCAAGCTGCTCTCGGACCTGTTCATCCGGATGATCAAGATGATCATCGGACCGATCCTGTTCGCGACGCTCGTGGTCGGGATCGCCGGGCATGGCGACGACCTCAAGAAGGTCGGGCGGCTCGCGTGGCGGTCGCTCCTCTACTTCGAGGTCGTGACGACGGTGGCGCTGGTCGTCGGGCTGGCGGCCGTCAACCTCGCGCGGCCGGGCGACGACCCGGCGCTGACGACGGCGCTCGCCGCCGCCGCCGAGGCCGCCCCGCCCGAGCTCGTCGCGCCCAAGGGGGTCGCCGACCACGTCCGCGAGATCGTCCCGACGAGCTTCATCGACGCGCTCGCTGGCAACAACGTGCTCCAGATCGTCTTCTTCTCGATCCTCTTCGCCGTCGCGCTGACGCAGGTGACGGGCGAGCCGAAGCGGGCGATCCTCGGGTTCTGCGAGGGGCTGGCCGAGGTGACTTTCAAGCTGGTCGGGCTCGTGATGCGGTTCGTCCCGATCGGCGTCGGGGCGGCCATCGCGGTGACCGTCTCGCACAGCGGGATCGCGGTGCTCCTGCCGCTCCTGAAGCTGGTCCTGACGCTGTACGCCGCGCTCGTCGTGTTCGTCGTCGTCGCCCTCGTGCCCGTGGCGCTGGCCGCCCGCGTGCCGCTCCGGCGGTTCTGGGACGCCATCCGCGCCCCCGCCCTCATCGCCTTCTCGACGACGTCCAGCGACGCCGCGCTCCCGCTCGCGATGGAGCGGATGGAGCAGTTCGGAGTGCCGCGTCGGATCGTCAGCTTCGTGATGCCGACGGGCTACTCGTTCAACCTCGACGGGAGCACGCTCTACCTCGCGGTCGCGAGCGTGTTCGTGGCGCAGGCGGCCGGGATCGACCTCACGTGGGGCCAGCAGGCGGCCATGATGCTCACGCTCATGCTGACCTCGAAGGGCGTCGCGGCCGTCCCCCGGGCGTCGCTCGTGGTGCTCTCTGGGACGCTCGCCGCGTTCGGCCTCCCCCTTGCGGGCGTGACGGTCATCCTGGCCGTCGACGAACTCATGGACATGGCCCGGACGACGGTCAACCTCGTCGGCAACGGCCTCGCGACAGCGGTCATCGCGCGGTGGGAGGGCGAAGCCGGGTGGGACGAGCGGCCGGCGCCCCCGCCTGCGCTGCCGCCCCTCGCGCCGAGCCTCCCCACCGTGGGCGTCGCCGCGTAGCCCACGGCCTCGCCGCTGGGGCAGAGCCCCCCGCGCGCTCCCGGACTACTTCGTGAGGCTGAACCGGCGGGTCTGCCCCTGGTGGAAGAATTCGAGCGTGAACGCCGTCCCCGGCGCCAGCGCCTCATAGGCCGCTGTCAGCGCGGCCACGGAGGCGACCGGCGCGTCGTCGAGGCGGAGCAGGGCGGCCGGGGGCCGGATGCCGCCGTCGAGCAGCGCCGCCGGGAAGTGCTCGTCGATCCGCCCGACCATGCGGACCTGCCCCTCCCGCTCGGCCACTAGCAGGCCGATGCCCTCCAGCACGGCCACGCCCTCCGGCAGCGCCTCCCCGGGCCCGCCGACGCGCGCCCCGCCGGAGCCACCCGCCCCTCCCGGCCCGGCCCGCTCGGGCGGCAGGTTCACGAACCGCTCGGCCGGCGGGTCGGCCAGCACGCCGTCGATCCACGCCGCGAACGAGGACACGCGGACGTAGAACTCCCGGGCGCCGTAGGTGCCGGGCCCGTTCGCGCCGGGCATCCCCATCGACGAGACGCCCGCGACGCAGGGCCGGCCATCGACATCGATGAAGGCGGGGCCGCCCGAGTCGCCCGGCCCGGCAGTTCCCTCCAGCGGCGTCGCCGTGGCGGGGGGGTCGAAGTCGAACTGGATGCGCTGGTCGTCGACGGCGTCGACGAGGTTGGTGGCGCCGCGGGGGCGACCGTCCCGCTGCCACTCGCCGCCGGTGCCGGGCTTGGTATCGCCGTGGCCCACGAGCACGATCTTCTGGCCGGTCTCGTCGCGGCCCCGGTACAGCGCCGCGGGCGCGACGCCCTCCACGGGACGCGCGAGGTGGAGCAGGGCGAGGTCCACCGGCCCCCGCGGCACGTACGCCGGGTGGACGATCACCTGGTCCACCGCGTAGCCTTCCGGCTGGCCGTCGACGAAGACCGAGAGGGCCCCGTCGGTGCGGCGGGTCAGGCCTGCGGCGACGTGCGCGGCGGTCAGCACCCAGTCCGGCGCGATCAGCGTCCCGTCGCCGCCGTCCTCGCCGACGCGCACCGCCGCCGGGAAGGCCGCCCCGAGCGAGAGGTAGCGGGCGTCGTCCACGTCGTGGCGGACGGCGATAGGCGGGGCCGGCCCGTCGGCCGGGGCTGGGGGGGCGACGGCGACGGCCGCCATCAGGAGGAGCGCACGCATGGGCCAGAGGGGAGCGGAGAGGACCGACTGTGTCTCCGTGAACGGCGCCTGAGCCCGCTCGTGTGTCTGGCTGAGACCGCGCGGCGGGGTCGAATCCGGGGACCTCCGTGACGACCCTGCGCCCCCCCTTCCCCGCTGCGCGGGTTCGACCTCCCCTCTCCGAGCCGGTCCCGCTGCAGACGGTCCTCATGGGCGTCATTCTGATGGCGCCGCTGGTGGCCGAGTGGTGGCGCGTGCCAGGGCCGTGGGGCTGCTGGCGGGCATGACGGCATCCTCGATCGTCCGGACCGGGTGGCGGGCCTCTCGCTGGATCATCCGGTACCTCAGCGGGAGGGCGAGCTGACTTGGGGCCGGTCCCCGAACCAACAGACGGCTCGCTTGAGGGTGGCCCCCTCCTCCCGGGCCCGCTTCAACTCTCGCTTGAGCCGGGCGCCCTCCTCGTCGCGTGGGGAGCCGTTGCGGGGGAAGGCGCGGCGGCCGTCGTCACGGAGCTCGCGCTTCCAGCGGTGGACGAGCTTGGGGCCGATGCCGAGGTCGCGGGCGGCCTGGGGGACGTCGCCGAGGCCGGCGGCGAGGCGGACGGCCTCGCGCTTGTACTCGGAGGTGAAGGGCGTCAGGTGGCGGACATGGACACGGGGGTCTGGGGTTGCGAGGAGACCCTCAACTCAGTGTCCGTCAGGCCGGGGTCGGATCAAATCGCCCCCGTCCCCTCGCCCCTCTCGCTCACCCAACGACCGTTGACCTGACGCCTCGCCACATCCGCAGGCACGTCCACAGACGCTCGGTTGATTCGGGCCCGAGGCGACCGATACAGAGGGTGCAGCCCCTTCGTGCCCGCCGTCAACGCTCCCCGTCTTGGACTCCCTCACGAGATCGCCGGCCCGGCCCCTGGCCCCTCCGCCTCGGCAGCCCGACATGCTCGCCTTCGACCGGTGCGACAGGTACGACCGGTTCGCTCGCCTCGCCGCCCGCCTGCTCAACACGCCGACCGCACTCGTCAGCCTCGTCGGACCCGACCGCCAGGTCTTCCTGGGGGCTGTCGGCCTCCCGGAGCCCTGGGCCTCCCAGCGCGAGACCCCGCTCTCGCACTCCGTATGCCGACACGTCGTCACCAACGAGTCGCCTCTCGTCCTTGAGGACGTCCGCCGCCACCCCCTCCTCTCGGAGTCCGCGGCGGTCCGCGACCTCGACCTCGTCGCGTACCTCGGCACCCCGCTCCGCTCCCCCGACGGCACCGTCCTCGGCGCGCTCTGCACCATCGACCGCGTCCCCCGCTCGTGGACAGACGAGGAGGTGGAGGCCCTCGCCGACTTGGCGGTCACGCTCACCGACGAGTTCGCGCTGTGGGAGACGGCCGAGACGCTGAAGGAGCCGAAGGCGCAGCTCGATGCTGAAAAACGGGCCCTGGTCGCCCAAGCCGAACGGACGCGTACGCTCGCCGATGCCTTCGCCCTCCAGACGATCGACGACGTCGATGCCCTCTCGGACATCGTCGACCGGCTCCGCGGCCTCCTCGGGCTCGACATCGGCATCGTCAGCCGGATCACCCCCTCGAAAGACCGGTACGAAGTCGTCGCCTGCGCTGTGCCCGACGGCGTGGAGATGGGGGCGGGCGATGTGTTCGCGTTCGGCCAGACGTACTGCTCGATCACCCTCCACTACGGCGACGTCCTCGCCATCGACCACATGGCGGGCGGGGAGCACAGCCGCCACCCCTGCTACGAGGCGTTCGGGCTCGAGGCCTACATCGGCGCGCCGATCCACGTCGCCGGCAGCGTCTGGGGCACGGTCAACTTCTCGTCTCCGACCCCTCAGACCCCCCACTTCACGGAGGCCGACCGGGACCTCGTCCGGCTCGCGGCGCGGTGGATCGGCGGGCTCGTGACGGCGTCCGGCCTCGCCTCGGACCGAGCCGAAGCCGAGCGCCTTGCCGATGTGCAGGGGGCCACGTTGGGGCTCGTTCAGAGGGCGCTCCCGGACGCCCTCGTCGTCGCGGACCCGGAGCGGCGCATTCAGAGCGTCAACCCCGCGTTCTCCCGTCTGTTCGGCCTCGAGCCGGCGGACGTCGTGGGCCACCGCACAGCTGTCCTCTACGCCGATCCGTCCGGGTTCGCCCAAACCGGTCACTCCCGCTTCAACGCGAGCGCCGGCCTCTCGCTCGATCCCTACGAGGTCGAGTACCGCCGGGCCGACGGCACCGTGTTCACGGGGGAGACCGTGGGGTCTCCCGTCCGCGACAGCGACGGCCGTCTGGTCGGATACGTCGGGCTGATCCGCGACGTGAGCAAACGGCGCGAGATGGAGGACGAACTCTACCACCAGGCCCACCACGACGCGCTCACCGGCCTCCCCAACCGGGCCCTCTTCACCGCCCGCCTCGAGGTCGCCGTCGAGCGGACGCGCCGCGGGGAAGGAGCGTACGCCGTTCTGTTCCTCGACCTCGACCGGTTCAAGACCGTCAACGACACGCTCGGCCACACGGTCGGGGACCGGCTCCTCCAGGAGGTCGCCGGCCGCCTCGTCAGAGCCGCCCGCCCCGCCGACACGGTCGCCCGGCTCGGCGGTGACGAGTTCGCCATCCTCCTCGAGGGGGTCGGGGAGCCCGACGCCGCGGAACACGTAGCGGCCCGGGTCCAAGACGCGCTCGCCCCCCCCGTCCAGATCGATGAGCACGCGTGCACGACCGGGGCCTCCGTCGGTGTCGTGGTCGGCCGCCCCGACCACGACACCGCTGACTCGGTCCTCATGGAGGCCGACCTCGCGATGTACGCGGCGAAGGGGGAGGGCCGGGGCCGGGCCGCCACGTTCAGACCGGGCACACACACGGCCCTGGAGCAGCGGCTCCGGCTCGAACTGGATCTCCCCGCCGCCGTCGAGCGCGGGGAGCTCCGAGTGGCGTACCAGCCCGTCGTCCAGCTCTCCGACGGGGCCCTTGCCGGGTTCGAGGCCCTCGTCCGGTGGGACCACCCCGCGCTCGGCCTCCTCTACCCCGACGCGTTCATCGACGCAGCCGAGAAGGGAGGCGAGATCGTGTCCGTCGACAGGTGGGTGCTCCGGGAGGCGTGCCGCCAGATGACGGAATGGGAGCGCGCCCTCGCCGATCGCGGGGAGCGGGACTCGTTCCTGCTGCTCAACGTCAACTGCACCGGCCGCGACCTCCTCGAGTCGAGCTACGCCGACGCCGTCGGCAACCTCGAGGAGGATCTCGGGTTCGCCCCCCGCCGGCTCCTCCTCGAGATCACCGAGAGCTTGCTCATGGAGGACCCAGACGCCGTGGCGACGGTGCTCCGCCGGCTCCAACGGGGCGGCGTGAGGTTCTGCCTCGACGACTTCGGGACGGGATATTCCTCGCTCGCCACGCTCCACGCGCTCCCGGTCGACCGGATCAAGGTGGACAGGTCGTTCGTGACGGACATGGACGAGTGCACCCGGAACCGGGAGTTGGTCCGGACGGTGGTCGAGCTCGGGCACATCCTCGGCAAATCGATCGTGGCCGAGGGGATCGAGAAACCGGAACACCTCGCTGGGCTCCAGGCCATGGGATGCCAGTTCGGCCAGGGCTACCTCTTCTCCAAACCGCTGTGGCCCGAGGACGTCGCCTCGTTGATCGCGGCGGGTGAGCCCCCGTGGCAGGCCCTGTGGACAGCAGATTAGGCCCCTCCCGCGCAGTGAAGTCCCCCCGTCGCGCCGGGGGGACGACGAGGGGTGGCGTGGAATTGGGGCGGGCCGCCGTTTGAGTCAGGGAGTCCCAAACCGATACCCCCCTAGAATCGAACGGCTCCGATGACTGACCGACACACTAAACCGGACGTCCGCGAGGGGGCGATGCCGGCGCCAGAGCGCCAACCGCCAGCCGCCCTCCTCCCCGGTCGGGTGGCGCCGCGGTCGGAGGCCGCGGCGCCCGCCTTCGTAGCGAGGCCTGCCCCGGCCGACACCCGACCCCGGGTCCTCCTCGCAGAGGACGACCGGATCTCGGCGAACGTCGTCCGGCACCGCCTCGAGCGTGACGGGATGGCAGTGACCACGGTGAGCGACGGGAAGGCTACGCTCGACGCCCTATCGGACGAGCGGCTCGACGCGGCGCTCCTCAGCGCGTCGCTCCCAGGTGTCGACGGGCTCGAGGTCCTCCGCCGGGTCCGGGCCGGAGAGACGGACCGGCCCGAGTTGGGCGTGGGCGTCATCCTCTGGCCGGGGAACGACCGCCTCGTCGCCCGCGCCTACGACCTGGACGCCGACGACGTCATCGTCCGCCCCTTCTCGCTCATCGCCGTCAGCGCGGGAGTCCGCCGTCTCACGCGTCGCCGTTCCCTGTGACCCCCTTCCCCCCGGCCGACTTCGTGGACGCCGCGGCCACCGGGCTCCTCGTCCTGACGGTGGTCGCGCTCGCGCTCACCGCGCTCGTGGTCGTCGTCCATGTCGCCGCCGACCGCGCGGAGTCGCGCCGGGCCGAGCGGTGGGCCCGTTGGGAGCGGGCGCTCCTCGATGCCCTCGTGGGGGAGCGCCCCCCCTCGTCGTTGGGCCCGCTGGTCGGTGACGGCGAGCGGGGGGACTACTTCCAGCTCCTCATCGCCTATGCCCTCCGCCTGGGGGGCGAGAGCCGGGCCGTCTTCGCCGAGGCCGCGGCCCCCCACCTCGACACGGCACGGCAGTGGCTCTGCGACCGCCGCGCCGACCGCCGAGCGCTCGCTGCGCACCTGTTCGGGCTCGTCGGGTCCGTCCCCGACCTCCACCGGCTCGTCCCCCTCCTCCACGACCCGGCGCCCGAGGTCGGGATGATCACGGCCCGAGCGTTGGGACGGTCTCGTGACCTCCGGTACCTCCGCCCCGTCGTCGGGGCGCTCGACGGGTTCGAGGCGTGGGGGAGCCCGGCCGTCGCCTCGGCGCTCACGCTCTTCGGGATCGAGGCCGGCCCCACCCTCGAGGCCGGTCTCGCCAGCCCCGAGCTCAGCGAGTCGGCGAGGACCGCGTGCGCCGAGGCCCTCCGCCGGCTGGGCTACGTCCCGGCCGGCGACACGGCCGCGGCCCTTCTGTCGGAGAGCGAGCCGCCCCGGGAGGTCCAGGCCGCCGCGCTCCGGCTGCTCCGCGACGTCGGCGGCCCCGGCCACGCGGACGCCGCCCGCGCCCTCCTCCACCACGGCGACGAGGTGGTCCGGCTCCACGCCATCAGCGCCCTGTCGGCCCTCAGCATCCGCCCGGACGACGCGGCTCGGATCGAGCACGCGCTCGCCGACCCCTCCCCGTGGGTCGCGCTCCGGGCCGCCCGCGGCCTCGTCGAGGCCGGTCGGACCGCCCCGCTCCAGGCGATCGCCGAGGGCGACGCGCCCTGCGCCGGCGTGGCGCGCCAGGCGCTCGCCGAGGCCGGGTTCCTCGCCCCCGCGACATGACCGACCTGTTCCACGCGCTCTTCTGGGCAGTCAGCGGGCTGACGCTGGGATTCTTCGTGGCCATCGCCGCGACGTACTCCGCCACGACCGCGCTCGCGTTCCCCGCGCTCCTCCGCCTCCGGCGGTGGTCCCGGACATTCCACGTCGGCGAGGCGGCCGGGGCCACCAGCGCTCCCCCGATCACGCTCATCGCGCCGATGTACAACGAGGAGACCGTGTGCGTCGAGGCCGTCCGGGCGCTCCTCGGGGTCGAGTACCCCAGCAAGGAGATCCTCGTGGTCGACGACGGCTCGAAGGACCGGACGGCCGAGCGGCTCATCGAGGCGTTCGACCTCGTCCCAGCCGTCCGCCATCGGACGGCCCGCATCGAGACGGCCGAGGTGCTCCGCTCGTACCGGAGCCGGAGCCGACCAGACCTCTGGTTCATTCAGAAGGCCAACGGCGGGCGCTCCGACGCGATCAACGTCGGGATCAACCACTGCCGGACGCCGCTCCTCTGCACCCTCGACGGCGACAGCCTCCTGGCCCCGGACGCGTTGTACCGCGTGGCCCAGCCGTACCTCGAGGACCGCACGACGGTGGCCGTGGCGGGGACGATCGGGATCGTCAACGACTGCGGGGTCCGCGGCGGCCGCGTTGAGGAGATCCGGATGCCGCGCGGGTGGGTCGCCCGGTTCCAGGTGCTCGAGTACATCCGGGCTTTCGCCGCGTCGCGCGTCGGGTGGAACGCGATCGACGCGCTCCCGCTGATCTCCGGGGCGTTCGGGCTCTTCCGCCGGTCGGCGGTCGTCGCCGTCGGCGGGCTCGACCCCGACACCGTAGGCGAGGACTTCGAGCTGACGCTGAAGCTCCACCGGTACCACCGCGAGCGCGGGCTGCCCTACCGGGTCGACTTCGCGCCGGGGGCCGTCTCGTGGACGGAGTGCCCGTCGACACTGGCCGTCCTCGGGCGTCAACGGGACCGCTGGCAACGCGGCGGGCTGGAGGTCGTGTGGAAGCACCGGCGCATGCTCTTCAACCCGCGGTACGGCCGGGTCGGGATGATCTCGCTCCCCTCGTTCCTCCTCATCGAGATGCTCGGTCCCCTCGTCGAGGCCGTCGGTTACGGGGTGCTCGTGGCCTCGCTGATCCTCGGCGTCCTGAACGTCCCGGTGGCCCTCCTCCTGCTTGGACTGGCCCTCGCGCTCGGAGTCTGCCAGTCGATCGCGGCCGTGGCCCTCGAACAGTTCGCCCTCCGCCGCTACACCTCGCTCCGGGACCTCGCTCTCCTCCTCGTCATGGTGGTCGCCGAAAACCTCGGCTACCGCCAGCTGACGGTCTGGTGGCGGTTACAGGGAGTCTGGAAGTTCCTGCGGAAGGACTCGTCGTGGGGCGAGATGACGCGGACCGGATTCGCCACGACCTCTACCTGACCATGCGCGCCGCCCTCCTCGTTGCCGCCCTGATGGCCCTCTCGGCCTCCGCCCGCGCACAGCACCGCGCCGGGTGGGGCGGCGTCGTCAGCTACGGGGTCGAGGCGTTTCGATCGGACCGCGAGGCGTGGCAAAGGTCGCAGGTGGCGGTCCAGCGCCGATTTTCGGAAGGGGCGGCGTCATTGGAGGCCGGCCACTGGCGACGGAACGGGGAGACGGCGCCGTTCGCGGCGACGGACCTCTACCGTTCCTTTGGTCGAGCCGGCTACGGGAACCTTCGGGCGCAGGTGGCCCCCGGTGCGACCGCCATCGCTCGTTCGGACCTCCTTGGCGAGGGGTACCTCGCCCTCGGCGGCGGATGGGAAGGCTCCTTCGGGGTCCGCCACCTCACGTTCGAGGCCAACACGGTCACGCTCGGCACGGGGTCGCTAGCCCGATACGCCGGCAACTGGCTCATCCGGGTTCGGGCCGTCGTCGACCCGGCAGCGGTGACCGGGGTATCGACCTCTCTCTCAGCGCGCCACCTCTTCGACGGGACCGGCGGTCTGACGGCGCCCTTCGCCGAAGTCAGGCTCGGACAGGGGCAGGAACCGATTGTCGCCCCCGACGGGACGGCGGCGATCCGCCAATCGTGGGGCGTCTCGGTCCGCGCTCAGCGCCCGGTGCTGGGACGCGTCGGCCTCTCGGTCGGCACCGGCTACACGATCGACGGCACGTTGTCGCGTTGGCATACCGACCTCGGAGTCGCCGCGGCGTTCTAGGCTCTGTCCGGTGATGAGGCCGGCGTGACGGGCGTCATCGTCTCGACTGGCCGTGCCTCGGTGGCCTCCGGCGGCCCCCCGGTCCACGGGTCGTACTGACCCTCCGCGTACGGGGCCTCCCAGGACCTCCGGAGCCTCGGACCGTCAGGGCGGACCGATCCCCCTCCCATGCCCACCTCCCCCCACCTCGGAGACGGTGCGTCGACGCGACCGCTTCCCCCGGGAGAGCTCGTCGTCGAGGTCCTCCCGGCCTCGGCCGTCGCCCCCAGCCCCCGCCTCCAGCTCTACCTCGAGCACGTCCCGGCCGGGTTCCTCTATCCGGCCGACGACTAGGTCGGGGGCCGGCTGAACCTCCACGAGCTCGTCGAGGCCGACTCCCCCTCGTGCTTCTTCCTCCGCGTCCGGGGCGAGTCGATGACGGGCGACGGGATCCTCGACGGGGACCGGATCGCCGTCGACCGGGCCGAGGAGCCGAAGAACGGGTCGATCGTCGCCGCAGCCGTCGACGGCGAGCTCACGCCCAAGCGGTTCACGCGGATGGAGGTCCGGGGCCGCGAGCGCGTCCGCTCCCCGCGGCGAACCCGGAGTACGATCCGAGCGAACTCGCCGAGGGCCAGGAGCTCGTCGTGTGGGGCGTCGTGACGAGCCACGTCGGGTTTCACTCTCCCGTAGGAAAGGGGCTCCGTCACTTGACCGATTGAGGCGTAACGGCGGCGGAGGCCGAGGACGGCGCTCATCGCCGTCGATCCGCGGCCTCGGTACTGCTTCACCGGCAGTGCTCTACCGGCCACGCGTGGGACGACACGCCTTGCCCGATGTGAGCCCATCCTCCCACGCTGGCTCTATGGGAATGCCGAAGGGCCGCCGCCGACATGGCGCTCCTGCCGACCGGTGTCGCTAAACATGGTGCGGTAATTCTGGCCGGGCTCTTGCCGTGTCAGCGCCCCGCCTCCTACACTCCGTACCGGCCCCGCATGGAGCGTCGTGTGGGGCCGAGAGCCTCGCGGGCCGAGGTCCCGGGCGATGGCTAGATCGAACCATCCTGTGTCGGGTGGGGTTCGCATTGCCGACCCCGGCCTGAGACCCACCGCCCGATGCGAGGGCGGCGCGTGGGAGTCTGTGATCCACGTCTCCGTGTCTGGCATGGCGACCCCGCGCGGTGCGCCATCCCCCGCCACCCGACGAGCCATCTGGCACTCGGGCCTGCTCGCGTGGGCCTCCGCGGCGAGCTTCGCGGTCCCTGCAGCGGCCCAGCACGCCAGTCACGACGCCGGCACGACGTCCACCGAGGCCAGGCCGACGCCGAGCAGGACCGGCGGGGCCGGTTGCGAGCGTGGCGCCGCGCGGACGAATGACGACCCCCGTGCCTCTCCCTGCGGACGGCGGCGCCCGATCCGTGTGCCGCCCCGATGGCCAGGCCCCACCGGCCGCCCAGAGCCTCGTCCCTTTACAACTGTGAATAGCAGCGACCCGATGAGACGCCGAGCGTCGTCCGCCCACTCCCACCCGACACGACTGCCATGAGCCCCATCCCTGAGAACGGACATCCCCTCGCAACCGAGCCCACGGTGGTCCCGCCCGACGGGCGCGCGTCCCACGACTTCGGCGGGTTCGGCGTCGATTGGAAGATCGACGGCGCCGAGGCCGGCGGGCGCTTCGCCGTCGTCCACCACCCCATCGCGCCGCGCCAGCTCGCGGCCCCGCTCCACCGCCACCGCCACGAGGACGAGTACTCGTTCGTGATCGAGGGCACGCTCGGCGCCCTCCTCGGCGACGACGTGGTGACGGCCGAGGCGGGGACGTGGGTGTTCAAGCCGCGCGGCCAGTGGCACACGTTCTGGAACGCCGGCGACGTGCCGTGCCGGATCATCGAGGTCATCTCGCCGGCCGGGTTCGAGGACTTCTTCCGCGAGATCGCCGAGGCGTGGGGCGACGTGGACCGCGTGGTGCGGATCAACGACGCCTACGGCCTGGAGATGGACTTCGACAGCGTCCCCACGCTCTGCGAACGGTTCGGGCTCTCGTTCCGCGAGCGGTGACCTCGGCCTACAACACTCAGCTCCCCACTCCCATGCGTGCTCCCGTTCTTCTCCTCGTCCCGCTGGTGGCCATCGCCGCCAGCGCCCAGGGCGGCGACCCGCTGGCTCCGCGTCTCGACGGCCTGGGCGACCACACCCGCCCCGCCGACACCGACGACGCCGACGCGCAGCGGTTCTTCGACCAGGGGCTCGTCCTCGCCTACGCCTTCAACCACGCCGAGGCCGCCCGCGCCTTCCGCGAGGCCCAGCGGCTCGACCCCGCCTGCGCGATGTGCGCCTGGGGCGAGGCCCTCGTCCTCGGCCCCCACGTCAACGCCCCGATGACGCCGGCGGACGTGCCCGTGGCGTGGGCGGCCCTCGGGCGCGCCCGCGAGCGGGCCGCTTCGGCCCCCGCCGCCGACCGGGCCCTCGTCGAGGCCCTTGCCGCCCGGTACGTCGCGGAGCCCGTCGAGGACCGCTCCGCCCTCGACCGCGCCTACGCCGACGCCATGCGAGAGGTCGCCCGGCGCTACCCCGACGACGCCGACGTGCAGGGCCTCTTCGCCGAGGCCCTCATGGACACGATGCCGTGGGACTACTGGTACGGCGACGGCTCGCCGAAGCCCGAGACCGAGGAGGTTCTCGCCGCGCTCGAACGCGCGATGGCCGTGGACCCGGCCCACCCGCTGGCGCTCCACCTCTGGATCCACGCCGTCGAGAAGCAGCGGCCAGAGCTGGGCGTCGACGCTGCGGACCGGCTCGGGCCGCTCGTCCCCAACGCCGGCCACCTCGTCCACATGCCGAGCCACATCTACCTCCGCGTCGGGCGCTACCACGACGCCGTCGTCTCGAACGAGCTAGCGACCGAGGCGGACGACAACTACCTCGCGCAGTGCCACGCGCAGGGGCTCTACCCCATCGGGTACGTCCCCCACAACCACGACATGCTGTGGATGGCCGCCTCGATGGCGGGGATGCGGGCGGCGACGCTGGAGGCGGCCGGCCACCTCTCGCACATGGCCGACCCCGCCCTCTTCCACGCCCCCGGCGGGCTCGGCGGGCAGGTCCAGCACATCACGGCGATCCCGCTCCTCGCCCGCGTCCGCTTCGGCGGGTGGGACGAGATCCTCGCCGCCCAGGCACCTCCTTCTGAGCTCGACTACCCCACTGGCCTGTGGCACTTCGCGCGCGGCGTCGCCCTCGCCCGCACAGACCGCGTCGACGAGGCGGAGGCGGAGTGGGCGGCGCTCCGGCCGATCGCGGCCGACATGGCGCTCGACACCCTCACCATCTTCGGGTTCAACACGCCCCACTCCGTCCTCGGCATCGCCGAGCGGTACCTCGCCGGCGAACTCGCCGCCGCGCGCGGCGACACCGAGGCCGCCGTCGTCGCGCTGGAGGAGGCCGTCGGGCTTGAGGAGCAGCAGATGTACACCGAGCCGCCCAACTGGCCGCTCCAGGCCCGCCTCGCCCTCGGCGCCGTCCTCCTCGACGCCGGCCGCGCCGAGGAGGCCGAGCGGGTCTACCGCGACGACCTCGTGTCGTGGCCGAGGAACGGGTGGGCGCTCACGGGGCTGATGGGGTCGCTCCGCCAGCAGGGCCGCGACGCCGAGGCCGACGTCCTCCGCCCCGAGTTCGAGGCCGCCTGGGCCCACGCGGACATCCTGATCACCGCCTCGCGGTTCTGAGGCCCTCTCCACCTTCTGCCCGGGATCCCCCATGTCCCTAACGACCCTATCCGGACCGCGATGCTCGCGCTGGGCCACGCCTACGAGGCCCGCCACGCCGACGGGCGGGCGTTCCAGTACCGAAGGGCCGGATCGGTCGGCAGGGCGGGTTCGACGACGACAGGGGACGACACCCGACGAACCGGGACGCGGCGAGGCGAGGTGATGGGGCTGAGCATGAGGGCTTGGCGGGGTGTGATGTCGAGCGGAAGGGCGGGCACCGTGTGCCACCGTCCGCGGAGCGCTCTAAAGCAGGCGCCGCCCCCCCGCAGGTCTTGAACGAAACGCTCGCCCCCGGGTCAAATTCCAAGACGCCCGAGATGACAGTCTGCGGCGCCGAGGCATTTGTCGGTGGCCCCTTGTCTAGGGGCTGGAAGGGCGTTACTTGAGGCCTCCCTGCTCCAACGCCTCTGAACACGATCGCCCCGAGCGCGCCCGGCGAACGCCGGATCTCGCACGACGCCCTTCCGAGCTCGCTCCGTCCGTTCCTCAGCGAGCTCTACGAGGTCCCGTACCCCATCGCCTCGGCCGGATCGTACCGGATCCCCGTCAGCGCGGGCGTCACGCCCATCCTCAACGTCACCGTCCGAGGGCAGGCCCGTGGCGAGTTCAGCGGGCACCCGCCGTTCTGGATCCCCCCGGTCCTGCTCTCCGGTCCCCAGCCCGACGCCTACGCCGCGGAAGTCATCGGCGGGCTCCAGGCGTTCTACGCGACGTTCCCGGCCGTCGGGCCGCTGGCGGTCCTCGGCGTCCGGCGGTATTGGCGAGGCGGGGCTGACAGGCCGCCGGCGCTCGCCGCGCTCGTCCGAGCCCCACTCGCAGAGGCGGCCCACGCCTTCGAGCGGGCGCTCCTCGACGCGGCCGACTTCGAAAGCCGGGCCGCTCTCACGCTCGACTTCCTGGGGAACGGGCTTGCCAGCGCGCCGTGGAGCGACCTCGTCGAGGCCGAGTTCCTCCAGCGTGCCGTTGACGCGATCGAAGCGGCCGAGGGGCGGATCAGGGTCGACGCGATCGCACACAGCCTCATGGTCAGCACGCCGACGCTCCGACGGCGGTTCGCGGTGCTCGGCGTCTCGGTCAAGCGGTACGCCGAGATCGTCCGGTTCCGGCTCGCGCACGCCTTTCTCCACGCAGTGCCGGGCACGACGTGGTCCGACGTGGTCGAGCGGTTCGGCTACGCCGACCAGTCCCACTTCGTCCGGGCCTACCGCCGCCTCGCGGGAGTGTCCCCGACACGTTGGGAGAGCGCAGAGCGCGTGATCGACCGGCGGATGGGGATCGAGGAGGCGCCCCCGACCCGGAGCCCCGATTCCGTTCTCTGATCGGTTCGTTCAAGACACGGTGGGCCTCGGAGTCCGTACATCGGCGGCCTCCCCCTGCCGCCCATGCCCGTCCATCACGGGCCCGCCTCGGAGTCAGAGTCTACCAGGCCCGTCACCCGGGCGACCGCCCCGCGTCGGGGGTGGGCGCCACCGTCGTGAGGTGACCGGCCGGCGGCGGTACAGGACGACGTGGGACGGCCCGCCGCCGCCGGTCTCCTCCTGGTCCTCTCTCTCTCTGACCCCACCTTGCGCCCGCGCCGTCGCCCCGCTGGTGGCCGAGGTCGAGCGGCTCGCCCGCCACGTCGCCGTCCTCAATGACCGCCTCGGCGACCGGCTCCTGGCGCGCGCCGAGGCGGCGGCCCACCTCGGCGTGTCCACGCGGACGCTCGACCGCTGGACGCGCGAGGGGCGCGTGAGTCGGGCCTCCGAGAGTCCGCCGCGCCACACGGTCCCCGGCCTCGACAAGGCGCTGTAGGCACCGCGTGCGAGCCAACCGTTCCAAGCGATGGCGGAATTTGGGGCGGAGCGCGCCCGCCCGCGAGGTTCGGCCACCATGCGATCCGTCCTCCTCACGCTCGCTCTCGGAGCCCTCGTCGGGTGCCGCCCCGAGCCGGCCCTCCCCCCCATCGAGGTGAACTGGGGGTGCGGCGCGTGCGGGTGCTGGGCCACCAGCGAGGTCGTCAGGGCCGAGGTCCCCGAACTGGAGCGGGCGAAGCTCCTCGGGCCCCGCGAGCTCCTCGCCGAGGTCGCCGTCCACCGCGCCCGCACTCGCGGCGTCGAGCCCGACACGTCGCGCCCGTGCTACGGGGTCTGGGGGCCGTACGTGCTCGTGGCTGGGCCCGACCGCGACAGCGTCGAGGCGGCCGTGGTCGCCGTTGGAGGGTCGCCCCGGCCGGCCCGCTTCCAGCGGCGCGACGGCCTCTCCGCCGTGCTCGCGGACCTCGGTCCCCCGGGCGTCTCGGAGCTCCTCCGGTCCCCGGCCGTCGCGGAGGTGTCGAGCCTCCGCCCCACGTGCGGGTGCATCACCCAGAGGGAATCGCTGTTCCCCCACGGGCCCTGTCCAGCCGAGGGCGCCGCCGTCGGGACGGATGACCTCACCGCACGGACTCGCGCCCCGCCAGGATGACCCAACGGGGCGCGAGGGATCACGAGCGGGGGAGGTCACCGGCCCGGGTCGGTCGAGGCCGCCTGGGCGAGGGCCGCCACGGCCCGGTCGTTGCGGAGCGCGTGCGCCCCGTAGTGGTCGACGAGGATGGCGATGAGGAGGTGGCGGGCCCGGGGGTCCACCGGGCGACCCAACTCGGCCCCCGCCTCGTCCCGGAGCGTCGCCACGACGCCGCCCGCGGCCTCGAGACCACGGAGGGCCATGACGCGGAGGCGCTTGTCGGGGTCGCTGCGGAAGACGGAGAGGAGGGCCTGGACGTCGTGTCGGCATCGTGACGTTCGTGTCTCGCGACGTCCGGTCCAGCCGGAAGCGCTGAGCACCTCCCCGTACGGCCTCAGAGCCGGTCGAGCGCCCGGTCGGCCACGGCCCGGGCGAGGTGCGGGGCGTTCCCGAACGCCCGGTTGTTCGGGATCACGTTGAGGACCGCCCCGGCCTCGACCGCCTTCGCCGCGAGGTCGGCCGTGTCCTCGATCATCTCCCGGGCCCCCGGCGTCCCGGCCAGCGCGGGGACGACGGCGTCGAACGGGTAGGCCAGCCCGTAGGCCTCCTCGTACCGGGTCCGGAGCGGCGTGAGGAGCCGGACGACGGCCTCCCCGTTCGCCGCCGTGAACCGCCCGCCGGCCCGCCGGGCCTGGTCGCCGAGCGACGGGAGCCACGTCCAGTGGCTGAAGACGTACCCGAGCCCCCGCGACTCCAACCACGCGAAGTACGGCGGCTCCAGGAGGTGCGGCGAGCGGACTTCGAGGTGGGCCTGGACCGCGGCGCCCCCGACCGCGGGCGGGACGTCGGCGAAGAACCCGTCGAGCTCGCCGACGAACGCCTCCGGCGTCGGGCTCTGGCCCTTCGGCGCGTACTCCTGCTCGAACACGACGCCGGTCAGCCGGTCGCCCAGGACGTCGACGGCCGGGCCGAGGAACTGGTCGGCGTACCGGGCCGCGTCGAGGTACGTCGGGTTCGGGACGTACGCCGGGCGGCCCCTCTTGGCCAGGCCCTCGTCGAGCTTCACGGCCGACGCCGGGGCCCGCTCGCGACGGAGCGTCCGGGCCGAGAACGCCTGGGGCGCCTTGAGGAGGAAGCGGGCGTCGTCGGGGGCGTGCTCGGCGTACCGCTCCAGGACGAACCGGTTCGACGTTGGCTTCCCGGCGTCGTCGGCGAGCGGTCGGTAGAACGTGAAGTCGAGTTCGACGACGGAGAAGTGGCGGAAGTAGTCGGCCGTCGATTCGACCGGGAGCGTCCGCTCCTCGTACGTCGTCCCGCCGAGCTTCTTGGTCCGCGTCGAGACCCGGTCGGCCCAGACGTCCTCGGGGTAGACCTGGCCGATCCACCCGGCGTACCGGTCGGAGGCCGTCCCGAACCGGAGGTGGGGGTGGACGTGGCGGAGGTCGAACGGCGACGGCTCGGACATGGCGGTCAATGGGGAGGTCGACGGCGAACGTAGGGGGCCCAGGTGACACGGCGTGTCACCGCCGTCCCCCATCTTGTCCCGCCTCGTCCCCGTCTCTACGTTCTCGGCCGACATGACCGACCCGGTCCCCGACCTCGAAGCCCGCGTCGCTGCCCTGGAGGGCGAGGCGAGCTCGGCCCGCGTGGACGCGCTCAACGCGCTGGCCCACGGGCTCGGGCCGGGCGAGGCCGACCGGATCGAGGGGCTCGCCCGGGAGTCGCTCGCTCTGGCCGGCCGGCTGGGGTACGCCCCGGGGCGGGCGTTCGCGACGGCCCTCGCCGGGTACGCCCGGCTCCTCCACGCCGACCCGCTCGGGGCGCTCCACCTCCTCCTCGACGCCGAGCGCGATCGGGACCTCCTCCCACTGGAGCTCGACCGGTGGGTCCAGCAGGGGCTCGCGTGGGCCCACCGGGACCTCGGCAACTTCGAGGAGGTCCTCCGGGTCCTCCAGGCCCTCCTCGACCGGGTCCGCGCCGACGGCGACGCGCTCCAAGAGGCGTGGGCCCTCATCGGGCTGAGCGGGGCCGCGACCGACCTCGACGCGCCCCGCGACGGGCTCCGGTTCGGGCATGAGGCGTTGGCGCTGTTCGACCGCCTCGGGATCGCTGGAGGACAGGCCCGGGCCCACGTCGCCGTCGGGACGGCCCTCTGCGACCTCGGCCGGTACGCCGAGGCGAAGGGCCACCACGAGCGGGGGCTCGCGATGGCCCGCGGGGCCGGCGACGTGGCGACGGAGGCCCAGGCGCTCCACGCGCTCGCCGTCCTCGCCCAGGCCGAGGGCGCCCCCCGCGACGCGCTTCTCCTCCACCGCGTGGCGCTTGACCTCCGCCGGGGCGCCGGCCTCCGCCCAGACGAGTGCGAGAGCCTCCTGGACATCGGCCGGGCCCTCCGCGCGCTGGGAAAGCCGAAGGAGGCCGTCGAGACGATGGAGCGGGCGCTGGAGTTGGCCGAGGCCGTCGGGGCCAAGCTCCGGGCCAGCCAGGCCCACGTCGCCCTCGCCGAGGCGTACGAGACGCTCGGGCGGATGGGCCACGCGCTCCGCCACCTCCGCCGGAACGAGGCGGTCCGAGAGGACATCCTCGGCCAAGAGATGGCGGCCCGCCTGGAGGCCCTCTCGGCCCGCCACGCCGCCGAGCGCGCGCTCGACGACGCCGAGCGGGCCCGGCGCCACTCCGACGAGATGGGGCGGAAGAACGACGAGCTGGAGGCCGCCCTCGCCGAGGTCCACCGGGCGCAGGCCCGGCTCGTCCAGTCCGAGAAGCTCGCGTCGCTCGGGCGGCTCACGGCCGGCGTGGCCCACGAGCTCAAGAACCCGCTGAACTTCGTGACGAACTTCGCCGACCTCTCGGTCGACCTCGTCTCGGACGTCCACGACGCCGTGGCCGACGCGCTCGGCGGGGGCCTCCCAGACCCACTGGTCGAGGACCTCGACACGCTCGGGGCCAACCTCGCCAAGATCGCCGAGCACGGGCGCCGGGCCGACGGGATCGTCCGGTCGATGATGTCCCACGCCCGGAGCGGCCCCGGCGACCGGCGGACGGTCGACGTCCACGCCCTCCTCCGGCTGACGGTCGAGGCGACGCGGCAGGCCCGGCTCGCGGCGGGGAGTCCGGCCGCGGAGGTGGCCTTGGTCCTGGGCCCCGACGTCCCCCCTCTGCAGGCGGTCCCCGAGGACCTCGGCCGGGCCGTCGCGGGCCTCGTCGAGAACGCGCTGTACGCCGTGGCCGCCCGGTGTGCGGCCGAGGGCGAGGGGTACCGCCCGGCCGTGACGGTCCTCACGCGACGGGACGGGGCCGTCGTCGAGGTCGTCGTCGAGGACAACGGCGGCGGGCTCTCGGAGGAGGCCCGGGCCCGGGCGTTCGAGCCGTTCTACACGACGAAGCCGACGGGCGAGGGGACCGGCCTCGGGCTCTCGATGGCGTGGGAGACGGTGGTCCAGGGGCACGGGGGCGACCTCGTCCTGTTGGACTCGGCCCCTGGCCGGGCCACGTTCGCCGTCCGGCTCCCCGTCCCGTAGGCCCAGAGGCGGGCGGGCCCGGCGGGTGTGACAGGGCGGGCGACACGAGGCGCCCCCCTGGTCCCTCCCCTCGTCCTATGTCTCCCCGCCGTCTCGTCGCCCTCGCCGACGGCTCCGCGTTTTACGTCGTCGTCGACCGAGCTGTAGGGCCCGAGTCGGGGATGATCGTCGTGGCGGCTGTCGACGGCGAGCTGACCGTCAAGCAGTACGTCCGGCGCGGCGAGCGGGTCGTGCTCCTCGCGGCGACCCCGGACCACGGGCCGATCGAGCTCCTCGACGGGCAGGACATCGACGTGTGGGGCGTGGTCGCAAGCCACGTCGGGTTCCACTTGCCTGTAGGGAGGGGCCTCCGGCGTGTGGCAGCTTAGGTGGCCCAGGGAGCTGAGGGCAGATAACGCCGCAGAGCGCGAGTCGTATGTGGCCCAGACCCCACGCCGTAACTCCCACGGGCCCGACTGTTTCAGGCTCGGGCGGCCCTATCCTAACGCCGGCCGAGACCTCTGCTGGCACCCGTGCCCTCGTCACTGGGGCCGACGCGGCCGAGAGCCGGCTCCCAGTGACCCCGCCCCGTTCGCGAACGTCTGCAGCCTCGCGCTCGGGCGGCCTCGGAGCGTGAGGGCTCGGCGATCGCCGAGTCTAGGGCCTCCTTCGGCGCGCCCTGGCTGACCGAGGGCGCGACGTGCCTGTGTGTGCGGCGGCGGTTGACCTCGCGGCCGAGGTCTCTGCCCGACCAACATCGCTCGATTAGCGCACGACGGTGAGCGTGCGTGTCACGGCCGCAGCGCCCGTCGTCGCGCGGACGACATAGACCCCAGCCGCCAGCGGCGTGTCGACGGTGAGCCGGAGGTCGCCTGCCGCGGCGGGGCCATCGTGGAGCACGGCGACCTCGCGGCCGACCACGTCGAACACGGCAACGCGGACCGCGCCCGGCTCGGCCACGCGGAGCGGGACCGTGACGGCCGCGCCGTTCCGGGCGGGGTTCGGGTAGGGCGCCCCCAGCTCGACGGCACGGCTCCCCGGCGGGCTCGGCTCGTCCCCGACCGGTCCGCCCACCTTCTCCAGCGTCACGTTGGCAACGAACGCGGCCGACGACCCGACGGCCGGGAACGCGAGCGTCCCTGCGAACGCGCCATTGGAGAACTCGCCCGCGACGGAGAGGCCCGTCGCCATGGTCCACGAGCCCCAGGTGCTGTAGTGGTACCCCGAGAGCGTCCCGAGATCGACCCAGGCCCCGGTCACGGGGTCGGCCACCGCGAGCCGGCCGGTCAAAGCGTCCTCGACGTCGGCGATCTCGAACTGGACGTCGAGCCGCTCGCCGCCCAGCACGGACACCCCGGCCCACGTGCCGGCCCAATCGAGGAGGCCGCAGGGCGCCACGCACCGGGCGAGGCCGTCGTCGCAGAACTCGTCCCCCGGGCTCCCGCAGAAGTAGGCGGGGCCGAGGCCGGCGCAGTCGGCGCTCGACGCGCAGGTCGGGGCCTCACAGAAGGAGACGTCGAACGGGAGCTCGGCGCAGGCGTACGCGCCTTCCGGCGTGTCCATGCAGAGGCAGTTCGAGCTGTTGGAGCAGAACTCCGGGAGACCGGGGACGGGAGACCCGACGCAGGCTCCGCCCGTGCGGACCGAGACCGGGGCGCGGTCCGCGGTCCGTGGGCTGGCGAAGCCCGTCCCGGCGAATGAGAGGGCCGTCGTGGCAGCGAAGGCGCCGAGCGCGCGGAGGGCGTCGCGGCGGGAGGTCGAGGCGCCGAGGGTCCGGGCCAGGGTGTCGAGGCGGGTGGTCATGGCAGGGCTAGAGGGCGGGTTCGGTTCTACCAGCGGCCAGAGCGAGCACGGCTGGCGCGCCGACGGCGACGGCCGAGGCGACACGGCCGTCCGCGCCGATCCGGACGGCGGACGGCGTGCCGCTGGCGCCGAACGCGCGCCCCGCGGCGAAGGCGGAGTCGAGGAGGACGGGCGAGCGGAGGTCGAGGGCCCGGGCGTCCTCGGCCGTCCCGGAGGTGACGACGAGGAGCCGCGGCGCGTGGGGGTCGGACGCGAGGTCGGCCTCGAGGGCCCGGAGGTCGGGGAGCATCCGCTGGCAGTAACCGCAGCGGGGGTTCCAGAAGACGAGGACGGCCTCGGCGCCGCGGAGGTCGGCGAGGGCGACGTCAGGCCCGTCGACCATCGGGAGCCGGACCCCGGGGGCCGGCGCGCCGACGGGGAGCCCGGCGGGCACCGGAGCGGCGGCCTCGGACAGCGCGCGGCCGAGGGCAGCCTGCGTCACCCACGCCCGGATCGCGTCGGCCCCTTCCAGGACCGGACTCGCGACCCGGCCTTGCGCGTCGACGAGGACGGCGCCGGGCGTGCCGTGGCAGTCGTAGGCCTCGGCCACCTCGCGGTCCCGCTGGCGGAGGACGCGGTCCAGCCCGTGCCTGGCGGCCTCGGCCGCGTTCGCCTCGGCGCTCCCGCGGCTCACCACGACGGTCGTCCACCGGCCGGCGTGCTCACGCTGCCACCGGCCGACCTCGGGGAGGAGCGCCCGGCACGGGCCGCAGCCGGGGTCGGAGAAGACGAGGAGCGCCGGCCGGTCTCCCGAGAGCACGTCGCCCAGAGAGACGTCGGCGCCGTCGAGCGCGGGCAACCGGAAGGACGGGGCCGAGGCGCCGACGGCGGCCGGGCCCCCGGAGGTGCCGAGCCGGGCCTCTAGCGCCTCGACGCGGAGCATGAGCCGGCCGTTCTGGCGGAGGAGCCCGAGGAGCCCCCACGTCAGCCCCCCGGCCACCCCGACCCCGGCGAGGGCCAGCACGCCCGTGGGCGTCGCGATCGGCAGGCGAGCGACCCAGGCGAGCGCGCCCGGTCCTGCCGACCCGTTCAGAGCGGCCGCGGCGACGCCCCCGGCCAGGGCCGCCAGCGCCAGGTTCCGCACCAGCGTGGCCGGCCCGGCCGGGCGCGAGTGGAACTGGCCGAAGCAGTGGCAGTCGGGCGCTTGCCCCCGGAGGAGGGCGGCGCCGATCCCGACCGAGAACACGAGCAGGAGGCCGAGCGCGGCCGTCGCCGCGGCCCCCGCGGTCGACGCCGGCAGCAGGAGGACGGCCACGACCACCTCCACGAGCGGGAGGGCGACGCCGAGCGGGGCCGCCAGCAGCGCGGGTACGCCGAAGCCGCGGAGGGCGCGGCGCGAGCCGGCGACGTCGGCGAGCTTGGCGAGGCCGGCCACGAGGAAGACGGCGGCGAGGGCCAGCCGTGCGAGGACGAGGAGCGTCGGCATGGGCGTGGGGCTCAGCAGCGGCCGGACTCGCGGCCGCAGCCGCCGCCCTCGCAGCACTCGCAGGCCTTGACCTGAGCGGCGGCCCACGCGGGCGCCCCGCCCTGCGCGACGGCCTGCCAGTAGGCCACGGCCGTGTTCATGCACCACCCGCGTGTGAGCGTGTGGAGCGTGCCGGCGTATGCCTGCTCGCACGAGTGGACCATCCCGCCGAAGAAGTCGTCGTCGCACTCGGCCTGCGACATCGAGCAGTTCTCGTAGCAGTGGTCGTGCTGGTTGCAGGCGGGCGTGAAGGCGGCGCTCCCGAACCCTTGCGGGACCGGGATCGAGCCGCCCTCGGCGCCGCAGCCGTTGTGCGTCGGGACGTTGCCCGGCTTGCCCTGCTTGAGCCGCGTCGGGGGGCAATGGCCGTCGGCAGGAACGGGCTCGCAGGTAAGGGCGGGCGCGGCCACGGCCGGCTCGGGAGTGAGGCTGAGCCAGGCACCGAGGACGCCCGGGAGGGCGCGGGTCACGCTCTGCTCGGAGGCGCCGAGCGCGCGGGCGAAGCGGTCGAGTCGGTGGGTCATGTCTGAGCGAGTGGGCGTGGGGAGCTCGGGTCCAAGGGAGAGGCGTTGGGAGGGTTTGCGGGCAGGGGCGCAGCAGGCACCGAACCCATTCTCTCCCACACAGAGGGCGATGTCATGGGTCGTTCCACCCATTCGGAGGTGGGGGCAGAGGGGAGGCCCTGCCGGCCGGTGGTCCCACGCTGCGCTCGTGCCCCTAGCTCGCGGCGGCTCTGTCCCGGCCAATCATTGGGCTGGCCGAGGCGGCCACGTGGCGCGACAGCCCGGCCCCTCACTTCGGCAGTGGCGCGGCGGGCCTCATGCAAGCGCCACGCGTAGGCACAGAGGCCGGCCAGGAGTGGGCCTTCAACCGTCCAAAGCTTTCGGGCTAGACGCTTTTGGGGTGGGTCGAACGCGATCTCGCGGTCGCCTCGGCCCTGACGCCCGACCTCATCCGGGCCGCGATGCTCGCGTTGGGCGAGGCGTTCGTCGCGGCCGGCGATCGGGGCCGGCCAGGCCGGCGTCGTCCTCCGCGAGCTCCGGCCGCCGAGGCCGTGACCGCGTCCCACGCCGAGGCCTACCTCCTTCCGCCTCGATGGGTCTGCGCACGGACCCGCCGAGGCGGACCCACGAACCGCGATCCCCTCCACAACCTCGGCTCCGCGCGGGTCTACCCGACGGCCGACAACGCGCCGGCCGCTCACGCCCGGGATCGACGTCGACTAGGCCCGTCGGCTCCGTCTGGCGGGGCGCGCGTCTGCGGACGAGACCGCGGACACCGGCTCAAGGTCTGGAGACACCAGCCGATTCTAGGGGAACGTCTTAGCTATCGCGCTCATGCCCCGCCCCCCGAATCGGCCCGACCGAAGGCTCTACAACCACGCTCGCGTCGAGCTCGCCCTGGCCTCCGCCGCGGGGTCGACGGCCTGGAGCCTCGCGGGGCGGGCGGCCGCGCCCGGCCCGGAGCACCGGCTCGACCGCCGTGCGCTGATCGAGCCGGCAGATCGGGCCCTCCCGATCGTCAATCGGAACTGAGGGTCTCGACGGTACCCCCCGTCGCCCCTGGGCCCTGGCCCCACTACCTGTCTCCCTCACTCGGTGCGCTGGCAGTCCGTCGGCGACGAAGGCCTCCCTGAGGGAGCGCCGTGGCACACCCTGGCCCCTTCACGACGACGACGGACGGGGCGACCAGCGTGTCGGCAGGGCGGACCTCGGCCTGGGATGGGAGTGGGGTCATGGCGTGCGCCCCTCGGCGCAGGCTGGGGCGAACGCGTGTTCGCCGTGGGTGGAAGGCCGACGGGACGCACGTCGCGGTCGGATACGAGAGAGGCCCGGCCTCCACGGGTGTGGAGACCGGGCCGCGGTGACGAGCCCGCCGGTCAGGGGTCAGGAGCGGGTGCTCAGGGAACGACCCGGGGGCCTCGAATCGGCACGGGCCGCGGGCGGCGGACTCGGAGTGGGCGCTCGGACGCCGCGCCGGGATCGGGAGGGACCGGGGAGGCCGTCAATAGGGCCGGCGGTGGGGGACGTGGGGGCGGCCTCCTAAGGGGGCGGCCCCCCGAGGGGGCAGCCGCCGAGACGCCCGGAGGCCGAACCGGCGGCGGACCCGTAGGTCGAGGCGACGGCACCGGCTCGTCCCCCCGCACCATCCGCCGGCCCCCGAGCCGGCCCTAACGTCGACGGCGGGCCGGGCCTCCCCCGGCGCCCACGGACTCGTGCCCCCACCCGGACCCCTGAGCGCACCATGAACGACCTCACGTGCCGACTGCACGCGGCCCTCGGAGAGCGGCGAGGCGCCGACCGCTGGCGAGGGCCCGAGGCCGCCGGCGAGGGCCGGGTCGAGCGGGCCTTCCTCGAGTGGTACCGCGGGCACCTCGTCCCCGCCGTGTTCGAGGCCGACACCGTCCTCGCGACGCGGGGACTGGCGGCCAAGGCGGCCGGCCCGTCGAGGGACGGCGGCGTCCTCGGGACGACGGTCGGGGTCGGGACCTCCCACGGCGGCCTCTTCATCGGCGCGACCGGGGTCGTGTTCTCCGTCGACCTCGGCGGGGTCTCCGTCCGTCTCGTCCCGGATCGGGGGCGGCCCCCGTCGAGCCGGCGGGAGCCCCGGTCCGGGGCGCTGTTGCCCGGCGATCGCCACGTCGGCCTCGGGGACCTCGACCGGTCGGTCGCCGACGACGCGATCGTCACCGCCGTGCGGCACCACCACGCGCTGGGCGGGTTGACCCGCCACGCCTTCCGCCTGTAGTGGGGGCCGACTCGGGGTCGCGGGGTGAGCACGCGGGCGACGGGGAGGACCGCCGTGGCCGCCGTCGACGGCGAGCCGACCGTGAAGCGGTCCGTGCGCCGGGGCGACCGGGTGATCTCGCCGGGTTCCACCTCCCGTCCGGGAGGGGGCTCCGGCGGGTGGCCGCGTGAGCGCCGTTCGGGACGTGGACGTCCACGGATTCGCCCCTTGATCCTCGGGCGGGAACGCCTACCTTCGGCGCCCATGACCCGACCCCTCGCGTCCGCCCTCGCCGCGCTCGCCGCCCTCTCGGCGTGCGACACCGGGGGGCCCTCCGATCCCCCTCCCGAGATTTCGTTCGGGCCGGCCGTCGCCGTCGGCGTGGACGGGGTCCCGAGGCCGGGGCCCGCCGTCGGCGACGTCGACGGCGACGGCCGGGCCGACCTCGTCGTCGCGACGCCCCAGACCCCGAGCGGCGAGAGCCTCCCGACGCTCTACGCGGCCCTCGCGGACGCCGGCCCCGACGCCCTGTCGTTCCGAGTCCTCCCCTCGACCGCCTCCAACCGCGACGCGTGTTGCTGGGTCTCCGCCGCCCTCGCCGATCTCGACGGCGACGGCGACCCCGACGCGGTCGTGGCCGGCGGGGGCTCGGCCGGCGCCGTCGACCTCCTCTCGAACGACGGGTCCGGACGGTTCGCCCTCGCCGAGAGCTGGCGGGTCGACGTGCTCGGGGGGGCCGACCCGGTCGGCCTCGTCGCCGTGGGCGACCTCGACGGCGACGGGCGGCCCGAGGTCGTTTCAGCCCGGTACTTCGGGGCGGCCGACGCCTTCGATACCGGCGAGGTCGGGCCCGCGCGTGTCGGGTCCCGCCCGGCCACCGTCGGGCCCACGCGCGTCCGGCTCCGCCCGGCCACCGAGCACGGCGAGTACAGCGTACGTGGGCTGGCCGTGGCCGACTTCGACGGGGACGGGCGCGACGACGTCGTCCACGGGTCGGCGGCCGGGCTGACGCTCGCGACGTTCGGGGCCGGGGCCCCTCTCCGGGTCGCGAGCCAGCGCGTCGTGCCCGCCCTCGTGCCCTCGACCGCCTCGCTGTCGATGGCGGCGGCGGACCTCGACGGCGACGGGGACACCGACCTCGTCGTCGCGCCCGAAGCCCCGACGCCGAGGCCGCCCGAGGTCGCCGCGCTCGTCAATGACGGGTCCGGCCAGTTCACGTCGACCGTGCTCGCGGTCTCGGACGACCCCTCGGCCGAGGTCAACGGTCTGGCCGCGGCGGACTTCGACGGGGACGGCGACGTCGACGTCGTGGTGACCGGGATCGGGGTCGCGGCGCTCCTCGTGAACACGGCGGGGCGCGGGGCGCCGCCGGCGTACGAGGGGCGGGAGCTCCCTGGGGGCCCGTTCGTCGCGCCGCTCGTCGTCGTCCTCGCGGCCGACCTCGACGAGGACGGCCGGCCGGACCTCGTGGGGCGGCACGGCTTCGGGAGCGAGCTCGTCGTGTACCCCAACCGGTTCGGGCTGGAGGGCTGAGGGGGCGACTGTGAGGTCGTCGCATCGGGCGCCGACGGGGCCGGTGACACGGGGGTTGGCAGGGCGGGGAGCCTCTTTCCCAGTTCCACCGACCCGCCTCGTGTCCCCAGCGTCCGTCGTCCCGCTCCGTCGGCTCGTCGCCCTCGTCGACTGCTCCGCGTTCTACGTCTCGTGCGAGCGGGTCTTCGACCCCTCGCTCGACGGCCTCCCCGTCGCCGTCCTCTCGAACAACGACGGGTGCGTCATCGCCCGGAGCCAGGAGGTGAAGGACGCCGGGGTCCGGATGGGCGAGCCGTTCTTCAAGTGCCGACGCGAGCTGGCCGACATGGGCGCGCGGGTCTACAGCTCGAACTACACGCTCTACGGGGACATGAGCCGGCGGGTCATGGACACGCTCCTCTCCGTCTCGCCCCATGTCGTCCCCTACAGCATTGACGAGGCGTTCGTCCACCTCCCGACGGGCGGGCGGACCGGCGACGCGCTCCGCGAGCACATGGAAGCGACCGCCCGCGAGATCCGGCGCCGCGTGCTCCGGTGGACAGGGGTCCCCGTCCGCGTGAGCGTGGCCGAGACGAAGACGCTCGCGAAGGCGGCGAGCGAGTACGCCCGGACGCTCCTGAAGGCCGGCGGCGAGCCCGTCGTCTGCCTCTGGGGCCACCCCGACCGCGAGGCGTTCCTGGCCTCGCTCGACGTCGGCGACGTGTGGGGCGTCGGGCGGCGGTGGGGTCAGCGGCTCCGCGACCTCGGGTTCTCGACGGCGGCAAAGCTCGCCGGGGCGCCCGACGCCGTGATCCGGAGCCGGTTCAACGTCGTCCTCCTGAGGACGGTCCACGAGCTCCGGGGGACGGCGTGCGTCCGCGACGGGGACGGCCCGGTCGAGCGGAAGACGATGGTCCGCTCCCGCTCCTTCGGCGAGCCGGTCGAGGACGTCGACGTGGTTCGCCAGGCCGTGGCGACGCACGCGGCGCGGGCGGCGGAGAAGCTCCGGCGCGAGGGGCTCGTGGCCGGCCGGGTCGGCGCGTTCTGCACGACGAAGGGCTTTGGCCAGGGGCCACACCGGACGGGCTGGGTCGAGCGCGACCTGACGGTCGCCTCGGCCCGGACGCCCGACCTCATCCGGGCCGCGATGCTCGCGCTGGGCGAGGCGTTCGTCGCGGCCGACGCGCAGGGCCGGACCTACAGGTACCGGAAGGCCGGCGTGATCCTCAATGAACTCCGGCCGGTGGGGACGGAGCAGGGCGCACTGTTCGGGGCCGACGAGCGGACGCCGGAGTGGACGGCGGCGCAGGGCCGGCTCATGGACGCGGTCGACGCGTGCAACCGGCGGTTCGGGCGGCGGGCCGTCGCGTTCGCGGCGATGGGACCGCTGAGCGCGCTCAGAAAGGCGCGGGACGGGGCGGCCGGGGCGCCGCAGTGGGAGATGCGAAGGGAGCGGATGAGCCCGCGCTACACGACGCGGTGGGGAGAGATCGCTGCCGTCCGGGCATGAAGGGCGAATAACACGACGACCTCAGACGCCCTCGGTCGTAGAGGGACAACTCAACCGGGCCCGTCCAGCGCCGACCGGATCCGGTCCCCCGCGACGTCGTCGGCGACGGAGCAGTAGAGCATCGTCGTCGCGACGTCGGCGTGGCCCGCGAAGCGCTGGACGACCGGGACGGGAACGCCCCTCTCGATCAGCCACGTGACGGACGAGTGCCTGAGGACGTGGGGCGTGAGGTCCGGGACGCCCGCGGCCACGGCGAACCGCTTGACCGTCTTGCTGCACGTCCCGGGGTGAACGCCCCTCCCCCGCCCCGCGACCAGGACCAACCCCGATGGCGACGACCGCCCGCCTCCGAGATCGTCGAGCACAGAGGCGGCCCGCGACGACAACGGGATCCTGCGCTCGGCCCCGGACTTCGACGTGAACGCGTCCGTACAGGCCACCGTGAGGTGCCCGCGCTCCAGGTCGACGTGGTCCCACCTCAGGTGGAGCCCGTTCCGCCTCATCGCCGTCTCCGCCCCGAGGCGGACGAACTGGGCGGCCCACGCGGCCGACCGCTCCTCGCCGTCCCGACAGTGACGCTCGGCGTACGCGGCGACGGCCTCGACCTGGTCGGGCCGGAGGGCCTTGGGGAACTGGCGTGGCACTCGCTCCAACCCCACGTCGTCCGTGACGTCCGAGGCCGCCCAGCCGCGCTCGACGCAGAACCGGACGAACGCCCGGAGGTGCCGGAGGTAGTTCGCCTTCGATACCGGCCGCACATCGCGCGTGTTCAACCACGTAGTGACCGAGTCGCTGTTGACAGTCGCGATGGGCCGATCGCCCCCCGCGTGCTCGACGTACCAGCGCGTGACCCGCTCGTAGTTCAGCCTCGTGTTCGACGCGAGGTGGGACCTGCTGAGCAGGAAGGCGTCGCGAGCCTCAGCCAGCGTGGGGGTCGTCACAGTCCTGACCAGCCGCGCCTCGGTCGCCTCCGGGGGAGGGTCGGTCCACGGGTCGTAACGGCCCTCCGCGTACGCCGCCTCCCACCGCCTGTGGAGCCTCCTCGCCGTCCGGAAGTCGCGCGTCCCCGTCGACACCTGCTTCCTCTTGGGCGACCGGTCCGCGTCGTAGAACTGGACGGTGTAGATCCCCGTCCGCTTGTCCTTGTGGAGTCCTGCCATCGCTCGCTCCCGCCTCTGCGGGTGGCTGCGAGCGCGCCTCCACCGGCCCCCGAGTGGGGCACCGGGCACCAGCAATACGCCAGCAGCCCCCGCGCCGTGACGTCCTCAGGAGGACCGACCGGAACCAGAAAAGGCCGCCGAGATCGCTCTCAACGGCCCTCTGAGGGTGCCCCTGAGTGGTCTGGTATCGAACCGCTTCGTAGCCGAGATGGAGCAACTAGCGGCGTTGGCCCCGCTAGTCCCTGTGACCTTGCTGGACCCACTTGCCGGATACGAGAGGCCCGTTCCCCGGTAGCGACCCAGTCACGTAGGCATATCCCTTTCAGGCTTCCAACTCTCTACGACCTCATTCTCGGACGTCCCCTCTGCCTCCCAAAGGGGCGGGACACAGCTTCTGCATTCCCGGTACAGGAGGTTCTGTTGGCGCTAGTGCGCTGCCAACACCAGACTGGCGGCTCCATCCTCCTGCTTCGGGCTTGGGAGCAACCGATACCGAGGAGCGGAGTACATTCATGGCACTGAAACGCTGGAAGCAGCGTTCAATTATGGGAAACCAGCGCCAGAACTGGCCACATGGCGCTCTGACAAAATGAGCTCGACAAAAGGAAAAGCCTCAGAGCACAAGCACGACCCTGGGGTGCGCCTGACGAGCTCAGGCGTGCTCTACGTTGAGCCTGGGTACTATCTAGATGACCCCCAAGTCAGGGGCGCTCTTGCCCAAATGGGACGTCTTGTCAAGGCTTCGAAAGCAAAGCGCGTTCGCCCGCGACGACTCGTACGCCGCCGACTCACAAAGTGAAGGCGTAGTCGAGCCTAGCCGATGCCATACAACGTGCTGCTACTCCCCTTACTGGGGGGATTTTGGTTCGTCAGCCGTTGGCATTACACGCGACCGTACGTCAAAAGGGAGTCTGGCCAGCGATTGGTTTTCTTGTCCGCGCTAGTTGGCGTCGGCCTGATCGCGACAGCTTGGACTCTCACTCGCGCAATAGTGTGGTTCGACATTGAGCACCTAGGAGGATGGCTAGGTGCATCGTGGAGGTGGTATGTGCCTTTCCCTTTTGCTGGTAGCGGGTTGCTATCGCTGGCACTTGGACTAGCCGCACCTGAAATCCTCAACCCACGAATGGACGCAGAGGAGCGACACCGCGAGGTCGTGAAAAGCGATGGCGACCGCCTGGAGGTATTGCTAGACCGTGCCATAGATAACAAGTGGCAGGTATCCATCACCATGGATTCGGGCAAGGTCTACATTGGCTATGTGTCGGCACCAGTTGATCCAGCACAAGAAAGGCGATACATCACGCTCATCCCGTCAGTGAGCGGATATCGCGATCCAAAAACACATATTTTACAACTAACCACTGATTACACACAGGTTCTGCTCAACGTCGACCACGAAGCCAGTCGATTCAACAATATGACCAGAGGGGACTTTGAAGTGATCATTCCAGTTGGCTCCCTCAGGTCAATAAACGTATTCGACCAAACAGCATACCAACTATTCAACGAGATCAACGGCCCAGATGAAGCGGAGGCTATAGAGTCCGCCCCTTCTGCGGCACCATCAACTGAGAGAAGGAATACCTACGGCGGAAAGAAGAAACCTCACCACGCTTGGCCGACCTGGAAGCGCTTGATCCAAGTCTTTCGGCGGGGCAATTGAATTGTCAGGTTCGACAGCGAGGGGCTTGAATCCTTCTGGTGCGAAAAGTGGAGGGTATTCAGAAGAACCATAGAGTGGTCGTGACCCTGAAGTCGGAGGCCATCCACGACCACCGGTTCGAGACGCAGGCCGAGGTCCGGTCAGCGCTCTTCGACTACCTCGAGACCCTCTACAGCACGCGACGGCGGCATGCGTCGCATGGCTTCCTCGTGCTGGTCGCACACGATGACCGGCACCACCAACGGCAAGCGCTCAGGCTTGCCGCATAGCCTTGACCGGGCGTCCGCTACACCGGGTCAGGGTCAAATTGGTAACCATAGACTGACGGGAACCCTAGACCGACCCAGGGTCTCGGCCAAGTTCAGCCACTGTGCATCGACAGCCCTGCGTCAGGTCCTCTGGACGATGTGCGCGGCGCCGTGCTAGGCTCGCTTCTCGTTTGACAGAGCGGATTCCTGCGGGTTCGTTCGGTTCTCGATTTCGGAAGGGCTCAGGTCGAGGTGTGGGAATAGTATTGGCCAGCGACTCATGTGCCGATGCTCCGACCAAACACCTCAGTCCCGAACCCGGTAGATGCCTTTATAGAGCGCTGGAAACGCGCCCAAGCTGCTGAACTCGCCAACGCGCAGTCGTTTCTGAAAGAGCTGTGCCGGGACGTGCTTGGCGTCGCGGAGCCCGAGCCGGCCACGAAGAACCCGGCGCGCGACGCCTACGTGTTCGAGCGGCCCGTCGTCTTCGACGATCAGGCGCAGCAGGCCGGAGGCCGGATCGACCTCTACCGGCGCGGCTGCTTTGTGGCCGAGACGAAGCAGGGCGTAGACGAGGAAAGGCGCAGGCGCGGGAAGACCCGCAGCGCTGGACACGGCACGCGCGGATCGGCCGCGTGGGAACGGACGATGCGGGCCGCGAAAGAGCAGGCCGCCCGCTACGCGCGAAACCTCGACGTGGGCGACTGGCGAGAGCCAGTACCACCACTGCTCCTCGTGATCGACGTGGGGCACTGCATCGACCTCTACGCCAACTTCGGCCATCCGCAGCGCTACGTCCCCTCCCCTGACCAACGGGGCTACCGCGTCTTCCTGACGGACCTAAGGGATGACGCCGTGCGAGAGCGGCTGAGGCTGGTATGGACGGACCCCGAGGCATTGGACCCGAGCCGGAGGCAGGCCGAGGCAACCCGCGCGCTCGCAGTCACACTCGCGGAGTTGGCGACCTCGCTAGAGGCCGACGGCCATGCCCCGGCGGAGGTGTTCGGTTTCCTGACTCGGAGCCTGTTCACCATGTTCGCCGAGGACACCGGCCTCCTCCCCGAGCGCGCGTTCACGGGCCTGCTGGAGAGCTACCGGGACAGTCTCGACGTGCTCCCCGACGGGCTCGCGGCGCTCTGGCACACGATGGACGCGGGTGGGTTCTCCCCCGACCTCCGCGCCCGCGTCCGCCGGTTCAACGGGCGGCTGTTCTCGGAGACCAACGCCCCGGCGCTATCGAGGCCTCAGCTCGACCTTTTGCTGACCGCCGCTCGGGCCAACTGGCGCGACGTTGAACCGGCCATCTTCGGGACGCTCCTAGAGCGGGCGTTGGACCCCCGAGAGCGGCACAAGCTCGGCGCCCACTACACGCCTCGGGCCTACGTCGAGCGGCTTGTCGTCCCGACCGTGATCGAGCCGCTCCGCAAAGAGTGGGAGGCCATACAGGCCGCCGTGGCGAGCCTTGAGGAAGTGCACGAGACGAGCGAGTACCCCACCGACCGGGCACGGGCCGCCGGAGCCCGCAAGACCCGAGCGGCCGTCACGGAGACGCTGAACGGCTTCCAGCGTCGCCTGACGAGCGTCCGCGTGCTCGATCCGGCCTGCGGATCTGGCAACTTCCTCTACGTGACCCTGGAACACCTGAAACGGCTGGAAGGCGAGGTGCGACAGACGCAGGAGCAGTACGGCGTGGCCGCTCTGGAGATGGAGAGCGCCGCCGTGACGCCGCAGCAGTTCCTCGGGATCGAGGTCAACCCGCGCGCCGCCGCGCTCGCGGACCTCGTATTGTGGATCGGGTACCTCCAGTGGCACCTCCGCACCTACGGGGGTCCTCAGGCCATCACCGATCCCGTGCTCCAGGCCTACGGCAACGTGGTGTGCCGGGACGCCGTGCTGGACTACGCCGAGCGGATCCCGCGCACCGGAGACGACGGCGAACCGCTGACGGTCTGGGACGGGCGAACGACCATGCCGCACCCCGCGACGGGCGAACCTGTCCCCGACACCGAGGCCCGCGTGCCGGTCTTCGACTACGCCGACCCGACCCCGGCCGCGTGGCCGTCCTCACACTTTCTTGTGGGCAACCCGCCGTTCGTCGGAAGCCAGATGATGCGGGACGCCCTAGGCGACGGGTACACCGAGGCCCTGCGGGCGGCTTACCCCGAGGTCCCCGGATCGGCGGACCTCGTGATGTACTGGTGGGAGAAGGCGGCCGACGCCGTGCGGCACGGGCGGGCGGAGCGCTTCGGGTTCATCACGACTAACTCGATCACGCAGACGAACAACCGGCGTGTAGTCGAACGGCACCTGTCAGCCGACCCGCCGCTGGCGCTGGCCTACGCCGTGCCGGATCACCCATGGGTAGACGGCACGCTCGGCGCCGCCGTCCGCGTAGCAATGACCGTGGGCGTGCTTGGTCCGGCCGAGGGCGAGCTGGCGACCGTGATGAGTGAGGAGCGCGTCGAGGGAGACGATGCCCGGCGACTGGAGATGGAGTACCGCCGGGGAGAGGTGTTCGCGGACCTGACAATAGGCGTCGACGTGACTGGGGTAAAGCCGCTTGAATCCAACCGCGACCTCAGTTTCATGGGCGCCAAGCTGGTGGGCGACTTCACCGTGACGGAGGAGGAGGCGCGGGCATTGGGCCTCGGCGCTGACCCCGCCGTGACGCTCCACCTCCCCCGCTTTCGCAATGGGAGCGATGTGGTGCGGATCTCACGCGACGTGCGAGTGATCGACCTCTACGGCCTAACGGCCGAGGAAGCCCGTGACCGCGTGCCCGCGCTCTACCAGCGCGTCCGGGACCGCGTGAAGCCCGCCCGCGACCAGAACAAGCGGAAGGTCCGCCGAGAAAACTGGTGGCTTCATGGCGAGACCATCCCGGCATTTCGGGACGCCGTGCGCGGCCTGCCCCGCTACATCGTGACCCCGGAGGTGTCCAAGCACCGCGTCTTCGCCTTCCTCGACGGGGACATCCTGCCTGACGGGGCGCTGATCGCCGTGGCCTCTGACGACTCCTACACCCTCGGCGTGCTCTCCAGCCGCCCGCACGTCGTTTGGTCTCTCGGTGTTGGCGGCCGTCTCGGCGTCGGCAATGACCCGCGCTACACGAGCACGAAGACGTTTCAGCCCTTCCCGTTCCCGGACCCGACGGGGGACCAAAAGAGCACCATCCGGGACCGCGCCGAACTGCTGCACGCCCACCGCAACCGCGTGCAGGCGGAGCACCCTGACCTCACACTGACTGCCCTCTACAACGCGCTGGAGGCCGTCCGGTCCGGCGTACCGCTGGAGGGCAAGACGCGGGACACGTACGAACGGGGGCAGGTGGGTATCCTCCAGGAGCTTCACGACGCGCTCGACGCTGCCGTGTTCGAGGCCTACGGTTGGCCCGCCTCCCTCTCAGACGAGGACATTCTGCGGCGCGTGGTCGCGCTGAACGGGGCCCGACAGCAGGAGGAGGACGCCGGGCGCGTGCGCTACCTCCGGCCCTCCTACCAGAACCCCGGTGCCGCCGACCAACTCGGCCTCGGCGTCGAGGTGGAGGCCGTCGAGGCCCTAGCTGTTGCCGCCGAGCCGGTCCCGTGGCCCGACACCCTGCCCGGCCGCGCGCTGGAACTCCGGCGCACGTTGGAGAGCGCGCCCGGTCCTCTGACCGTGGAGCAGGTGGCCCGCCACTTCATCCGAGCCCGTCGCGCCGACGTATCCACGCTGCTGGATACCCTAGTCGGCCTCGGCCAAGCCCGACTCACAGAGGGGGGGGAGTACGGGGCCTGACCTAAAGTTTCCGGTTGCGGAAGGATCCAGTGCCGGCTAGTTTCGGCCCTAAACCTTCCCGCACCGGAAACTTTGAGCTCTGATCAATCAACCTTCCAGAAAGAGAACCTGCGGCGGCTCCGAGCCGGTCGGCAGGTGGTGCGGGGTGACGGCCACTTCGTCCGGTTCTATGGGCTCGTTGAATCGGACGATTTACCCGAGATGCTGGCGGCCATCCGCGCCAAACGCTTCACTGCGGAGCGCACAGACGCTAGTTCGCGCGTGGTAAACCTGTGGGAGTCGGAAGGCGTTGTGGACGACCCGAGGGAGGACGGACAAGGCTGGCGACGGTACAGCATCATGGACCTCGCGTGGCTTGGCTCGATCATGGAGCTCCGTCGGTTCGGGGTTCCGAGTTCGACGCTGCGTGAGGCCAAGCAGGGCATCCGCAAACTCGACCCGCCAGGCCTTCGAGCGGGGGGTCTGAGACTATTCGAGTTCTACGTGCTGGAAGCAATGCAAGGCGTGCCCGCCTATCTGCTCGTGTTCGAAGATGGCGAGGTCGAGTTGGCGAACGAACGCGAGTACGCCAACAACCAGTTGTTCACCCCTCTTGCTGACCACGTCCGCATCAGCCTCAACCGAGTAGTCCAAAAGATTCTCCCGAAGCTCGACCTAACGCCAGAGTACAAGCCGGGCGTACTGGTTAGCGACGCCGAGTTCAAGGTGATTCACGCTATCCGAGACCCCGGCAACCTCAGACTGAGAGTCAAGCTCAAGGAGGGGCGTCCTGTGATGTTGGAGCGAGAACGTGCCGGCGACGGGAAGACCCTCGAGGAACTACTAGAGGAGGCGGATCACACGGAGCTGACCGTCAAGAGGCAGGACGGCAAGACTGTGCACCTCTCCCAAGTGCTTAGAGAAAAGCTTTGACATGCCGCTCGCTGACCGGAGGCCCCGGAGGCGAAGCCATGACCCCTCACACGACCTGTTGACCGGAGACCCCGGAGGCTGGCCCCGCGAATCCATGAATGCTCTCCATCGAGGCGTGCCGCTCCATTCTGGAGCAGGACGGCGCCACCTACACTCGCGCAGAAACCGAGGCGCTGCGGGACCTCCTATATCAGCTCGCCTTGATCGAGTACGATGAACATGCCCACCAGCAAAAGGACGCGCCGTGCGATCATCTATACTCGCGTCTCGACGGACGATCAAGCAGAACGCGGTTACAGCCTCCGCGACCAAGAGGCGAAGCTTAGGGAGTACTGCCTGAGAAGAGGGATCGAGGTCGCAGCGCACTTCCAAGACGACTACTCCGCGAAAACGTTTGAGCGGCCGGAGTTTAAAAAGTTGCTGGCCTACATCCGAACGAACAAAGGGAATGTGGATCTCCTGCTGGTCCTCAAGTGGGATCGGTTCTCGCGCAGCAGCGAGCATTCCTGGAGCATGGCCGCTACACTCAAAGGCCTCGGGGTTGAACTCCAATGCGTCGAGCAACCGGTAGACGGGAGCCCCGAGAGCCTGATCTTAAAAGCGCTCTACTTCGCCGTAGCTGAGGTTGACAACCTTCGCCGCTCTCAGGCCACGCGCGACGGGATGCGCCGAGCGAAACTGGAGGGCCGCTACGTCACCAAGCCGCCGCTCGGGTACTCGAAAGGCCGTGACGAAACGGACCGGCCCCTGATGCGCCCGAACGAGGATGCCCCCGCGATGCGCGAGGCATTCGAGATGGTGGCCTCCGGTGTCTACCTCCCGTCCGAGGCCCTATTGCACATCCGCAAGCGCGGCGTACGCTGCGGAAAGAGCCAACTCTACAACTTCCTTCATAACCCGGCCTACGCTGGGCTGATCCGCGTCGACGCCTACGGCGACGAACCAGAACGACTGGTGCCGTCGCTGCACGAGGCGCTGATCTCGGAGCAGACGTTCTGGCGTGTGCAGGAAATCCTCGACGGGAATCAGAAGACCGGCGGCCCTCGCCCCCGCCGACGTGCGGAGTACCCGCTGCGGGGGCACCTCACATGTCCAGAGTGTGGCGGCAACCTGACCGCCAGTTCCGCGAAGGGAGGCCGTTACCACTACTACCACTGCCAGCATCCGTGCTCAGTGCGGTTCCGAGCCGAAGACGCACATGGGGCACTCTTGGCACTGTTCGGAAGCATCCATGTGGCTCCCGAGATAGCGCGGCTCTACCTCGCCGTCCTCAAGGACGTGCAGGACGAACGGGAGGGCAGCCGAGAGGCCGCCAGCGCCAAAGTGGAGGCGGAGATCGACGCGCTAGACGAGAAGCTGACGGACGCTGCTGAGAAGCTGGTGGAGGGCTCCATCCCGCACGATGCTTTCATCCGATTGGTGGAGCGCTACGAGACGCAGAAGCGGGAGTTAGAGGACCGGCGCAAGGCGCTAGGCGACGACACGAGCGACCTGCTCCACAACGCGCGCTACGGCCTGTCCCTGCTGGCGGACCTCCCGCGCTACTACGCCGCCGCCGGGATCGAGGCGAAGGACCGCATCCTGAGTTCGATCTTCCCCGGCAATCTCGTCTTCGAGGACGGCGCGTATCGAACTCCTGAGTTGGCCGAGTCCATCCGCCTACTTCGGGGCAAACGGGACGGAAAACCAGCAAACGACAGAGGACCGGCCGCCGAGACTAGCAACCGGTCCTCTAAGGTGCCCGAGACTGGAATCGAACCAGCACTCCCGTAAGGGAACACGACCCTGAATCGTGCGCGTCTACCAATTCCGCCACTCGGGCTCAGGGACGCCAAAGGTAGCCCGAGGCGGGCACGGTCACCACGGGGGGCGCGGTCTCCACCGTCTCTCCACTCGCCTCGGCGCCGTCGTGGCCGCCGACGTGGCGCGAACTTGCGCGCCCGCCTCGTTCGACGCTCAAACCGCTCCGTTGCCGATGCCGCCCCGTCCCCTCGTGCTGGCCGCCGTCGCGGTCGGCCTCGCCGTCGCGCCCGCCGCGCAGCGCGTGCTCCCCTACCCGGTGATTCCGCCCCCGCAGTACCAGCACGCCATCGCCGAGGGGACGCGGACGCTCACGGGCAGCCCCGGGCCCAATCACTGGCAGAACCGCGCGGACTACGACCTCACCGCCCGCCTCGACGCCGAGGCCGCACAGATCACCGGGGCCGGAACGATCACATACACCAACGAGTCGCCCGACGAGCTGGCGTTCCTCGTCCTCAAGCTCCGGCAGAACGTCCACGCCCCCGGCGTTCAGCGGAATCGGCCCGTCGCCGTCACGGGGGGGATGACCCTGAGCACCTTCGCCGTCAACGGGACGGACTACGAGGACGTGACCGTCGGGGCGACGCCCGGCTCCTACCAGGGAACCGTCGAGCCGGGCCAGTACGCCATCTTCGGGACCGTCATGACCGTCGGCCTCGAGGACCCGCTCGGGCCGGGAGAGACGGCGGCGATCGACGTCGCCTGGAGCTACACCGTCCCGCCCGCGACCGGCACGTTCCGCCAGGGAACCGACGGCGAGGTGTTCTACCTCGGCTACTGGTACCCCACCGTCGCCGTCTACGACGACGTCTACGGCTGGCACACCGACCCCTACCTCGGGATGGGCGAACACTACCTCGAGGTCGGCGACTTCCTGGTCGCGTTCGACGCGCCCGCCGACATGCTCGTCTACGGCACCGGCCGCCTGGTCAACGAGGAGGAGGTCTACGCCGACCGGACCCGCCGGCGCCTCGCCGACGCGCTCGGCGGCGACGAGGTCGTCCACGTCGTGACCGAGGCGGACCGGGCGGACGCCCTCGCGCCCGCCCCCGAGGGGCGCCGCGTGTGGCGCTTCGAGGCCAACGAGGTCCGCGACGTGGCCCTCTCCGCCTCGGCGGCGTACGTGTGGGACGCGACCCGGGCGCTTGTCGACCAGGACGAGGACGGGACGGCCGATGACGCCGTCCTCATCAACAGCTTCTACCGACCCGGCACCGCCGCCTGGGGGCGCTCCGCCGAGTTCGCGGCCTTCTCCATCGAGCACCTCTCGGAAACGCTCTGGCCGTACCCCTGGCCCCACATGACCGCCGTCGAAGGTGTCATCGCCGGCGGAATGGAGTACCCCATGATGACGCTCATCGGCGGTGACCGGACCGACGCCTCGCTGTTCTCTGTGACGTACCACGAGATCGCTCACATGTGGTACCCCATGATGGTCGGCTCGAACGAGACGGCGTTTACCTGGATGGACGAGGGCCTGACGTCGTTCAACACGAACGAGGGGATCGACGCCTTCTGGGACGGCTCGGCGCCGGATCGCGAGCGGATCGACGCATGGGACCGGCGCCGCCAGTCGCACTACCTCCTCGCCGGCACGGGCTACGCCGTCCCGCCGATGCGCCACAACGACCGGTACCCCGTCGGCGGCGGGACGCGGCAGGTCGACCCCGTCGGCGGGAACGCGCGGGGGGTGGCGTCCTATTCCACGCCGGCCGTCGCGCTCCACGCGCTCGCCGGGCTCTACGGCCGCGACGCCTTCTTTGAGGCCTACCGCGAGTACGGCCGACGCTGGCGGGGCGCCCACCCCTACCCCTACGACTTTTTCAGCACCATCGAGGACGGCCTCGGCGAGGACCTCGACTGGTTCTGGACACCGACGTTCTTCGACACCTGGACGGTCGATCACGGAATCGGGTCCGTCCTCGCGTCGGCCGGTGGCGCAGTCGAGGTGAGGATCGTCGACCTCGGGATGGCGCCGATGCCGGCGCCGGTCCGCGTGACCTACGCCGACGGGCAGACGGCGGAGCAGCGCGTGCCGGTCGAGACGTGGCTCGGCGGCGCGGATGAGGCGACCCTCACGTTCCCTGCCGGGGAGGTCCTCCGCGTCGAGCTCGACCCCGACGGCTACGTGTTCGACGCCAACCCGACCAACGACACGTGGGAGGCGCCCTCACCCGCGACCGAGGCGAGCCCGGGCGAGGGCGGCGGCGAGCGCTAGATCTCCGCGTAGCCTCGCGCCCGGCTCAGCGCGAACCGGAGACCCCGGCTGTCCCGGATGGCCTCACGAAACAGGTCGCCGCGGCGCCGAGCCGTCTGCGTCAACCCGAGCGCCCACCACATCAGGCTGGCATGCCCCGAAAGCGGCATCCCTCGCAACTCGCTCCGTGCCGAAAGGCGCCCGCCGACGACCGACCGGACCCACGGCGCTGGATGGCGGCGGGACGGGGCATTGGCCGGAGGCGACGACACAGGAGGTACGGGAGGAGTGGCTCCCACTGATCGAGCAGCAGGGCGAGCCGTTCCTGGGTGGGCGGAGGATCCGGGATTGGCCTACAGACACCTGATTTTCCACCAGGCGTCGCCCCCTAAAATGAACGAACGCCCCCTCCGAGTCGGAGGGGGCGTGCTGGGCGGGCCAGGTAGGATTTGAACCTACGACCGTCCGGTTAACAGCCGGATGCTCTACCACTGAGCTACTGACCCAAGGCCGTCCCGCCGGGCGGGAAGCGGCTCGAAGGTAGAGCCGCGGCGGGGCGCCGCGCAATCGGCCCGGTCGGGTGCGGGCCCCTTTCACGTCCGCTTCGCCAGCGTATGCGCCGCCCCCCCGAGGCCGGCCGCCTCGGTACGAGGGCGGGCGGGACCCGTCAGGCAGCCAGCTTGTCGAGGTACAGCTTCCGCAACTTCGACACCTTGGGCGCGATGACGGCCTGGCAGTAGGGCTGGGCCGGGTTCCGGGCGAAGTAGTCCTGGTGGTAGGCCTCGGCCGCGTAGAACGTGTCGAGCGGCTCGATCTCCGTCACGATCGGGTCGTCATAGATCCCGGCGTTGGTGATCTCGCGGACGACGGCCTCGGCCTGCTCGCGCTGCGCGTCACTGGAGACGTAGACGCCCGATCGGTATTGCGTCCCCACGTCGGCGCCCTGGCGGTTGAGCGTCGTCGGGTCGTGAGTCGTAAAGAAGACGGTCAGGAGGTCGTGGAGCGAGATCACATCGGGGTCGAACGTGACCTCGACGACCTCGGCGTGGCCGGTCCGGCCGGAGCAGACCTCGCGGTACGTCGGGTTGTTGACGTGGCCATTCGCGTAGCCGGAGACGACGCGCTCGACGCCGCGGAGCGGCGTCATCACGGCCTCGACGCACCAGAAGCAGCCGCCCCCGAGAACGATGGATTCGGTCTGTGCCATGAGGAAGTTCGAGAGGTGGATCGAAGCGTCCAACGTCGCCGCCTCGACGTGGCTCCGAGCGGGGTCCGTACTCTGGCGATCTTCCCACGTCGCCGCCCCGCCCGCCACATGGCCCCTGACCTCTCCGCCGTCCGTGTCCGCCTCGTCCAGATCCGGACGAACGCCGCCGTGCTCCGCGAGGAGCAGGAGAGCTTCCGCGCTCGCTGCGGCCTCGGGCCCGACGCGTTCCTCCTCACGAACGCGCTCCGAGACGACCTTTCCCCCGCCCTGCTCGACGGCGTCGATGCCGTCATGATCGGCGGCGCCGGCGCGTACTCGGTCACGATGACGTACGACTGGACGCCGGCCCTGATCGACCTGTGCCACGCCTGCGCCGACGGCGGGGTCCCGCTCTTCGGGTCGTGCTGGGGCCACCAGTTCATCGCGCGGGCCTTCGGGGGCGAGGTCGTTCACGACCCCGACCGGACCGAGATGGGGACACATGAGGTGGTGCTCACCGACGCCGGCCACGCGGACCCCCTGTTCGGGACGCTGCCGAACCGCTTCGCGACACAGATGGGCCACCAGGACCGCGTGGCGCGGCTGCCGGCCGGCGCCGTCGAACTGGCGACCAACGACCGAGCGCCGCATCAGGCCTTCCGCCTCGGCGACGCGCCGATCTACGGGACCCAGTTCCACACCGAGCTCGACGAGGAGACCGAGCGCCAGCGGCTCCTGGCCTACCGCGACCACTACGCCGAGATGGCCGACGAGGCCGCGTTCCAGTCCGTGCTCGACACCCTCCGCCCGTCGCCCGAGGCCGACGACCTCCTCCGGCGGTTTCTCCTCCTCTACGCGACGGAAGATGACGCCGACCGCGCGGCGTCCGACCCCGCCGTGGGTGGGGAGGCTCACCGTCTCACGGCGTCGACGAATCGCCCCACGACCTCCTCGGACCAGTAGGGACCGGAGCGTCGGATGAACCCGACGTGCCCACCGTATCGTGGAGTGAGAAGCGTGAGGTACGGGTTGGCCGCAGCCGACGCAGTGGGAAAGCACGACGGCGCGAGTAACGGGTCGTCGAGTGCGTTCACGAGGAGCGTCGGCACGCGGATCTCGGGGAGGACGGGGAGGGACGAGGCCCTCGCCCAGTAGTCCTCGGCGCTCTCGAACCCGTGGACGGGGGCCGTGAACAGCCCGTCGAACTCGCGGAACGTGCGGGCCTGGCGGACGACCTCGGGGTCGGGGGCGCCCTCGAAGCGGTCGGCCTTCTCGGCCACCTTCCCCGTCAGCGACCGCATGAACCGGAGCATGTAGATCCTCCGGCTCCACGCCTCCATCGTCTCCGACGAGCCCGCGAGGTCGACCGGCACCGACACGCCGGCCCCCGCCACCACGCGCGGGTCGACGTCTTCGCCCTGCTCGCCGAGCCACTTCAACGTGAGGTTGCCGCCGAGGCTGAACCCGACCACGGCCACCTCGGCGGCGCCCTCGGCCAGGACGTGGTCCACGACGGCGCCGAGGTCGCCGGTCATCCCGCTGTGGTAGGCGCTGAGGAGCCGGTTCGGCTCGCCCGAGCACCCTCGGAGGTTCCACGCACACACCGTCCAGCCCCGCCAAGCGAGGTCGCGCGCCATCCCGCGGACGTAGGCCCGGTCGCTGCTGCCCTCCAGCCCGTGCGCGATCACGGCGACGGACGCGCCCTCCGGTCGGCCGACCCAGTCGAGGTCCAGAAAGTCGCCGTCGTCGAGCTCCAGCCGCTGGCGCCGGTAGGACACGCCGTTGACGCGACGGAAGAGCGTCGGGAGGACCGTCTGGAGGTGGCCGCTGCGGAGCGCCAGCGGTGGGCGGTACGGGGGCGGGTCGAAGTCCACGGGCGGCCTGAAACGAAAAGCGCCCCCCGCGGGTGGCGGAGGGCGCTGCGCGCCGGGGAGGATTCGAACCCCCGACCTTCGCATCCGTAGTGCGACGCTCTATCCAGCTGAGCTACCGGCGCAGCGAACGGGTCACCCCGTCAGCGCGTCGAAGATAGACCGCGCGCGGGAGCGGCCTCAAGTGAAGAGCCGCGGAACGCGGCGGGGCTGTCGACCGGGGCCCTCATCCCCAGGCCTCGGCGCCACTCAGAAACCACAAATGGCGGGTCGGGCCGTGGCCGCCGCCGAGCGGGAGCGCGTTCCGGATGGCCTGCTGGACGTAGCCTCGGGCCCGGCCGACCGCCTCCTCCAGGTCGAGGCCCCTCGCGAGGTTCGCCGCGATCGCGCTCGCGTAGGTGCAGCCCGTCCCGTGCGTGTGCGGCGTGTCGACGCGCTCCTCGCGGAACACGGCCTCGCCGTCGCCCCAGACCAGGAGGTCGACCGCCTCGGTCTCGTCATCGAGGTGGCCGCCCTTGACGAGGACGGCGGCGGGACCGAGGCGGAGGATCGCGTCGGCGGCGCGCCGGGCGTCGGCGAGCGAGCGGACGTCGAAGCCGACGAGCCGGGCGGCCTCGTGGGCGTTCGGGGTGGCGAGCGCCGCGAGCGGGAGCATCCGCCGGATCACGGACGCGACGGCGTCGGGATCGAGGAGGGCGTGGCCGCTCTTCGAGATCATCACGGGGTCGACCACGACGGGCGCCAGCGCGTGCCGCGCGATCCCGTCGGCGACGGCCTCGACGATCTCCACCGAGGCGAGCATTCCCGTCTTGACCGCGCCGATGGGCAGGTCGTCAGCCACGGCGTCGATCTGCGCGGCGATCACGTCGGTCGGGACCGCGTGGACCGCGGTGACGGACCGGGTGTTCTGCGCCGTGATCGCGGTGAGGACCGACATGCCGAAGACGGCGTGTGCCTCGAACGTTTTCAGATCGGCCTGGACCCCGGCGCCGCCACCCGAGTCCGAGCCGGCAATCGTAAGAGCAGTGGGGATCGGGGGGGACGAGGTCACGGACGAGTCGGGAGGCGGGCGAAGTCTTCGGGGGTGAACACTCACTCCCCCGGTGACTTGTTCACTCCGCGACCGCGTCCAAAAACTGGCCGACGGTGCGGGCGGCGTCCCAGGCAAAGAGGAGCGATGAGATGGCCGCCGCGCCGTGCGCGCCGACGAGGCGAGCGATGCGGGCTCGGGGCGGCGTCATCCCGCCGAGGGCGAGGACGGGCAGTCCAGAGCGCTCCGCCGCGAGCCGGAGCGGGTCGATACCAGTCGGCACCGTGTCGGGGTGAGTCCGCGTGGCGAAGACGGGCGAGAACGTGACGTAGTCGGCTCCGCCTTTGCGGGCCGCGAGCGCGGCGCTGGCCGAGTGCGCCGAGACGCCGACCGGCCCCGCCACCCCCGCCGCGACGGCCTCCTCCAGCGACGCCCCGAGGCGGCCGACGTGGAGCCCGGCGTCGAGAGACTGGGCCACGTCCAGCCGGCCGTGGACCGACAGGGTCACGTCGGACCGGACGGCCCGCACCGCCTCGGCGACATCGTGGGCGGCCTCGGCGAACGTCCCGTCATCGGCCTTCTGGTCGCGGAGCGAGACCCACGGCACGCCGGCCTCCACCAGCTCCACGACCCGACTCCGAATCTCGTCGGCCGGAAGCTCGACGCGGCCCGTCGCGAACCCGTCCGCGATCAGCAAGAGACGCGGGACGGTCCGCCCCCTGGCCGCTCCCTCGTCCCCCACCCCTCCTACTCGTCCACCTCGACGCGGCCGGCGTCGGGGGTCGAGGCCTGGGCGTAGAGGCGGCGCGGGATCCGGCCGGCGCTGCGGGCGAGACGTCCGCCCGTCACCGCGTGGCGGATCGCGGCGGCCATCTGGGCCGGGTGCTGCGCCCCCGAGACCGCCGTGTTGAGGAGGACGCCGTCGTAGCCGAGTTCCATCGCCCGCGCGGCGTCCGACGCCGTCCCGATGCCGGCGTCGACGACGAGCGGGACGTCGGGCAGGAGCTCGCGGATGATCCGGAGCGCGTACGGATTGACGAGCCCCATCCCGCTCCCGATCGGCGCCGCGAGGGGCATGACGGCCGCGCAGCCGAGGTCGGCCAGCTTCCGCGCCGTGATCGGGTCGTCGCCGCAGTACGCGAACACCTGGAAGCCGTCGGCGACGAGTTCCGAGGCGGCCTTGAGGAGTTGGACGGCGTCGGGGTAGAGCGTCTCGTCGTCGCCGATGACCTCGAGCTTGACCCAGTCGGTCTCGAGGGCCTCGCGGGCGAGCTGCGCCGTGAAGACGGCCTCGCGGGCGGTGTAGCACCCGGCCGTGTTCGGGAGGAGCCGGAGGCCGCGCTGGCGGAGCGCGCCGAGGAGCGTCTGCCCGTCCCCGCTCGCGTCGAGGTCGACGCGGCGTACGGACACGGTGACGACCTCGGCGCCCGAGGCGTCGACGGAGTCGAGGAGCGTCTGGAGACTCGGGTAGCGGCTCGTACCGAGGAGCACGCGGCTCCCCAGGTCGGCGCCACCGACGGTCCACAGGTCCGCGGGGGCGTCGACCTGGGGAGACTCGGCGTTCATCGTCGTCATCCCCCTTGCGAGGCCGTGATGATCTCGACGCGGTCGCCGTCGTCGACGGTGGTCTCGGCCCACCGCGAGCGTGGGACGACGCGGTCGCCGACGGCGACGGCGACGCCGGGCTGGCCGGGGTCGCGGCCGAGGTGGTCGAGGAGGGCGTCGAGGGCGAGCGGCACGGGCACGTCGCGGGGCTCGCCGTTGATGCGGAGCGTGGGCACGGGGTGCGGGGGGATCAGTCCGGGAACCGGAGGGGCGAGAACGGGGCGAGGACGGGCGCTGTTTCGGCCGCGCCGTCGAGGAGCCGGTCTACTTCGGCGGCGACTTCCTCGGCGGTGACGGGCGCCAGCAACACGCCGTGCCGGTAGTGGCCGGTCGCGTAGACGACACCCGGGTGCGGGCTCCGCCCGAGGAGGGGCGCGTGGTCGCGCGACGCCGGCCGGTGCGCGGCCCACGTCTCGACGAGTTCCATCTCCTCGACGCCCGGGACGATCTCGACGGCCCCCTCCAGCAATCGGTACACGCCGCCGGCCGTCACCCGACGATCCGTCACGCCCTCCTCGCTCGTGGCGCCGACGATGAGCCGGCCGTCGGCCTTCGGGACGAGGTACGCATCGGGACCTCGGACGACGTGCCCGAGGTCGAGGCCGCGCTCGGGGTCGAGCCGCAGCGCGAGCGCCTGCCCTTTCACCCCGCGGACCGGCGGCGCGGGGTCCAGCCCGCCGATCGAAGGACTCCATGCCCCCGCCGCCAGCACGACGACGCGTGCGACCACCTCGGTGCCGTCCCCGAGGCGGACGGTGGGCGCCTCGACGTCCGGCCCGATGTGGACGACCGCCGTGCCCTCGCGGAGCTCTGCCCCGGCCCGTCGGGCCGCGACGGCCAGCGCCGCCACGACGGCGCGGTGGTCCACCTGGTGGTCCTCGGGTGAGAACACGGCGCCCGGTAGACGAGGCGACAGCAGCGGTTCGAGGTCGACGGCCTCCTCGCCCGACAGCCACTCGACCGGCGCCCCGTGCTCTTCCTGGAACCGGAAGAGCCGGCGGAGGGCATGGAGACTGTCCCGGTCGTCAGCGACGACGAGGGTTCCCTCCTCGCGGTACCCGACCTCGGCGCCGCTGGCGGCTTCGAGGCGGCGGGCGAAGGCGCGCCACCGGGCGAGGCTCTCGCGGCCGAGCGCGTAGAGGTCGAGCTCCTCGAAGCCGAGCTCGGCCGACGGCGCGAGCATCCCGGCCGCGGCCCACGATGTGCCTCGCCCCAAGCGGTCACGCTCCAGCACGACGACGCGCCTCCCGCGCGCGGCGAGCTCCCACGCCACCCCGAGCCCGGCGATACCGCCTCCGACGACGACGACTTCGGGCGATGGCAACGGCTCGGGCATGGGCGGATCTTGGATTCGCAAAGCTACCCGCCTTCGGCACCGTGACTCCCCTTCCCTCTGCTCCCTCCGCATGACCGACCGCGCGGACGTCGTGGTCGTCGGCGCCGGGCTTGCCGGGGCGTGCACCGCGCTCGTGCTGAGCCGGGACCGGCACGTCGTGGTGGTCGAGGCTGACGAGCCGGCCTCGGGCGCCAGCGGCGCGGCAGCCGGGCTCGCCAACCCGTTCATGGGCCGCGCCGCGAAACCGGCGTGGCGCCACGAGGAGGCGCTCGATGCCCTCGCGGAGCTCGCAGCCGAGGCCGGCGACGGGCTCGTCCGTCAGACCGGCGTCCTCCGGCCGGCGTCGTCGGACCGGCAGGCCGAGCAGTTCCGCGAGCGAGCCGACGCGCACGCCGACCTGACCTGGCTCCCCCCGGCTGCCAGCTCCGAACGGTGGCCGCTCGTGAGGGCCGAGCACGGGACGCTGGCCGTCCGGCGCGGCGCGTCGGTCGACATCCCGGCCTTCGTCGAAGCCGCGCTCGCGACTGCGGAAGCCCGCGGTGCCGAGGTGGTCCGCGCTCGGCTCCGTGGCTGGAGCTCCGAAGGGAGTCGAACGATTGCAATAACGGATCAATGTGAGATCCGCACCTCGCACCTCCTCCTCACGGTGGGCGACGGCGCCCGGCGCCTCGCGCCGCTGGCCGGGCTCCCCCTCCACCGCGTCAAGGGCCAGACGGTCCGCCTCGGTCGGCCGGAGGGCCTCCCGGCAGATCACCCCGCCGTCGCTGGGGCGGGCTACGCCGTGCCCACCGAGGCGGGCGTGGTCGTGGGCTCCACGTTCGAGCACGACTTCGACGCGCTCGCGCCCGACCCAGCCCTCGACGCCGGGCTGGTGGCGAAAGGCGCTGCGCTGCTCCCGGCCCTCGATGGCGCCCCCGTTCTCGACCGGCGGGCGGGCGTCCGAGTGACCGTCCCGTCGACCGTCTCCCCCCGGCGCCTCCCGCTCGCGGGGCCGCTGCGGGGCCACCCCGGCGTCTGGGTCGTCACCGGGCTCGGCGCCAAGGGCCTGCTGACGGCGCCCCTCCTCGCCCGGCGGCTCCCGGCCGCGCTCGACGGCGTCCGGCCGCTCCCCGCGGAACTGTGGCCCCTCGCGAGCATGTAGATCCCGCACAGGAACCGCTTCCACTTGTCGCTGCGGGGCGGCGACCTGGGCCTCCCGCCTATCTTCACGTCCTCCCCTCACACGCTCGACTCATGTCTCAGCCCACGATCGAAGAGTACCTCGGCGACGAGGCCGACTCGCTCCTCGGCTTCTCCGACCCGAAGATCTCGAAGGACCGCCTTCACCTCCCCGGCCCCGACTGGGTCGACCGCGCGTTCGGGCCGTCGGACCGGCCGATCCCCGTCCTCCGCTCGCTCCAGCAGCTCTACGACCACGGCCGCCTCGGCGGGACCGGCTACCTCTCGATCCTCCCCATCGACCAGGGCATCGAGCACTCGGGCGGCGCGTCGTTCGCCAAGAACCCGGACTACTTCGACCCCGAGAACATCATCGAGCTCGCGATCGAGGGCGGGTGCAACGGCGTCGCCACCACGTACGGGGCGCTCGGGATGGTGGCACGGAAGTACGCCCACAAGATCCCGTTCATCCTCAAGATCAACCACAACGAGCTCCTCACCTACCCCAACACCTACGACCAGGTGATGTTCGCCCGCGTCGAGGAGGCGTGGAACATGGGGTGCGTGGCCATCGGCGCGACCATCTACTTCGGCAGCGACGAGTCGAGCCGGCAGATCCAGGAGGTCTCGCAGGCATTCGCGATGGCCCACGAGCTCGGGCTCGGCACGATCCTCTGGTGCTACGTCCGCAACGAGGCGTTCACCATCGAGGGGACGAACCACGAGACGTCGGCCGACCTCACGGGCCAGGCCAACCACCTCGGCGCGACGCTCGAGGCGGACATCCTCAAGCAGAAGCAGCCGACCACAAACGGCGGGTTCACGGCCCTCAACTCGGGCGACAGCTCGTACGGCAAGCTCGACGAGCGGATGTACTCCGACCTCTCCTCGGACCTCCCGATCGACCTCACGCGGTACCAGGTGGCCAACGGCTACATGGGCCGGGCCGGGCTGATCAACTCGGGCGGCGGCTCGGGCGCCAACGACTTCGCGCAGGCCGTCCGCACGGCGGTCGTCAACAAGCGCGCGGGCGGGATGGGCCTGATCTCGGGCCGCAAGGCGTTCCAGCGCGAGCGCTCGGAGGGCATCCGGCTGCTCAACACGATCCAGGACGTCTACCTCGACGACGCGGTGACGGTCGCCTAGCGCTGGCCTGTCCCGCCTCGACGCCGAGGCGGGCGGACCCGCACCTTTCGGGCGGGGGCTCCGTAGCGGGCCCCCGCCCGCTTTTCGTACCCCCCCGCCCCCATGTCGAAGTCCGACGTCGGCCTCCTCGCCCTCAACCTCGTCACGCTGCTGATGGCCGTCGTCGGCCTGACGGCCCAGCACGTCGACCCGATGGGGATGGCGCTGGCCCTCACGCTCGTGACGACGATCGTCAACGGCGGCGCGCTGCTCCGTCGGGGCCGGCGCCCCGCTCCCATGCCCCGACTCCCCGAGGCCGACGAACTGGACGCGCGCCACGTGCTCGACCTCGACGCCCGGCTCGAGGCGCTCGAACGGGCCTACGGCGACGCCGCCGACGCCGCGAAATGGCGAGCCCTCGTCGCCAGCGGCCAGGTCTCGGGCCCCGCCGCCGACGCCCCTGAGGCGGGGGAGGCCGCCCGGGGGCACACCCGCAACGGCGTGGCCTGAGCTACTCCGCCGGGCGCCGGAAGACCAGGAGGTGCTGCTGAGGGAGGTCGTCGCGGTTCTCGACGAACACGAACCCGGCGGCCTCGACCTCGCGCCGCGCCTGCGCCTCAGTCATCTTGTGGAGCCGGCGGATCGGGACGTCGGGGTCCTCGGCCCGGTACTCCACGAGCACGAGTCGGCCGCCCGGCCGCGTGGCCTCGAAGATGGAGGCCAGCATCTCGCTCGGATTCGAGAACTCGTGGTACGCGTCGACGATGAGCGTGAGGTCGGTCGACTGCGGGCGGAGGCCCGGGCTGGTCACCGACCCGAGCACGGGCGCCACGTTGTCGAACCCCTCCGTCGTCGCGCGCTCCTCGATGATGCGGAGCATCTCGGGCTGGATGTCGACGGCGTAGACGCGGCCATCGGGCACCAGGGGGGCCAGCCGGAAGGTGAAGTAGCCCGTGCCAGCGCCGAGGTCGGCCACGACGTCGTCGGGCTTGAGGTCGAGGGCGCGGATGAGGACGGCCGGGCGCTCCTCGCGCTCGCGGTCGGGCCGTTCGAGCCACGCCGCGCCGCGGTGGCTCATCACGCGCGCGATCTCGCGGCCCATGAAGTAGCGGCCCGTCCCGTCGGCCGACGCCGGCCCGTCCTCGTAGGCCACAGCGTCGTCCTGCGAGAACCCGCGGATCGCGAGCCGGCCCGCCTCCGTCTCGAGCGAGCCCGCGCGGGCGTCCTGGGGCGCCAGCGACCGCGGCACAGCGACCGCGTCCGCCTCGCGGGACGGCTCGGGGGTCTGGGCGCGGCACCCCACCGCGACGGCGACGGCGAGGGCCAGGAGCGCGAGGACGCGCATGGGGGGGACGGTGAGTGCAGACGTCCAGCCGCGCCCAGGTCGGTCGGGGTCACGCGCGGGCACCGCCGACGGCTCGTTGGGATCGGCGGGGCTCATGCGTTCGGGAACTCGGGCGACGGGATCCCCGGCCCGACGCCGGGGCCGGGGCCTCGGAGCTTGACCGGAGGCGTCTGCTTGGTCTTGGCCGCCCGGAGGTTGAGGAACTCGACGAGCAGCGAGAACGCCATGGCCCCGTAGATGTAGCCCTTCGGGATCTCGCGCCCGAAGCCCTCGGCCACGAGGACGAACCCGACCATGAGCAGGAACGAGAGCGCGAGCATCTTCACCGTGGGATGCTTCTGGATGAACTCAGAGATGGCCCGAGCCGAGGCCATCATGATCGCGATCGCGACGACCACGGCCACGATCATGACCCCGATCTCGTCGGCCATGCCGACGGCCGTGATGACGGAATCGAGCGAGAAGACGAGGTCGAGGATGAGGATCTGGAAGATGACGCTGCCGAACGTGGCCGCCTTGCCCCCCGACGCGTGGTGGTCCCCCTCGCCCTCTAGCTTGTTGTGGATCTCGTGGGTGCTCTTATAGATCAGGAACGCCCCGCCAAGGAGGAGGATGAGGTCGCGTCCGGTGACCTCGGCCATCTCCTCGCCCCCGAACGGAAGATGGAACAGCTCCGCCGTCAGCCCCATCACCCAGCCGATGGCGAGGAGCAACGCGATCCTGCCGAACATGGCCAGCCCGAGCCCGATGGTCCGGGCCTTGGCCTGCTGGCTCTCCGGGAGGCGCCCGGCGAGGATGGAGATGAAGACGACGTTGTCGATCCCGAGAACGACCTCCAGCGCGGTCAGGGTGCCGAGGGCAACCCATGCTTCGGGCGAGGCGATCCAGTCGAACATGTGCGGGCGGGTGAGGAGCGGCTAGGACGGCGGACGGGCGCCGACCGGTTCCACGAAGTGTAGCTCCGCTTGCGAAAGACGCGCCCCGAGGATCGGCCAACGTCCCGTCGAGGCCGGCAACCTCGGGGGCGGTCGGCGCGTCCCGCCTCGGTACCTTCCCCGCCTGAGCCGAACCCCTCCCGTCGATGCCCGACACGACCGCCGCCGACCCGCTCGCCCACTACCCCTCGTGGGCCCGCGAGCTCGCCCGCCGCTACTTCACCAAGACGCTCAACCAGTTCATCCTGCACGGGAACGTCCGCGACCTCGTCCCGACGCTGGACGAGCGCGGCCAGCGGGCCTACGTCCCGCTCCGCGAGTTCCTGGCCGAGGACCTCTTCGCCGGCCGCGACGTCGTCGTGTTCTACGACCGCTCCGACGGGATCCACTTCGAGGACCCGGAGAGCCGGAAGGACTTCAACCGGGCGCTCTCGGGCTACGACACCATCTTCGGCACGGAGTATGCCAAGAAGCTCCCGAAGGACCCGGCGCGCGTCTTCGCGCTCCTTGACAACTACTTCCGCCTGCGCCTCGCCGACGGCAAGCGGATCGCCTGCGTCGTCGACTACGCCGAGACGGTGATCCCGATGTCGGAGGCCGCGAGCTACTCGTCGGAGGACCGGGCCGCGCTCGTGACGCTCCAGAAGTGGGCGCACGACCCGCTCCTGCTCCGGGCCGACTTCACGCTGGCCCTCATCGCGGAGAACCTCAACGACCTCTCGCGGGCGTTCATCCAGAGCCCGTACAACGCCGAGCTCGAGATCACATTCCCGGAGATGGACGAGCGCCAGGGGTTCGTGGCGTGGTTCCTCGGCCAGCAGCGCGACGGCCGCGCCCGGTTCAAGAAGTTGTCGTCCGTCGAGGACCTCACGCTCGCCCAGAACACGGCCGGGCTGGGGTACGTCCAGCTCCGGACGATCCTCGCCGACGTCCTCGAGAACGAGCGCCCGCTCACCTTCGAGTCGCTCAGCGAGAAGAAGAAGGAGCTCATCGAGGCCGAGGCCTACGGGCTCCTCGAGTTCGTCGAGACCGACTACACGCTCGACATGGTCGCGGGTCACGCCGAGGCGAAGCAGCACCTCCGCGGCGCCGCCGAGGCCATCAAGGCCGGCCGCCCCGACGTCATGCCGATGGGCTACCTCGTGAGCGGCCCGGTCGGGACCGGGAAGACGTTCCTCGTGACGACGTTCGCGGGCGAGATCGGCATCCCGATGGTCAAGCTCAAGAACTTCCGCTCGCAGTGGCAGGGCGTGACCGAGGGCAACCTCGAGAAGATCCTGACCCTTCTCCGGGCCATGAACCCCGTCGCCGTCATGATCGACGAGGCCGACGCCGCGCTCGGCGACCGCAACGCGCAGGGCGACAGCGGCGTCTCCAGCCGCGTGTTCGGCCAGATCGCGCAGGCCATGTCCGACACGCGCTTCCGCGGCAAGATCATCTGGTTCCTCGTGACCGCCCGGCCCGACCTCATGCCGGTCGACCTCAAGCGGCAGGGCCGCGCCGAGGAGCACCTCGGCCTGTTCTACCCCTCAACCAGGGAGGACCGCGAGGAGCTCCTCCGCGTGATGATGCGGAAGACGGGCGTCGAGGTCGACATGTCGGACGTCCCCGACGCGCTACTCGATGGCGAGCGGACCTACTCGGGCGCGGACATGGAGGCGCTTCTGACCCGGGCCAAGTTCCGCGCCGCCACGCACGCGTTCGACGAGGAGCCCGCGCCGGCCGAGGCCGCCCCCTCCGGGGACGGCGTCGCGACGGAGGCGCCGGCCCCGCCGGAGGCGGCCGAAGACCACTCCGACGGAGCCCGGATCGACCGCGAGACCCTCCAGGCGGTCGTCGACGACTTCGTGCCCCCCTCCTACCCGCTCCAGGTGGAGCTTCAGACCCTCGTGGCCGTCATGGAATGCACCAGCCGCTCGATGCTCCCGGAGCGGTTCCGCTCGCTCGACCGCGAGGCGACCGTGCGACGGGTCGGGGAGCTCAAGCGGCTGGTGGGCGACCGGTGACCCGCTCTACTTCTTGGTGTTGTACACCTTATGCATCTTCTGATAGAGGTCGTACGAGATGAGGACGGCCTCAGGCTCGTTGTTCTTCTGGATCATGATGCCGGTCTTCAGGCCTTTGGCCTGCTCGATAAGGGCCGACGTCTTGGAGCGGAGCTCGGTGACCGTGGCGATCGCCTCGATGCCCTGGGTGCTGTACATCCGGGTGGGGGGGAAAGGTGGTAGGTATGTGCGCGACGCAAGTGTGGTGGGCGCCGCCGTCATAAAATACTGAAAAGCCGCAGTTCGACCGGCTCCCTTCGCCCTCATGTACCTCGCCCGAGTCACCGGAACCGTCGTCGCAACCCAGAAGCTGTCGCCGCTGACGGGGAAGCGCCTGCTCGTGGTCCGCAAGATCGGACTCGACGGCGAGCCTCTGGGGGCGACCGAGGACGTGGCCCTCGACCCCGGCCTCGACGCCGGCCTCGACGACGTCGTGCTCGTGGCCAAGGAGGGCGCCGTCATCGCCACGCTCCTCGACGCGGACCGGACCGAGGGCCTCCCGACGCCCGCCAACGTCGTCATCGTCGCGATCGTAGACGAGTGGTCCATCGCTGGGGAGCCGGCCGGCGGGTGAGTCCGGGGGCCCGCCTCGGCGCCGAGGTGGGACGAGGCGGCTGGAGGCCCTCCGCCGAACGGAGGAACCCATCCCCGGCCCCCCGCTCCTGACTCACCCCCTCTTCAACGCCTCCGGGAGACCCCGTGCGGCAGGCCAGGGTATTCTCCCCTCCCCCCTCTACTCCCCTCTGACCATGGCGAACGCACCCTACGACGTCCTCGTGATTGGCTCCGGACCCGGCGGCTACGAGGCCGCCATCCGGGCCTCCCAGCTCGGGCTCAAGACGGCGATCGTCGAGAAGAACAAGCTCGGCGGCGTCTGCCTCAACATCGGGTGCATCCCGACCAAGGCCCTCCTCAAGTCGGCGGAGATCGCGTCGCAGCTGGCCCACATCTCGGACTACGGCTTCACGGGCGACGGGTCGGCCGTGCGACCCGACTTCGCGGCGGTCGTCCAGCGCTCGCGCGGCGTGGCCGACAAAATGAACAAGGGCGTCCAGTTCCTCATGAAGAAGAACAAGATCGACGTCCACATGGGCACGGCGACGCTCCTGGGCGGGGGCAAGGTGCGGATCGAGCCGTCGGAGACGATGGACGGCGAGACCGTCGGCCAGAGCGAGGAGATCGAGGCCACGCACATCGTGATCGCGACCGGCGCCCGCGCCCGCGAGATCCCGACGCTGCCGGTCGACGGCACGAAGATCATCGACTACCGGCAGGCCATGCTCCAGACGGAGAAGCCCGGCTCGCTCCTCGTCGTCGGCGCCGGCGCCATCGGCGTCGAGTTCGCGTACGTGTACCACCACATGGGCACCGAGGTGACCGTGGTCGAGCTCCAGGACCGCCTCGTCCCGGTCGAGGACGCCGACGTCTCGAAGGAGCTCGAGCGGGCCTACAAGAAGATGGGCATCTCGGTCATGACCGGCGCCCAGGTCACGAACGTCGACACGTCGGGCGCCAAATGCGTCGTGACGATCCAGACGTCCAAGGGCGACCAGACGGTCGAGGTCGACCAGGTCCTCTCGGCCGTCGGCGTCGTCGGCAACGTCGAGGGCTTCGGCCTCGACGAGGTGGGCGTCGAGCATGAGCGGAACGCGATCAAGGTGGACGCGATGTACCGGACGAACGTCGAGGGCCTCTACGCCATCGGCGACGTGATCGGCGGGCCGTGGCTGGCCCACGTGGCGAGCCACGAGGGGATCGTCTGCGTCGAGAACATCGCACACCAGGAGGGCAAACTCGACAAGGCCCCGCACGCCGTCGACTACCTCAACGTCCCAGGCTGCACGTACTGCCTCCCGCAGATCGGGTCGGTCGGCTACACCGAGGCGAAGGCGAAAGAGGCCGGCTTCGAGGTCCTGACGGGCAAGTTCCCGTTCTCAGCCAACGGCAAGGCCACAGCGATCGGCGACAACCGCGGGTTCGTCAAGGTCGTCGTCGACGCGAAGTACGGGGAGGTCCTCGGCGCCCACATCATCGGCCACGACGCGACCGAGATGATCGCCGAGGTCGTCACGGCGCGCGCGCTCGAGACGACGGCCCACGAGGTCATGGAGGCCATGCACCCGCACCCGACCCTCTCGGAGGCGGTCATGGAGGCGTTCAAGGACGCCTACGGGCAGGCCATCAACGCCTAGGTCTCCGGTCACCGGCTCCTCCGCCCCGCTGGCGCTCGTCGTCGGCGGGGCGGTTCCGTCTCCGCCCACCTCGGCGACGGCGTCGAGGCGGGCGGGGGCGGTCAGCCGTTCGCGGCGAGCCAGTCGGCGTCGAAGGCCGCGAGGAGGTCGCGGAGGCCGCCGTGCCACAGCCCGCGCGTGCCGTCGACTTCGCGGCGCATCCAAAAGGCGTAGGCCGCGTTGCCCTCGTAGATCGCCGTGTACTCGTTGGCGAGTGGGAGGCCGAGCTCGGACAGAAGCGCCCGGCTCTCGTCGTTGAACGCGGTCACGGAGAACCCCGGTCCGTAGGCCGGCACCGACGCGGCCGCAGACGGCGGGGCGCCGCGGAGGTACGCCGCGTAGTCGGCGAGCGGGCCGGCAGGCAGCGACGCGGGGTAGCCCTGTTCGACCAGGTCGCGGTGCGCCAGCCAGTACATCCGGGCGATCTGCCGGACGTGGTGGTCGTAGACGGGCTGCGCCAGCGTCCGGGACGCGCCCTCCGGAACCGCGTGGGCGACGGCCCACCGGACGAATGCCGGGTCGTAGCGACCGAACCGTGGCTCCGCCGTCGACTCGAAATCGAACGCGACGACGTCGGCCGTGACCGTGTGCGGGCCGCTGCGGAATGGGGTCACCGGGGCCCGCTCGACGACCTGGGCGAGCGGGAGAACGGGCGACGCGGCGCACGCCAGGCCGCGGACGCCGAAGTCCGGGTTGTACGTCCCGAAGCGTTCGAGGCAGGTGTCGACGCCACCGCCGACCGTCGGAACTCCCTCGTCGACCGCCGCCCACAGGTCGATGAGCGCGTCGCCGCCCCCCCTGCCCCCCACAGCCGGCGGCCCGGCACAGCCGACGACGAGGAGAGCGAGGGCCAGGCCAACACGAGACATGGGAACGCAGAGAATGGAACCAGAGACTACCACGCCCCGACCGAACTCCGGCCGACCCCGCACGTTTGACGCCTCCCCTCTACCTCCCCCCTCTCCCATGTCTGCCGTCTCCCCCGAAGAGCGCCAAGAGCGCATCGAGAAACTCGCCGACCTCATCGACGACATCCGGATCTGCATGCTCACGACCGTCGACACCGACGGGAAGCCGTGGTCCCGGCCGATGGCCGTCCAGGAAGTCGCGTTCGGCGGCGACCTCTGGTTTTTTACTCGCGACGACTCCGAGAAGGTCGAGCACGTCGAGCGGAACCGGAAGGTCGGCGTGACCTTCGCCCACCCCGGTCGCCAGGATTACGTGACGATGGCCGGCACCGCGCTCATCGTCAAGGACAAGGCGAAGGCCGAGGAGATGTGGTCGAAGCCGCTTGAGGCGTGGTTCCCGAAGGGCCTCGACGACCCGCACCTCCGACTCCTGAAGGTCCAGGTCGAGCGGGCCGAGTACTGGGACTCCCCGTCGAGCCCGGTCGTCTACGCCCTCGGGTTCGTCAAGTCCAAGATCACGGGCAAGCCGGCCCGTGACATCGGCGAGAACGAGAAGGTCGACCTCGAGTAGCCTCGGCGGCACGAACCCTCAGCGCTCAGGATCCCTTGTCCTGCCAATGGTGACGGGCGACGCCACCGTCCGAGGCATGAGCGACGCCCTGCACATCCGTCTCTGCCAGTCGTGGGACGCCAACGCGGATGCCTGGACCCGGGTCGTCCGTGATGGCGCGATCCCGAGCCGCCGGGCCGGGACCGACGCGGCCGTCGTCGAGGCCACGCTGAAGGGCCTGCCGCCCGGCGGGCGCGTCCTCGACGTCGGCTGCGGCGAGGGCTGGCTGAGCCGGGCGCTCGCGGCGCTCGGCGCGACAGTCCATGGAGTCGACGGAAGCGCCGGTCTGATCGAGTCGGCCCGCGAGGGCGGGGGCTCGTTCGACGTGGTTTCCTACGGGGCCGCCGAAGCCGACCCCGCCCGCCTCGGCGGACCGTACGACGCGGCCGTGTTCAACTTCGCGCTCCTCGACGAGTCGGTCGCCGGGACCCTTCGCGCCGCCGCGTCCCGGCTCGACGCCGGGGGGCGCGTGATCGTCCAGACCGTCCATCCCATCGCCGTCGACCCGCCCTACGCCGACGGGTGGCGGCAGGAGTCGTTCGCGTCGATGGCCGAGGGCTTCGAACCGATGCCGTGGTACTTCCGGACCCTAGGCTCGTGGGTCCGAGCACTCGGCACGGCGGGACTCGGGCTCACCGAGGTCGTGGAGCCGACGGACCCCGACACCGGCCACCCGCTGTCGCTGATCCTCGTCGCCGAGCCACGCTGACCCTCCCCGCCTCGGCGCCGAGGCGGCGCTACTCGGCCTCGGCGCGCTCCTGCTCGACGAACGTCCACAGCCGCTCCTTGAGCCGGTCGAGGCCCGTGCGCGCGACGGCCGAGACCGGGATCACCTCGACGCCGTCCGGGAACGTGGCACGCGCCTGCTCGACCCACTCCGCCGCGAGGTCCGGCCCGACGATGTCCATCTTCGTCAGCGCCACGAGCCGCGGCTTCGCCATGAGGTGCGGGCTGAATGCCTCCAGCTCATCGAGGAGCGTCTGATACCGGGCGCCCGGCTCCTCGGAGTCGGCGGCGACGCAGAACAGGAGGACGGCGTTGCGCTCGACGTGCTTGAGGAACTGGTGGCCGAGCCCGCGACCCTCCGAGGCGCCCTCGATGAGGCCGGGGATGTCGGCCACAACGAACGAGCGCCAGTCGCCGAGGTAGACCATCCCGAGGTTCGGCTCGAGCGTCGTGAACGGGTAGTCGGCGATCTTGGGCTTCGCCGCCGAGAGGGAGCTGACGAGCGTGCTCTTGCCCGCATTCGGGAAGCCGACGAGGCCGACGTCGGCGAGCAGCTTGAGCTCGAGGATCACGTCCCGCTCCTCGCCCGGCTCGCCGGGCTGGGCGTAACGGGGCGCCTGGTTCGTCGAGCTCTTGAAGTGCGTGTTGCCGAGGCCGCCACGGCCGCCCTGCGCCAGCACCACGCGGTCGCCCTCGTTCACCACGTCGCCCAGCACCTCGCCCGTCTCGGCGTCCTTCACGACGGACCCCAGCGGCACGCGGAGCACGATGTCGTCGCCGGCCTTGCCCGACTTGCCGGATCCGCCGCCCGGCTCGCCGCTATCGGCAAAGTGGTGGCGGTTGTAGCGGAGGTCGAGGAGCGTGTAGAGCGACGGGTCGCCCTGGACGATCACCGACCCGCCCGGGCCGCCGTCGCCGCCGTCGGGCCCGCCCTTGGGCTCGAACTTCTCGCGCCGGAAGTGGACGCTCCCCGCCCCGCCCTTCCCGCTCCGCACGGTGATGGTGACGTAGTCGACGAACTTCATCGGGGGATCGGGGATGGAGGGAGTGGATGGATCCGGGAGCAGTCCCCGGCCGCGGAAGCTTAGCCCGACTTGCACGAGGCGACCGTGAGGCCCCCGCTAGCTTCTGCTCTCCGCCCCTCCATCCGGCATGTCCGATCCCGCCTCCCTCAAGACCGTCACCATCTACACCGACGGCGCGTGCTCCGGCAACCCCGGGCCGGGAGGTTGGGGCGCGACGCTGATCTACGGCACGCCGCCCGACGAGGTCACGCGCGACCTGAAAGGGGCCGAGCCGGAGACCACCAACAACCGGATGGAGCTGACGGCCGCCGCCGAGGCCCTCGAGGCGCTCCGCGAACCGTGCCACGTCCGGCTCCACTCGGACAGCGCCTACCTCATCAACGCGTTCAAGGACCGCTGGATGGACGGGTGGATCAAGCGGGGCTGGAAAAAGTCCGACAAGTCGCCTGTCCTCAACCGCGACCTCTGGGAGCGGCTGATCGCGCAGGAGCAGCGGCACGCGATCGAGTGGGTCAAGGTGAAGGGCCACGCGGGCGTCCCGCTCAACGAGCACGTCGACGGGCTGGCCGTCGGCGCGATGCGAACGATGATGGCCGAGGCGGGCCTCTAGCCGGGTCGCTCCGCCTCGGCGCCGAGGCGGAGGAGACCGCGCCGTGCGGTAGGTTCGGGGGATGCGGAATCGCCTCCTCCTCTGGGCCGATCGACTGAGCGCCGCCGTCGGGTGGGTCTCGGCCCGCCTCGTGGTCGTCATGGTCGCGGCCGGCGCGCTGGGGGCGCTGCTTCGGTACGTCGCCCCGCTTCTCGGGATCACGCCCGCTCTGAACGCCATCGGCGACGTCCAGTGGATGGTATTCAGCGCAGTGTTCTTGCTCGGCGCCGCGTGGGCACTGGCCGAGGACGCCCACGTCCGCGTCGACGTGCTCTACGCCCGGCTGTCGCCGCGACGCCGCGCGCTCGTCGACTTGATCGGGACGCTGGGCCTGCTCCTCCCCTTCTGCGGCCTCCTCCTGTGGGCGTCGTGGCCAGGCGTCATGGAGTCGGTCGCGATCCGCGAGGGCGCCCTCGACGCGGGAGGGCTGCCGCGGTGGCCCGTCAAGCTGCTCGTCCCGCTCGGCGTGGGGCTCCTCGCGCTCCAGGGCGTCGCGCAGGCCGTCAAGGCCGCGGCCGCGCTCCGCCCGCCCGACGCCTAGGTGGACGCGCTCCTCAGCCACCTCGCCGACTGGCTCGGGCCGATCATGGTCGGCGTCGTGCTCGCCCTCGTCTTCTCGGGCTACCCCGTCGCGTTCGCCATCGGCGGGGCGTCGGTGCTGTTCGCGCTCCTCGGGCTGGCGACCGGCTACTTCGACCCGCCCTTTTTGCTCGCGCTCGCAGATCGGGTCTTCGGGATCATGCAGAACCCGGTGCTGCTGGCGGTCCCGTACTTCATCTTCATGGGCGTCGTGCTCGAGAAGAGCCGGCTGGCGGAGGATCTCCTGACGACCGTCGGCGCCCTCTTCGGCCGCGTGCGGGGCGGGCTGGCGCTAGCCGTCGTGGTGGTCGGCGCGCTGCTCGCGGCGGCGACGGGCGTGGTCGGCGCGAGTGTCGTGGCGATGGGGGCGATCGCGCTTCCGGTCATGCTCCGCCACGGCTACCGGCCGTCATTCGCGGCCGGGACCGTGGCCGCCTCAGGCACGCTCGGGCAGATCGTGCCGCCGTCGATCGTGCTCATCGTGCTCGGCGACCAGCTCGGCGTCAGCGTCGGCTCTCTCTTCGCGGGCGCGCTCGTCCCCGGGCTGATGCTGGCGGTCCTGTTCGCCGGCTACGCGGCGTTCGTGGCGTGGCGGAACCCCGAGGCGGCGCCCGCCCTGCCACCCGAGGAGCGGTCCGAGCCGGGCTGGGCGCTCGCGCGGCGCGTGGCGACGGCGCTCCTGCCCCCGCTCGTCCTGATCCTCGTCGTCCTCGGGAGCATCTTCGCGGGGGTCGCCACGCCGACCGAGGCGGGCGCCCTCGGGGCCGTCGGCGCGCTCGGGCTCACCGCGATCAACCGACGCCTCTCCCGGCCGATGATCTGGGACGCCGCCCGGTCGACAGCCTCGCTGACGACGATGGTCGTCGTCCTCCTGATCGGGTCGACCGCGTTCGCGCTCGTCTTCCGCGGGCTCTACGGCGACGTCTGGATCGAGGAGGCCCTCGTCGGGCTGCCGGGCGGGCGCGTGGGCCTGCTCGTCGTCGCGAACGTGCTCGTGTTCGCGCTGGGGTTCTTCATCGACTTCTTCGAGATCGCCTTCATCGTGGTCCCGCTGCTCGCGCCGGCCGCGGCGGCGCTCGGCATCGACCTCGTGTGGTTCGGCGTGGTCCTCGGGATGAACCTCCAGACGTCGTTCCTCACGCCGCCGTTCGGGTTCTCGCTGTTCTACCTCCGCGGCGTCGCGCCGCCCGAGCTGTCGACGGGCCAGATCTACCGTGGGGCCCTCCCATTCGTCGCGCTCCAGCTCATCGCGCTCGCGCTCGTGATCACATTCCCGGAGCTCGTGCTGGCGTTCTCGGGAGACTGACGGCCGACTCGGCTCGGGACGCGCCCGAGGCCGGCCGCCTCGGGCGCGCGGCGGGGGGCTCAGGCAACGCGCGGCCCGCGTCCCCCCGACCCGTAGGCCTGCGCCATCGTCCGCTCGGCGAGGTTGAACCAGCGGTCGGTCGCGGCCTGGAAGTCGCGGTAGCTCTGCAGCAGCTCGCGGGAGTGTGCGTCGTCGGCGGCGTTGTCCATGAGGGCGCGCGAGGCTTGGGCGGCGGCGGCCATCACGTCGGGCGGAAACGGGACGGCCTCCACGCCGCGGTCGAGGAGCGACGCCAGCGCCGGCGCGTTGAGCGCGTCGTACTCGCTGAGCATGATCGCGTTGACCTCGCCCGAGGCCGTCTGCAGGGCCTCCCGATAGCTCGGCGGCAGCCGGTCCCACTCGGACCGGTTGACGTAGAACGAGAGCCCGGCCGACGGCTCCCACCAGCCCGGGTAGTGGTACGTCTTCACGACGCGGTAGAAGCCCATCTTCTCGTCGTCGTAGGGCCCGACCCACTCTGTCGCGTCGATGGCACCCCGTTCGAGGGCCCCATAGATCTCGCCGCCCGGCAACGTCTGCGCGATGACACCGAGCTGCTCCATGGCCCGCCCGCCGAGGCCGGGGATCCGCATGGTGAGCGCGCGGAGGTCGGAAAGAGAGCGGACGGGGCGACGGAACCAGCCGCCCATCTGCGTGCCCGTGTTGCCGCCGAGCAGGCCGACGACGCCGAACGCGTCGAGCGTCCGCTGCGTGAGCTCGCGGCCGCCGCCGTGCCGCATCCACGCGTCGTGCTGGCGGGCCTGCATGCCGAACGGGACGGCCGTGTCGAACGTTAGCGCGGCCGTCTTGCCGAGGTAGTAGTAGCCGGCCGTGTGGCCGATGGGGACCGAGCCGGCCTGGACGGCGTCGAGCACCTGGAGCGGCGGAACGAGCGCGCCGCCTTCGTTCGGCTCGATCTCGAACCGGCCGTCGGTGAGCGCCGCGACGCGCTGGGCGAGGTGCTCCGCGGCGCGGTACAGGATCTCCGTTGAGCGCGGGAAGCTCGACGCGAGCCGCCAGCGGACGCGCGGGCGGGTGACGATGGCCGGGCCGCCGGCGGCGGCGCCCGTCTCGCGGCGGCCATGCCCAGGACCGGGGCCGCACCCGGCGAGGGTGGCGCCCGCCCCGAGGGCAGCGGCGGAGACGAAGCGGCGGCGGTCCATGCGTTCGGACGGAGGGGCTGGAAGGGTACGCACGGTGTGCGAGGCGTCCATCTCCTCCTCCCGGGTGACGCCGTTCGGCCCCCTCCCCCGTTCTGGCAGTCCGTAATCTGTGGCCCCTCGAATCGATCACCCCATGTCCGGTCTCCGCTCGCTCGCCGTCCTCGTTCTCGCCCTCGGGCTCTCGTCCTGCGATCTGTTCGGGGGCCTCGACGTCGTGAGCCCGACGCAGGTCTACACGATCCCGCCCTTCGAGCGGACGACGCTCGACCTCGCCAGCGAGCTCGGCATCGAGAGGGAGTCGTCGTTGTCGTTCCGCGTCGAGAGCGAAGGCGGCAGCGTCACGGCCGACGTCCAGTTCCCCGACGCCCTCGTGGTCACCCCGATCGCCGTCGGCTTGGGGACCGTCACTGTGCAGGCCCTGCTCGGCGGCTCGGCGGAGGGCGCGGCCACCTTCCAGTTCGACGTCGAGGACCCCGGGCCGCTCCCGTCGCCCGAGCGCGCGGTCGTCGCCCGCGACGGGCGCATCGATCTCGACGTGGCCCCCCTCTTCCGGCCGGTCTCGGGGACGGAGTACGTCGTGCTCGGGACGTCGGGGCCCGTGTCGGCGTCCATCTCCGGCGGCTCGCTCCTCTCGATCTTCCCCACCGGTCTGGGCGACGGGTCGGTGACGGTGAGCACGACACGGTTCGTGCCGCAGCGGCTGATCGTGCCCGTCCGGGTCGTCGAGAGCGACGGCCTCTAGGGGTCGCGGACCTCTCCTCGGCCGGCGGTCGCCTCGACGAAGGCGGCCTTGAGCGCGTCCGCCTCCGAACGGCGAACGCGGAGGACCAACTCGGTTCCGTCGGGTGAGTACGTCTGGTCGGCCACCTCGGCGTCGAACCGGTCGAGCAGGCGCATGGCCGGCGCGGTGTCGTCGAAGGCGAACCCGAGGCGGACGGGGACGCGGATCGTAACCGTCCGGAGGCGGGCGGCGTCGAGCGCGAGGCCGGCCGCCTCGGCGTAGGCCCGGGCCAGCCCGCCGACGCCCAGCTTCGTCCCGCCGTAGTAGCGCGTGACCACGACGACCGCGTGGAACAGGCCGCGGCCCTCGATCTCGCGGAGGATCGGCGGGCCGGTCGAGCCCGAGGGCTCACCGTCGTCGGAGGAGCGGGGCGCCGGGGCGTCCGGCCCGAGACGGTAGGCCCACCCGTGGTGGCGTGCCGCGTGCTCCTGCTGGCGGACGGTCTCGACGTGCGCGAGGGCCTCCGCCGCCGTGGCCGCCGGGAACGCCGCGCCGATGAACCGGGAGCCCTTCGTTTTGGGGGGCTCTGCACGGGCGGCGGCGGCCAGCGTTCGGAACGTATCGGTCATGGGTCTCGGCCAGTGCAACTCGCCGGCCGGGCGCCCCGTCCGCGTCGTGCGTTCGCCCCCAAGCTATGGCCCTCGCCACCGTTCTCGCCGCCCTCCTCGCCCTCGCCCCGCCCTCCCTCCGGGCCGGCACCGCCGACGCCGTCGCCGTCGACGGCGTGCTCGACGAGCCCTCCTGGGCCACGGCCGAGGTCGCCGACGGGTTCACCCAGTTCCGCCCCGACGAGGGCGCGGCCGCCACCCAGCGGACGGAGGTCCGGATCCTCCGCGGCCCCGACGCGCTCTACGTCGGGGCGGTGATGCACGACGACAATCCCGCTGGGATCCGGACGACGCTCAGCCGCCGCGACAACCCCCAGGGCGACTTCTTCCTCGTCGCCATCGACGCTTACGGCGACGGGCGCTCGGCCTACGAGTTCGCCGTCACGGCCTCGAACGTCCAGTTCGACGCCGTCAACACGGGGCAGAACGAGGACGCGTCGTGGGACGCCGTCTGGGCCTCGGAGACGCGCGTGACGCCAGAGGGCTGGACGGCCGAGCTGTCGATCCCCTACTCGCAGCTCCGGTTTACGGGCTCCGAGCCCACATGGGGGGTCAACTTCGTCCGGATGGTCCGCCGGCTGGAGGAGCAGACGTTCTGGGTGCCGCTGACCCGCGAGCGCGAGGCCAACTTCCTGGAGGACTTCGGCCGGCTCGAGAATGTCGCGGACGTCGATCCGAAGCGGATCCTCCAGGCCCTCCCGTACTCCCTGGCGAGGACGAACCGGTCGGAGGCCGAGGCTCCCGGCACGGCCCAGGTCGACATCGGCTCCGAGATCGGCGCCGACCTCAAGGTGGGCCTCGCCTCGAACGTCGTCCTCGACGTAACGGTCAACCCGGACTTCGGGCAGGTCGAGGCCGACCCAGCCCAGCTCAACCTCACGACGTTCGAGCAGTTCTTTTCGGAGCGACGGCCGTTCTTCCTGGAGGGCACCCAGATCTTCGACCTCGACTACGCGTCCGGCGACGGCGCGCTCCTCTACACCCGGCGGATCGGCGGCTCCGGGCCCATCATCGGCGCGGCCAAGCTGACGGGGCGGACCGACGGCGGCCTCTCGTTCGGCGCCCTCGGCGCCGCCACCGGGTTCGACCTCGACCCGTCGCGGGCCTACGCCGCCGCGCGGCTCAAGCAGGAGCTCCCGCGGCAGAGCTTCGTCGGGCTCGGCGCCACGGCCTTCTCGTCGTGGGACGAGTCGCAGGCGCCCCGCAGCGCGGCCCTCGCGGCCGACTGGGGCTTCCGCCTGTTCGAGTCGCGCGACTGGCTCTTCGAGGGCACGGCCGCCACGACGGCCCGCGACGCCGACGACGTCAACGCCGACCTCGGCTACGCCGTCTACCTCGGCCTCGACAAGGTCCAGGGCTACGTCAAGCCCGGCTTCGGCGCCCGCGTCTACTCCGACCGGTTCGACCTCAACGACGTCGGCCGCTTCCGCCAGGCCGACCTCGTCTCGCTCCGGGGCGGCACCAGCCTCCTCTGGAACCGCGGCGAGCCCGTGGGCCCGTTCCGGCGGCTCGAGTCGTTCGCCTTCGGCACGCAGGAGTGGCGCTACACCGACGGCACGAACCGCGGCTTCAGCGGGACCGTGCGGACCGGCGGGCAGCTCCTCGGCTTCCAAGAGGTCGGGGCGCAGCTCCAGGCGTTCGGTCTCGGCGGCTACGACGTCCGGGAGACGCGCGGGCTCGACCCCGTCGCCCACGTGACCGGGATCGCCGCCAACGTCGACTTCGGCACCGACAGCCGGCGCCAGTTCCGGGCCTACGCCGGCCTCGGCGCCGCGGTCTACGAGGACGGCGGGACCAACCACTCGCAGGAGGTCGGCGTCGACTGGATCGCGAGCGACCGGCTCACGCTGTCGCTCGGCGGCTACCTCGAGACCGGCGCCGACGTCCGGGCGTGGGTCACGAACGAGGGATTCGTCGAGACCGCCGACGGCCTCGCGGTCGGCCCCAAGGCGGACCTGCCGGGGCAGCTCGACCCGTCGACGCTCGTCCCCCTCGACCTGTCGCCCGAGGCGGGCGCGGCCCTGTTCGACGGCGTCCCGCCGGTCCTCGGCGACGACGGCGCTCCGATCGGGTTCTACCGGCCCATCTTCGGCGCGCGCGACACGCGCTCGGCGAGCCTGACCACGCGCGCCAACCTCCTCTTCAGCGCCGACCTCTCACTCCAGCTCTACGGTCAGCTGTTTTCAGCCCGGGGCCGCTACGACGACTTCCGCCTCCTCGCCGCCCCCGACGACCTCCGGCCGTTCGATGCGTACCCGCGCCGCCGCGACTTCGCGTTCTCGGACTTCAACCTCAACGCCGTCCTCCGGTGGGAGTACCGGCCGGGCTCGTCGCTCTACGTCGTCTGGGCCCAGTCCCGCGGCGACTCGGCGTTCGAGGACGTCCTCGTCGACGACGACGGGGGGCGGACGTCCCCGTTCGGCGTCTCGACACCCCGTCAGTTCCGGGACACCTTCGGCGCCTTCCCCGACGACACGGTCCTCATCAAGCTGAGCTACCTGTTGATGCGGTGACAGGGGCGTGCCGAACGAGGTAAGGTCCGTTCTGCCCGTTTCCACTTCCCGGGAGCGGCGCGAGTCCTACCCCTCGATCTCTGTCACGAGTTGGATCTCGCGGAGGACGCCCTGGACGCGGAAGCAGTCGAAGAAGTCGCCCTGGTAGACGCAGTCCTTGCCTCGGGTGTGGACGGTCCAGGCGTGGCGCTCGCCCTGCTCGGCCGTGCAACCGATGGCCTTCATGAGCTGGAGGATGACCTCCTCGAAGGTGTGGATGTCGTCATCGTACAGGATCACACGCCACGGGGTCTCGACCGCGACGTCCGTCTCTTCCTCGACGACCGGGGCGACCCCGGGGGTCGCCGGCTCGGCCGCCAGCGGGTCCGCCGGGTACATGCCTAGGCCGCCTCGGTCTCCGTCGGGACGAGGGCGAGGATGGTGAAGTCCTCCGTGACCGGGTTGGCGAGGAGCTTCTCGCACGCCTGGCGGACGGTCGCCTCGGCCAGCTCGGCGCTCTCGGCCTCCACCTTCATCTCGAAGAACTTCCCGGTCCGGACGTCCTGAACCGACGGCATCCCGAGGTCGCGGACGGCGGCGCGAATCGCCTTCCCCTGGGGGTCGAGGATGGACGGGCGGAGCGTGACGCGAACGTGGGCGGTGTACATCGGCGGGGGGAGGGCGGGGCCAAAAGCTACGGTTCCTCCACGGGCTCCGCGTCCGGATCCTCGACCGTCGCGACGCGGATCGCCCACATGAGCGCCCGCCCCAGGCCCCACCCGAGGTAGATGATGGCCGCCGCCAGCAGGCCTTCCTCCTGGAACACCACGCCGAGCAGCATCGCCAGCAGGAAGAGGAGGAACCGGTAGCGGTAGGCCCGGAGGTTGGCGGGGTTCGGCTGCGGGAGCGCCGGGAACGAGATCGGCGACACCATGAGCGCCGAGAGGCCGACTACGAGCGTGATGAGGACCGAGAGCTGGGGCCGCGCGAGCACGTCGAACCACGGCCGCTCGATGAACGTGAGAATGAAAACCACGACGGTCCCCGCCTGGGCCGGGATCGGGAGGCCCGTGAACTCAGTGGTCTTCACGCCGGCCTCAGCGAGCGAGTTGAACCGCGCGAGGCGGACGGCCCCGAACAGAGCCGGCAGGCTGGCGAGCAGGCCGCCCCACATCGACCCGAGTTGGTGGAGCCCGAAGACGTACAGCAAGAAGCTCGGCGCGACGCCGAACGAGACGACGTCACTGAGAGAGTCGAGCTCGACCCCGAACTCGCCCGACACGCCCACGAGACGGGCCATGAGGCCGTCGAGCAGGTCGAAGAACGCCGCCAGCACGACGAGCCACGCGGCGGCCTCGAGGTTGCCGGCGGCCGTCTGGATCAGCGAGAAGAACCCGGCCAGCAAGTTCATCAGCGTGAAGAAGTTGGGCACCGCAGCGCGCGCGCGCTGGCCGGACCTCCCGTCCGACGCTCGACGGGCACGGAGCACGGGCCCCCGCCGGCGGCGGCGCCCGACACCTCTGGAGCTCTCACTCGTCGTCGTTGGGGTCTCCATCACGCCCCCTCCGCGTTCGCCAGCCGACGGTACCGACGGCTGATTCCGGAGGGCGCCCCTCGGCTGATCAGGTGGGCCGGGGCGAGCGGCCGGAGCGTGAGGTCGTCGGGAGGAGGCACGGGGTCGGGGAGCATCGACGTCCTAAACGCCGCGTGCGGGGCCCCGCGTTCCGCCCGCCTCGGCGATGGCGCGACCGAGGCCGACCCGCCGGGCGCCCGAAACAGTGAACGGGGGCCCACCGCAAGAGATGGGCCCCCGTTCGGGCTCCTCTGAGTGGTTCGCCGTTCCGCAAGCCGTAGCTCCGGTCTGGCGTCCCGTGTGCGTCGGCCGATGGCGGCCGTCGTGGACCGTCCGAGGACCGCGGTGAACCGCGGGCTCGGCTGGCGACGACATGAATGGCCACCACGGGGCGACGGGTCACGTCGGGGACGAATCCCCGGGCTCCCGCCGCTCGTGCTGACACCTCCTGTACGGAACAATCGGGGCGTCGCGGTCGGGCCGAAGCCTCGTTGCGACGTCTCACCCACGGCAGCCCACCGCCGAAGCGGTCGGTGCCGTCCCGCCAGGCCGAAGCCCGGCGGGGCGCGCGGTGCGGATCAGATGCCACCTCCGGGTCGGTCACCCGTTTCACAGGGGTCTCGAGAAATCCGGAGCACTTCATCTGAGGCACGGCCGGCTCGCCAAGTCGCCCCTCGGGTCTGCGATAAAACTGACCGTTTGGGGAGGCCGCCCGAAGGCGGCCGGAGGGCGACGAGCCCGCTGCGTCGGCAAGGCCGACGCCGGTGCGCGCAGGGCATTCCGCGAGGAAGCCCTCGTGCAGCGTATGACGCACTAGCTCAAGGAACGTGGCCGCGTGTGCGGCCGTCTGCCCGAAGGCAGTGACCCATGGTACCGTGGAGATCAGGGGGAGTCAAGATGAACGGACCGTTAAGTTGCCCACATCTCCACACTCATCCACATGGAGCCCTGCCCGTTTGGGGCCGTCGTCCCGATGGTCACCCGAGCCCACTCCTCCGATCTCTTTCCCGCCCAACGGCCTCACCCCTCGATGCGCATCTTCTTTCTTAGCCTCGGACTCCTGCTCGCCGCGTGCACCGACCCGTCGAGTCCCCGCCTCGAGACGGCCGCCGACAGCCTCGCCTTTCGCGTGACCGAGTCCTCCGGCGGGCTCGCGGCATGGAACGAGCTTCCCGGCATCGCCTTCGAGTGGGCCGTGGTCCGCGACTCCTCCGAGGTCGTTCGGACTCGCCACGTCTGGGACAAACAAGGCGACCGGGTCCGGTCGGAGTGGCCGGGCGGCGGCGACAGCGTATTCGTGGCCGTCTTCCAGCCCTCCCGGTTTGATGAGGACGCGCCGGAGGGCGAGGTGGCGCTGAACGGCGTCGCCCTCGTCGGGCCTGAGGTGGCCGAGAGGCTGGTCGAAGCGAACGGACGGTTCGTCAACGACGGCTACTGGCTGCTGGCGCCCCTCAAGGTGCTCGACCCCGGGGTCCGCCGCGCGGTCGAGGCGCGCGACGGCGCGGACCGGCTCGCGCTCTCGTTCGACGGCGTCGGCCTGACGCCGGGCGACCGCTACTGGATCGAGGTCGACGAAGTGTCGGGCGCGATGACGGGGTGGTCGTTTCTCTTGGAGAGCGGCAATGAGGGCCGGTTCCAATGGGTCGAGCCCGTCACCCTCGACACGCCTGGCGGACAGATCACGCTCTCGCGCATGAAGGTGTCCGACGACGGCGGCGTCATCCTCACGGAGCCGACGCCACTCCTCGACATCGACGAGACCGAGTTCACGGACCTCACGCCCCGCCTCGGCCAGTCCGCGCTGTAACCGCCTGCTACTCGGATTCCGGCCCCCAGACCATCGCCACGACGACGCGCCCCACCTGCTCGAGGCTCTCGGGGCTTACGCGCGCCGGGGTATCCGACGTCGTGTGCCACGTGTCCGGGAACGGCGTATGGATGAGATCGACGACCGGGATGCCGTTGCGGAGGAACGGGACGTGGTCGTCCTGGATCGCCGCGCCTGCCTCGTCCACGAACGCCGTCGCCCCGACGCGCCGAGCGGCGGCCCAGACGCGGTCCACGACCTCGGGCGCGTAGCGGACGGAGTAGCCCTCCTTCGGAATTCGGAGGTTGGTGTCACCGACCATGTCGAGCAGGATCCCCCACTCGGGCCGGTACGTCGGGTTGTGGAGGACGAACATCTCGGACCCCATCGCGAACGGGACTCGCTGCGGCGCCGGCACCGAGGGGTCGATGGTGCCGAGGTCTTCGAGGTCGAACAACACGACGTCGACGCCGACGCCCCGCGTGAGCGGGTGGAGGTCCAGGAGCCGCGCGACCTCGAGGAGCACCGCGACGCCGGAGGCGCCGTCGTTGGCTCCGAGGACGGGCTGGAGGCGCTTCGTCGAGTCCGGGTCGTTGTCGGCGACGGGCCGCGTGTCCCAGTGGGCCGCGAGGAGGATGCGGCGCCGGAGGTCGGGCTGCCACGACGCGATGATGTTGGAGCCCGTGAACGCCCGCGTCGTGTCGCGCGGGTCCGGGATGCGGAGTTGCTGCTCGACGACCTGATCGGCGTAGACCTGGAGACGCTCGACGAGCCAGACGCGGGTCGAGTCGTGCGCCGGCGTGCCCGGCACGCGCGGACCGAAGTCGGTCTGGGCCTCGACGAGCGCATAGGCGCGCGAGCCCTGGAACTCGGGCATGGGCTCGGGCTGGCGGAGCCACCAGACGAGGGCAGCGACGGCGACGAGGGCGAGGACGACGCCCCCGACGATCAGACGACGGCTCACGCGGGCAGAGCGAAAAACTGGAGGTCCACGAGGTCGTCGGCGAGGCGGCGGCTCACGTCGAGGGGCGGCAGGCTCTGCGCCAACGCCTCCGCTTGCCGAAGCGCCGCCGTGTACAGGCGCTCCCGCTCTTCGCCCGAGGCGGTCCGCCCCACGCCCGAGGCGGCCCCGGCCACCAGCTCCCCCAGGTCGAGCGTCGGCGCGGCCGGCCGCTCGCGTCGGATCGTCCAGTCGCCCGAGGCCACGTCGAAGTCGTAGAGCGCCAGGAAACGGGCGCCGTACTCGGCCACGAGCTCGACGGCGCGGAGCAGGTACTCCACCTCGGCGTCGTCGTGGGAGTAGTGGAAGCCGACGCGGGCCCAGCCGGGCTTCAGCCCGTGGATCCCGTCGACGAGGCACTGGCGGTAGCGCGCGCTCCGCTGCGGCCCGATGTCGAGCAGCCGGTGGCCGTACGGGCCGGCGCACGAGCACCCGGCCCGGCTCTGGATGCCGAACAGGTCGCAGAGGAGGACCGTCACGAACCGTGGGTGGAGCACGCCGCCTAGCCCGTCGCGGACGTTGAACGAGACGATCGAGAGCCGGTCGAGGTCGGTCGGCCCGAGGATCTCGATCCGCTCGTCGCGGCCCCAACGGTCGAGGACGCGGTCGAGGTGGGCGTGCTCGCGCTCGCGGATGGCTTCCTCCCCCACTGCCCGCTGGACCTCCAGCGCGATCGCCGCGCGGAGCGTCTGGTAGAGGCCCGGCGTCCCGGCCGTCTCGCGCGCCTCGACGTCGTCGACGTAGTCGTGGTGGATCGAGTTGACGTAGACAACCGTGCCCCCGCCGCCGACCGTCGGCGCGAGGCCGTCGGGATAGAGGGCCTCGTCGAACACGAGGAGGCCCGCGGCGCCGGGGCCGCCGAGGAACTTGTGGGGCGAGAGGAAGACGGCGTCGAGCCGGCCCTCCGGGTCGCCCTCCGGCCGCATGTCGATCTCGATGTACGGGCCGGCCGCGGCGTAGTCGAAGAACGCGAGGGCGCCGTAGCGGTGGAGCACGCGGGCGATGTCGTGGACGGGAGCGAGCACCCCCGTCACGTTCGAGCCGGCCGAGAAGGAGCCGTAGAGCGTCCGCCCCTCCCACTGCGGGTCGGTGAGTTGCCGCTCCAGGTCGTCGAGGCAGACCTGGCCGCGCTCGTCGAGGCCCACCTCGACCACGGTGCAGAGCCCCTCGCGCCACGTGACCTCGTTGGAGTGGTGCTCGTACGGGCCGACGAAGACGACCGGGCCGCGCTCGCGGAGGTCGTACATCAGGCTCCCCGCGGCGTCCTCCCCGAGCGCGTCGGTGAGACGGATCCCGAGGTCGCGGAGCGTCGCCGGCGGGATCGCGATCCCGAGGATCTCCTGGAGCTTGTGGATGGCGGCCGTCGACCCGGCCCCGCAGCACACGACCTTCCCCGTTGGCCCAGCGTTCACGGCGCGCTTGATCGCCCGCTCCGCCTCGTGCAGGAGCGTCGTGGCCGCCCGCCCGGTGAGGCTGTCCTCGGTGTGGCTGTTGGCGTAGAGCGGGGCCAGCGACCGGAGGTAGTCTTCGACGAACGCCAGTTGGCGGCCGCTCGCCGTGAAGTCGGCGTAGACCAGCGGGCGCTCGCCGAACGGCGTCTGCACGACGGCGTCGGCGCCGAGCGTCTGGGCGCGGAGACCGGCGGGGGTGAGGGGCGGGAGCTCCATAACGGAAGATAGGACGGCACACGCGGTCTCCATTCCGGCCGTTGGTTGGAGCGCGTGAATCCCGCCCGCCCGCGGCGCCGCATATTGCGGCGTCCCCCGCCCCCCATGCGCCTCCTCCCCCTCGCGCTCCTCCTCGGCCTCCTCGCGCCCGCGTCCGCCCAGGACGACCCGCGCCGCCCGCCGCTCTACCTCGTCAGCCACGAGGGGGCCAAGGTGTACGTCCTAGGCTCGGTCCACGTCCTCCCCGTCGACGCGCTCCCCCTCCCCTCCCACGTCGAAGACGTGTACGCCGCCGCGTCGGTCGTCGCCTTCGAGATCGACCTCGCCGAGGCCGAGGAGCGGGCCTTCGAGTTGATCGGGGCGGCCACCGACGAGGCCCTCATCGGCGATCTGCTGGACGACGAGCAGCGCCACGCGCTCCACACCTCGGTCCGCTCGTTCGGCCTCCCCGGCCCGACGTTCGACGAGGTCGAGCCGTGGTTCGGGGGGATGAGCTTCGGGATGCTCACGCTCCGCGGCAGCGCCGAGGCCTACGGTCAGGGCGTCGACGCCTACCTCTACGAGCGTGCGTGGCTCGACGGAAAGGAGGTGATCGCGCTCGAAACGCTGACCGACCAGATCTCGGCGTTCGACGACCTCTCGGACGAGAGCCAGGTGGCGTACCTCATGGGCCTCGTCGCCAACGCGGAGGGCGCGGAGGCTGCGTTCAGCCTGCTCCTCGACGCCTGGGCCTCCGGCGACGAGGGCCGCCTGTCGGGCGTCCTCAGCGACGAACTCGCCCACCCCGAGGTCTACGAGTCCCTGCTCGTCCGCCGCAACCGGTCGTGGATGCCGGCGCTCGACTCGCTGCTGGGCCGCCCGGGCACCGTCTCGCTCGTGGTGGTCGGAGCCGGCCACCTCGTCGGCCGCGGGAGCCTCGTCGAGCTTCTCCGCGAGGCCGGCCACAAGCCCCAGCGACTCTAACGGCCCCGGTGCGTCCGCCTCGGCGTCGAGGCGGACGGAGCTGGGCCGTCACGCGGCGACGTCGAGCGGGGCGAGGAGACGGCCGGCGGACCGGCCGTGCATCGCGTCGCGGAGGGCAAACGACAGCGTCGTCAAGACGAGGCTGGCGTTGCCGTTGGCCTCGATGGCGTCGGTCGCCTCGGCGACGATCACGGCCATGGCGTCGAGGTCGGCGTCGGGCAACGCGGCGACGAACTTGTGGACGGCCTCGGCCTGGTCCACGTTGACGAGCGCCGCCTCGCGCCCGGCTGCCCGCGCCAGCACGAGGTCCCGGACCCACAGCGCGACGAGGTCGAGCCACGACTTGATCGACTCGCGGCCCAGCTTCGCCGCCCGCTCGACGACCGGCGCCACCTGATCGGCCCGGCCCGTGTACGCCTTCCGGACGAACTCGAGCGCCAGCGCCCGCTGCTCCTGCACCGACTCGCTGCCCCACACTTCGAGGGCGCGCGTGTAGGAGCCGTCGGCCATCCGCGCGATCACGCCGGCCTCGCCCGGCGCCACACCCGACCGCGACACGAGCGCCTCCTCGATCGTCTCCGGCGGCAGCGGGTCGAACCGGACGCGCTGGCAGCGCGAGAGGATCGTCGGGAGGACGTTCTCGACCCGCTCGGCCGTCAAGATCAGGACGACATCCGGCCCGGGCTCCTCGAGGAGCTTGAGCAGCGAGTTGGCCGCCTCCGTCCGCACCCGGTCCGCGTCGGTGAGGATGCCGACGACGTGGCGCCCCTCGACCGGGACGAACGTCATCTCGTGGCGGAGGAGCGTGTCGAGTGGGCGCTTCCGATGCTCGACCTGCTTGTTGCTCGGCCCGTCGCCGTCGAGCGCGCCCCGCTGGCGGTAGTCGACCGGCGCGTAGGGCTCGGCGGCCAGCCGGGCGAGGCGCTCGGCGTAGTCGTCCGGCCGGTCGTCCTTGTCAGCCTGCTTCGAGACCTTCGGGAACGGGAGGTAGACGTGGAGGTCGGGGTGGATGAGCCGTGCGGCCTTGGTGCACGCGAGGCACGTGCCGCAGGCGTCACTCTCGGGCCCGCCCGGCCGGCCTCGGCGCTCACAGAGGAGGGCCTGGGCGAAGGCGAGCGCCGCCGCCCGCGGCCCCGAGCCGGTCGGCCCGTGGAAGAGGTACGTGCCGGCGACGCGGTCGTGCGCGAGCGCCTGTTCGAGCACGCCGACGGCCCGGCGCTGGCCGATGACTCGGCTCCACATGGATCATGCGTGGGGTGTGACGGGGGAAGGGTACGAGCGTCTGGTGCCCGTGCCACATCGCACGCGCGTCCTTCTCCGATCCCTTACGGGTCTCCGATCGGAAGCGTCACGGTGACCGAAAAGTCCTCGCCCCCCTCGCGACTCCAGAAGGCCCGGCCGGCGGGATTCGAGGCGAGGATGCCGGCCTGGAGGTGCTCGGCGCCCTCCGCTCGCCCCCACGCCCGCGCCGCGTCGAGCAGCCGACGGGCGATGCCCGATCCGCGCGCCTCGGGTGCCACGTAGAGGTCGTCGACGTGGACGAACAGGCGCGGGCGGTACGTCGGCGCCGGCTGGTAGAGGTGGGCCGTGAGGAGGCCGACGGGGCGCCCGGCGTCGAAGACGAGCCAGATCCGGCTGCCGTCGGAGCGGGCCCAGTCGCGGAAGTCGGTGGCCCACCGACGCGACGCGTCGTCGGAGAGGCGGTAGCGCGGGTCGCGGGCCTCGTGCTCCCGATGGAGCGCCTCCCACAGCGGGAGCGCCACGGCGAGGTCCGACGGCCGGGCCTCGCGGATCGCGACGCTCACGCGGCCTGGGCCCGGGCGCCGGCTCCGATCCGCCCCTCCGCATGGAGCAGCTCGGCGTTGAGGATGGCGCCGCCGGCCGCGCCGCGGACCGTGTTGTGGCTGAGGACGACGAACTTGACGCCGAGCACCGGGCAGTCCTGGATCCGTCCGACGGTGACGGTCATCCCGCCGCCGAGGTGGACGTGCGTCCGCGGCTGCGGAGCAGTCGGATCGTCGGTGACGAGGAGCGGGGCCTCGGGGGCCGTCGGGAGGCCGCGGCCCGCGAGGGGGCTCGTCCAGCTCCGCAGCGTCTCGGCGACGTCGGCGGCACTCGGCGAACCGCCGAGGCGGACGGAGACGGCCTCGAGGTGGCCGTCCATGACCGGCACGCGGTTGCACTGCGCCGAGACCGTCACGTCGGCGCCCTCCACGCCGGCCTCGGTAAGCGTGCCGAGGAGCTTCTTGGTCTCCGTGGCCATCTTCTCTTCCTCGCCCCCGATGAACGGGACGACGTTGCCGAGCGCGTCGAGCGACGCGACGCCGGGGTAGCCGGCCCCGCTGAGCGCCTGCATCGTGACGACGTGGACGGCCTGGACGCCGTAGGCCTGGTGAAGCGGCGCGAGCGCCATCACGAGGCCGACCGTCGAGCAGTTCGGGTTCGTCACGATGAACCCGCCCGAGCCCCAGTCCTGCCGGTCGACGAGGGCGAGGTGGTCCGGGTTGACCTCCGGGACGAGGAGCGGGACCGTCGGGTCCATCCGGTAGTTGCGGGCGTTCGAGACGACGGCGTAGCCGCGGCGGGCCCAGTCGGCCTCGACGTCGCCGGCCACGCTCGCGTCGAGCCCGGAGAACACCACGTCGGCCTCGGGCGCGGCGTCGACACCCTCGACCACGAGGTCACCGATCCGCCCGTCCAGCGGCTCGCTCTGGAGCCACCGGGCGGCCTCGCGGTACGGCTTCCCAGCCGATCGTTCGGAGGCGACGAGCGAGACGATCTCGAAGAGAGGGTGCCGGGTGAGGAGGCGGACGAACGTCTGTCCGACGGCGCCGGTGGCGCCCAGGACGGCTGCGCGGAGCATGGGAGAACCGAAAGGGAATCCGCAAGATGGCCCGTCCACCGGAGCCCTCACGTGAAGGTTTGATTGGGGGAGGTCAGGGGACCAAAGCTGCCGGGATGCCTTCAATCGGTGGGGACCCAGCGCCTTCGCAGGCCGCCGCCACCTCGACCGTGTCATCCTGAGCATGGCGAAGGGCAAAGCCTGACGCGCAGTCGAAGGATCTCTGGCAAGTAGCACGCTCGGTATTGCTCTCGTTGCCAGCTTGAGACCTCGTCGCGGCAGAGATCATCGACTACGCCGCTGTGCGGCTCCGCTCAGGACGACAGAGGGACGAGACGAGTAATCATGCGGAGGCCCCCGGTCTGTCCGCCTCGGCGCCGAGGCGGGGACTCCCGCAGAAGGAACTGCGACGGAACGCGGCCCACCCCTCGATCCCATCCCTCGGTAGCTTTCGACACGCCCCACCGTCATCTCTCCATGGCCCATCTCATCGACGGCAAGGCCGTCGCCGCCGCCGTCCGCGACGAGGTCGCCGAGGGCGCGGCCGCGTTCGAGGCGGCGCACGGCCGGCGGCCCGGCCTCCGCGTGGTCCTCCTCGGCGACAACGCCGCGAGCCAGTCGTACGTCCGGGCCAAGGCGCGCGCGGCCGACGCGGCCGGCATCGACGCCGACACCCTCCTCCACCCCGACACGCTCCCCGAGGCGGACCTGCTGGCACTGATCGACCAGCTCAACGCCGACCCGGCCGTCGACGGGATCCTCGTCCAGCTCCCCCTCCCGGACCACATCGACGAGGCCGCCGTCATCCGCGCCATCGACCCGGCCAAGGACGTCGACGGGTTCCACCCCGAGAACGTCGGGAAGCTGGTGCTCGGCGAGGAGACGCTCGAGCCGTGCACGCCGGCCGGGATCGTCGAGATGCTCCGGCGGACGAACGTCGAGACCTCCGGCGCCCACGCCGTGGTCCTCGGGCGGAGCAACATCGTGGGCAAGCCGATGGCGTCGCTCCTGCTCCGGCGCGGGCTCGACTGCACCGTGACCGTCTGCCACAGCCGGACGCGCGACCTCGCCCAGGTCACCCGCCAGGCCGACATCCTCGTGGCCGCCATCGGCCGGGCCGAGTTCGTCACGGCCGACATGGTCAAGCCCGGCGCGACGGTCATCGACGTCGGCATCAACCGCGTCGAGGACGCCACGCGCGAGCGCGGCTACCGGCTCACGGGCGACGTCGACTTCGAGGCCGTCTCCGAGGTCGCCGGCGCCCTCACGCCCGTGCCCGGCGGCGTCGGGCCGATGACGATCGCGATGCTCCTCGCCAACACGCTCGAGGCCGCGCGCCGCCGCGCGACCCGGCCCGCCGGCTGATGCAGCCCGCCGCCGTCGACTCGCTCGCCGCGGAGGCCGACTCCCTCCTCCCCGACACGCTCGCGGCCGACTCCGCCGCGGCCGACACGTCGCAGGCCCTCGTCGACACGACAGGCGGCGTCGGCCGCCTCGGGCGCGACCTCGGCGAGGCCGCCGAGGCCGCCAGCCAGGGACGGTTCGACGAGGCGTTCGAGCGCATCGCCGACGGCCTGCTGGCGTTCGCCATCGAGAACCTCCTGCCGGCGGTCCTCCTCGCGGTCCTCTTCTGGGTCGTGCTTCGGGTCGTCGTGGGGCTCCTCGACCGGGCGCTCGGCCGGGCGAGCCGCGTCGACACCGGCGTCCAGCAGCTCATCCTCCGGTTCGCGCGCGTCGTGATCCTGTCGATCGCCGGGATCGTGGTGCTCGACGAGTTGGGCGTGGCGGTCGCGCCGTTCGTGGCCGGCCTCGGCATCGCCGGCATCGCGATCGGGTTCGCGGCGCAGGACACGGTCCAGAACCTCATCGCCGGCGTGACCATCATCCTCGACCGGCCGTTCCAGGTCGGCGACAACATCGAGCTCCACGACATCTTCGGGACGGTCGAGGAGATCACGCTCCGCACGACGCGCGTCCGGACGCTCGACAACCAGATGGCGATCCTGCCCAACGCGAACGTCATCACGGAGAAGATCATCAACCACTCGATGCTCCGGGCGCTGCGGATCGTGGTGCCGTTCGGGATCGCGTACAAGGAGAGCCCGCAGGCGGCGCGCGAGGCCGTCCTCGCCATCACCGAGGGCGACGAGCGGCTCCACCCGGACTTCCCGCCGGCCGCCGTCGTCACCGACCTCGGCGACTCGTCGGTCAACATGGCGCTGCGGATCCACCTCAAGGACCCGTCGATCGAGGTGCCGGTCCGGCTGGAGTACCAGGAGAAGGTGTTCGAAGCGCTCCGCGCGGCCGGCATCGAGATCCCGTTCCCGCACCTCCAGCTGTTTATCGACGAGGCCAAGGCGTTCGAGGGCACGCGCCTTCTGGCCCCGCCGCGGCCTCGCCCGGCGGACGACCGAGGCGAGGACCGCCGCGACCCCTCGTGACACGCACAGCCGTGCCACGGGGTATGTAGAGGCGTGCGGCCCGTTCGAGCAGGCCGTTCTATCCTCCGGACCTCTCTCGATCGTGCCCGTGCCGTTCCGACTCCTGCCGATCCTCTGCGCTGCGGCCGTCGCGTCGAGCGCCGTCGCCCAGGTCAACACCGAACGGATGCGGAAGCGGCTGGCCGACGACGCCGCGGCGCTCTCGTTCGACGCCTCGGCCGCCCTCGCCGCCGGCAACACGGACTACCTCCAGGTCGGCCTCGGAGGCCGGTTCGACGTCCGCCGGGGGCCCCACATCGCGTTCCTCGTCGGCCGGTACGACCTCGCCGAGACCGACGAGGAGGAGTACGTGAACCAGTCGTTCGCGCACCTCCGCTACAACCGCTACCTCCTGCCGGCGCTCGTCGGCGAGGTGTTCACGCAGGTCCAGCAGAACCGACAGGAAGGTCTGGAGACCCGGCTCCTCGGCGGGGCCGGGGTCCGGTTCGAGGTCGTCAACACCGACTCGATCGGCCTCGCGATCGGGCTCACGCCGATGCTGGAGTACGAGGTGCTCGACGAGGCGCTCGGCGGCCAGCAGGACGTGGTCGGCCGCCTGAGCACGTACCTCTCCGGGCGGATCGCCGTGTCGACCGGCGCGTCGCTCTCGACCGTGACCTACATCCAGCCGCGCGTCGACCGGCCCGAGGACGCCCGCCTCCTGAGCCAGCTCGCCGTCGAGGTCGCGCTGACGCGCGCCGTCCACCTCCGCGTCCGGGCCGACCTGCGGGTCGACAGCCGGCCGCCGCCGGGCGTCGAGGAGGTCGACTTCCGGATCGAGAACGGGCTCGTCGTCGTGCTGCCGGTGCCCTGAGGTCAGGAATCTCCCCGTCCGCGTCGGACGGCGCCAGACGGGAGCGCTTTCAGGAAACACTGAAAGTTCGGAGCCTGTTGGCCCGCCTCCTCCCCCCGCTTCCATGCCGGACCTCACGAACCGGACCGCCCTCATAACGGGCGCCTCCACGGGCATCGGCCGCGCGATCGCCGTCGAGCTCGCCCGCCGCGGCGCCTCCGTCGCCATCAACTACCCCTTCGAGCGCGAACGCGCCAACGCCGAGGAGACCCGCCGGCGCGTCGAAGCCGCGGTCCACGAGGCCGTCCACCTCGACGCCGAGGCGGGCGGAGTCGCGCTCGCCGCGTCCGACGCCGGCACCTGCACCCTCGTCAAGGCCGACGTGTCCCGCGAGAACGAGGTCGAGGCCATGTTCGAACAGGTCGCCGGGAGCTGCGGGACCGTCGACATCCTCGTCAACAACGCGGGGATCCAGATCGAGGAGCCGGCCAGCCACGAGACGACGGCGGCCCACTTCGACGAGGTGCTCGCCGTCAACCTCCGCGGCGCGTTCCTGTGCTCGCGCGAGGCGATCCGCGGCTTCCTCTCGCGCCGCACGGACGGGCCCAACCAGGGCGTCATCGTCAACGTGTCGAGCGTCCACCAGCGGATCCCGCGGCCGCACTACCTCGCCTACGCCATCTCGAAGTTCGGGCTCGACGGGCTCACGCAGACGCTCGCGCTCGAGTATGCCGACCGCGGCATCCGCGTCAACAACATCGCCCCGGGCGCGACGCGGACACCCATCCAGAGCTGGCTCGGCGACCCCGAGGCGACCCGGGTCGTGGAGGACCACATCCCGATGGGGCGGATCGCCGAGCCCGACGAGATCGCCCGTCTCGCCGCGTTCCTCGCCTCCGACGACGCCGCCTACGTGACTGGCCAGACCCTCTTCGCCGACGGCGGACTCACCCTGTACGGCGACTTCCAAGAGCCGTGGAGCGGGTGATCGTGGGGAAACGAGGAGTCGAGAGGCGGGAACAGCAGGCCTCGTTCAGATGACTGCGGGGTGCCCCCACGCGTCCGTTGACCACGTCGTACCGCGTCGTCGATAATCGGACGCCGACGTTTTTGCCCGTTCCCACTTCCCAGGTCCCGTTGCTCACCTACGACCTCTGCATCATCGGCGCCGGCGTCGGGGGTGGCGCCCTCGCCCGCGCTCTCGCCCCGACCGGCAAGCGGATCCTCCTCCTGAACCGTCTTGGCTCGCTCCCGCGGGAGTCCGAGAACTGGGACCCAAAGAAGCTCTTCACGGAGGACCGCTACAAGTCCGACGAGCGGTGGACCGACGACGCCACCGGCGCCCCCTTTCGGCCAGGGATGTACTACTGGCTCGGTGGTAATACCAAGGTCTACGGATCGGCGCTCCTCCGCCTCCACCCCAAGGACTTCGGCCCGCTCCAGACCCTGGATGGCCTCTCCCCCGCCTGGCCAATCTCGTACGACGACCTCGCGCCGTTCTATGACCGGGCCGAGCGGATCTACGACGTCCATGGCGCCCGCGGAGCCGACCCGTTTGATCCGCCGGCCAGCGGGCCGTACCCCCACCCCGCGATCCCGCACGACCCTCGAATCGAGGAGGTGGCCGAGGGGCTGCGCCGTCAGGGCGTCCAGGCGTTCGAGCTCCCGATGGGCGTCAAGTACAGCCACGAGGACCCCGGCGGCGGGGCGTTCGTGCTCCGCGAGACGTTCGAGGCCATGGGCCGCGCTGCGTTCGACGGCTACCCGGACCTCCTCCACCTCAAGGCCGACGCGGAGACGGCGACCGTCACGCCCGCCCTCCACTACGACAACGTGGACCTGGTCGTCGCCGACGTCACGCGGATCGGGACCGACGCGACCGGCCGGACCGTCACGCACGTCGAGGCGACGGTCGACGGCGAGCCCACGACGTTTCGGGCCGACGTGTTCGCCCTGTGCGCGGGGGCCGTCAACTCGGCCGCGCTCCTGCTCCGGTCCGCCTCGGACGCCCACCCGGATGGGCTGGCGAACGGCTCCGGCGCCGTCGGCCGCCACTTCATGCGGCACGTGACGTCGAAGTTCTACACGGCTGCCAGCGACACGCCGAACCCGACGCGCTTTCAGAAGACCCTCGCCGTCAACGACTTCTATTTCGGCGTCCCGGGCGACCCCGAATGGGAAGACGTCCCGCTCGGGCACATCCACCTCATGGGGAAGCACGCGGGCTGGCAGATCCTCCAGGATCTCGGCAAGGGAGCCATGACGCCCGCCGAGGCCGACGCCCTCGCCGCCCACTCCGTCGACTGGTGGGTGCAGACGGAGGACCTCCCGCTGAGGGACAACCGGGTCACGCTCGGGCCCGACGGCGGCCTCCGCGTTCGCTACACCGAGACGAACCGGCGGGCGCAGGAGCACCTCATGGACCGGCTCGAGGCCGCGCTCCGTCCGCTGGGATTCGACCGCTTCGTGCGGGTGGCGATGCCGCTGGGCGTCGTCAACCACCAGTGCGGGACGTGCCGGATGGGGAGGGACCCGGCCGCGAGCGTCGTCGACGTCTCCGGGCGGGCCCACGAGGTCACGAACCTGTACGTCGCCGACGCGAGCGTCTTCCCCTCGTCGGCCGCGACGAACCCCACGCTCACGATCGCGGCCAACGCGCTCCGTGTCGCGGAGCATCTCACGAGCGACGTCTTGTGACTCGGCGATCGCCAGCCCGGTCGGCCTCGGGGCCGCGTCGAGGCGGGCCGGGCGAATTCGACGGAGGGCGAACCTCGCCGCGGCGAACCCGCGGTGGGGCTCCGTCATTCACCCGGCCCCTCTCCCCGACCCGATGGACCCGCACGTCTTCGTCCTCTTCGGCGCCACCGGCGACCTGGCGGCGCTCAAGCTGTTCCCCGCGCTCTACCGCGTCTCGCAGCGCGACGGTGCCCCGCCGCCCGCCGTCATCGGCGTCGGCCGGTCGGACTGGGACGACACCACGCTCCAGGACGCCGCCGTCGACGCGCTCACCGAGGCGGACGTGGACGAGGGCGAGGCGCGCGAGTGGGCCGAGAGCGCCCTCCGCTACGCCCGCGTCGAGGCCTACGACCAGCTCGGGCCGGTCTTCGAGACGGCCGAGGCGTTGGAGGCCGAGCGCGGCCTCGACGGCAACCGCGTCTACTACCTCGCCCTTCCTCCCTCGACGTTCCCCGGCACCATCACGGCGCTCGGCGAATACGAGGAGGACCGTGGCACGGTCGGCGAGCACGTCCCCGACGACGCGCCGTGGGTCCGACTCGTGATCGAGAAGCCGTTCGGGCACGACCTCGCGAGCGCGCAGGAGCTCAACCGGATCGTCCACGAGCACTTCCCCGAGAACGCGGTCTACCGGATCGACCACTTCCTGGGCAAAGAGACGGTCCAGAACCTGCTCGTCTTCCGGTTCGCCAACGCGTTCTTCGAGTCGGCCTGGAGCCGGCGCGACGTGGAGCGAGTCGAGATCACGGTCGCCGAGACGAACGACGCGGCCGGGCGGGCCGGCTACTTCGACGGCGTCGGGACGATGCGGGACATGATCCAGAACCACCTCACGCAGCTGTTCTCGCTGACGGCGATGGAGCCGCCGGCCCGGCTCGACGCGGAGGGCATCCGCCGCGAGAAGATCAAGGTCCTCCGCTCGACGCGGACGGCACGCTCCAACGAGACCGTCCTCGGCCAGTACGGCCCCGGCGCGGGCCACGACGAGGGCTACCGTGACCACGAGGGTGTCCCGGAAGACTCCCGGACCGACACGTTCGCGGCCGTCCGGCTCCACCTCGACAACTGGCGCTGGCAGGGCGTCCCCTTCGTCCTCCGCACGGGCAAGCGGATGGCCGAGCGGCTCACCGAGATCGCCGTCGTCTTCCGTCGCCCGCCGATCACGCTGTTCCAGGCCTCGGGCGGCTGCGACCCCGAGCGGAACGTGCTCCGCCTCCGGCTCCAGCCGAACGAGGGGTTCACGCTCTCGTTCGACGTCAAGACGCCCGGCGACGGGTTCGGCGTCTCGACGCGCGAGCTCTCGTTCCGGTACGAGGACACCTTCGGCCCCTTCCCCGACGCCTACGAGACGCTCCTCCGCGACGTCGCCGAGGGCGACCCGACCCTGTTCGTCCACGCCGAGGAGGCCGAGGAGGCGTGGCGGATCTACCACGCGGTCCTCGACAACACCGACATCGAGGTCCACCCCTACGAGTCCGGCGGCTGGGGACCGGATGCGGCCGGCCGGCTCGTCGAGGCGCCGCCGCCAGAGGAGTCCGGCGAGCCCGTCGCGGACTGCTGACCTCGTCCACCTCGATCACCCGACGGGCCTCCCGAGGCGGACGCCCCCGTCGCGAACACCCCCCTTGATCCTCGAACTGGTATGAACGCCGAGATCGTCGTCCTCCCCACCAAACAGGCGGTCGCCGAGGCCCTCGCGGACCGCACGGCGACGGCGCTCCGAGCCGCGCTGGAGCAGAAGAACCGCGTCACGCTCTGCCTCACGGGCGGCTCGACGCCCGTCCCCGCCTACGAGCGACTGGCCCAAGCCGAGGGCATCGACTGGGGCCGCGTCCACGTGTTCTGGGGCGACGAGCGGTGCGTCCCACCCGACCACGAGGAGAGCAACTTCGCGATGGCCGCGCGGACGCTGCTCGCGCCCGCCGAGGTGCCCGAGACGAACGTCCACAAGATGCCGGGGGTCTGCCCGCAGGACGAGGGCGCGGCCGTCTACGAACAAGCCCTCGAGCAGTTTTTCGGCGACGACCTCTGGTTCGACGTCCTCCACCTCGGCATGGGCGACGACGGCCACACGGCCTCGCTCTTCCCCGGCACCGACGCGCTCGGCGTGACCGATCGTCGGGTCACGCCCGGCCTCGCGCCTCCCTCCGCCAACGTCCGTGAACGGCTCACGCTCACGTTCCCGACGCTCATGCAGGCCGGCCTGTGCCTCGTGGCCGCCGCCGGGGCCGACAAGCGGGAGGCGTTCTCAGACGTCCTCGACGCCTACGACGGCGAGGGCGACGGGCCGCCAGTGGCTCACGTCCGCGTCGAGGGCGACCTGATCTGGCTGGTCGACGCCGCGCTGGCGCAGGGGCTCACGGACGACGAAGACGATGGCTGACGGTTAGATCGCTCGGGCGTGGCGGTCTAAGGGGGCCTGGCACCCCCGGTCCCCATGTCCACCCCTCAGGTCCGCGATCCGCACGTGGCGGAGCCGCTCGTGGCGGAGCCTCTCGTCGCCGAACCTCCCGACCGCATCGCCCGCGTGCCCGAGGCCGCGATCCAGGACGCCTGGGTCCGCGGCCTCTTCGACGCCCGCGCTCTCCGCACCACGGACGGACAACGGGTCGAGGTCGTCCACCTCGGGACGCTCAACGGGGACTCCGGGCCCGACGTCCGAGACGCCCGCGTCGTGATCGGCGGGATGCTGTGGGCCGGCGACGTCGAGATCCACACGACGAGCGCGGCGTGGGAGGCGCACGGCCACGACCGCGATCCGGCCTACGACCGGGTGGTCCTCCACGTCGTCCTCGCCGCCGACCGGCGGACGGGCACGCTGCGCCGCGCGGACGGCTCGGCGCTCCCGGAGTTGGTCCTCCTCCCCCACCTCGACCGGTCGCTGCGCGCGCTCCTCCGGGCGTTCCACGTCGAGCCCGGGACTGCGCCGCGGTGCGGGGCACGGTGGGACGAGGTCGACCCCGCCCTCGCGCGGTCGTGGGTCCGCCACCTCGGGACGGAGCGGCTCCGCCGACGCGCCCGCGACCTCGGCCGGGAGTACGGCCGCCAGCCCGACCTCGACCGGCTCCTCGTCCGCCGGATGTTCCGCGCGCTCGGCTACGAGGCCAACGCCGACGCCTTCGAGACGCTGGCGACCCGGCTGCCTCTCGCCGACCTCCGCCAGCGGTCCGCCACCGGCCTCCACGCGGCCCTCCTGTTCGCCTCGGCGCTCCAGCCAGCCGAGCTGTTCACCGAGACCGCCGTGGCCGACCTCACGCCGATGCGGCCGGAGGCGTGGCGGCGGGGCGGGCGTCCCGCGAACGCGCCGCGCCGACGGATCGCGCAGGCCGCGGCGTGGCTCGCGCCCGGCGGCCCGCTCCGCCACGACCCCGTCGAGACGCTCACGGAGGCGCTGGCAGACGGCGTCGAGACGGCCACCGATCTCCTCCGGGCCGAGACGCCCGACGGGTCCTCGCGGTTGGGGGACGCCCGGGCGGTTCGCGTCCTCGTCGACGCCGTGCTGCCCGTCCTCCTCCTCGACGCCGAGCAACGGGAGGACCCGGCCCGGGAGGCCGTCGTCCTCGACGCCTACGACCGACTTCCCGCCTCGCCCGACCGGATCACGCGGCGGTTCGCGGAGCTCGGCCTCCGGCCTCGCACGGCCGCCGAGGCCCAGGGCGTCCACCAGCTCGTTCGCGCGTACTGCGAGGAGGGCCGTTGCGCGCGGTGTGCCATCGGCCGCGCGCTCTACCCAGCGCTCGACTGGGTGTGAAATCGACGGGGACGGGACGATTCGGCAACCCTGAGGCAGGCGTTCGGTACGAGCTTTCAACCACGATTGAAAGTTCGCCGTGACCGCCACGCTCGACCCTCCGCTCTCCGACGCCCCGCCCCAGGGGCTGAAGGCCATCCAGGCGCCGGTCGCGGGCGACCTCAAAGCCTTCCGCCGCCACTTCCGCGAGGCGATGCGGTCGCGGGTCCGTCTCCTCGATACGGTCGTCCAGTACCTCCTCCGGCGGAAGGGGAAGCAGATCCGGCCGACGCTCGTCCTCCTCTCGGCCGACCTGGCCGGCGGGATCACCGAGCGGAGCTACCGGGGCGCGGCGCTCGTCGAGCTCCTCCACACGGCCACGCTCGTCCATGATGACGTGATCGACGAGGCCGAAACGCGGCGCGGCGTGGCGTCGATCAACGCGCTCTGGAAGAACAAGGTGGGTGTCCTCCTGGGCGACTACCTCCTCAGCCGCGGCCTCCTCCTTTCGCTCGACGCGGGCGACTACGACCTGCTCCGCATCACGTCCGACGCGGTCCGCCGGATGTCGGAGGGCGAGCTCCAGCAGATCGAGACGGCCCGGAAGCTCGACATCACAGAGGATCGCTACTTCCAGATCATCGGCGACAAGACCGGCTCGCTCATCGCCGCGTGCATGGCGACCGGGGCCGCCTCGGCGGGCGCCGACGACGAGACGGTCGCCCGGGCGAAGTCCATCGGGGAGACCATCGGGCTGGCGTTCCAGATCCGCGACGACCTCTTCGACTACGACCCCGAGGCGGCCGCGGGCAAGCCGGTCGGGCTGGACCTCCAGGACCGCAAGATGACGCTCCCGCTCATCCTCGCGCTCGACCGCGCCGACGACGGGACACGCAAGCGGATCCGCAAGATCGTCCGCAAGCGGAAGAAGAGCCGGGACGACGTCCGGGAGGTCGTCCAGTTCGTGACGGCCTCCGGGGGGCTGGCGGCCGCGCGCACGCGGATGGAGGCGCTGGCAAACGAGGCCGCTGAGGCGATCCGCCAGTTCCCGCCGTCGGAGGCCCGAGACGCGCTCGTCGGCCTCTGCGCCTACGTCGTGGACCGGAGGGTCTGAGGGCGTCCCTCACGGGCCCCGGCACCGATTCATCGTGCGCCGGTGCCCGGGGGGGCGCTACGTTGTGGCATCCCCCCACGTTATGACGGCTCATCTCCTCGGTACCGGCTCCGCGAATGCCGGCCCGGACCGGACCACCACGATGCTCGCGGTCGAGCACGGCGGCCACCTCGTCCTCATCGACTGCGGTGGCGATGCGGTTCAGCGGATGGAGGCCTGCGGGCTCGACCCGCTTGCCCTCGACGCCGTCGTCCTGACGCATGAGCACCCCGACCACATCTCGGGCTTCCCGCTGCTCCTCGAGAAGCTGTGGCTGATGGGCCGGCGCGACCCGCTCCCGATCTACGGGCCGGCCGCGACGCTGGAAAAAGCCCGCGCCCTGTTCGCCATCTTCGACACGCTGAAGTGGACGGGCGTGCCGGAGCGGATGTACCACCCGGTCGAGATGCGGCCCGAGGCGCCCGTCGTCGACCTCGGCGACCTCGTCGTCACCGCGTCGCCCGTCGAGCATCCCGTTCCGACGATCGGCCTCCGGTTCGAGGCCGGAGACCGGTGCCTCGCGTACTCGTGCGACACGGCCCTCTCGGGCGCCGTCGTCGACCTCGCGACCGGCGCCGACGTGCTGATCCATGAGGGGACGGGCTCGCTCCCCGGCGTCCACAGTTCGCCCGAAGAGGCCGCCGAGGTGGCCGTCCGCGCGGGCGCCAAGCGGCTCGTCCTCGTCCACGCGCCCGTCGCGGCCACCGACGACGACCTCACGCAGGCCCGCGCGACGTTCGCCGCGACGGCCTGGGGCCACGACGGCGACCGCATCGAGGTCTGACCCGACGACCGGCCCAGCCCGCCGGCCTCAACGCGCTACCGCATGACCGTGACGAGGTCGGGCACGAGGAACGCCTCCGGGTACTGCTGGCGGACGAGCGCCAGCGCCTGCTCGGCCTCGGCCCGCGTGGCGAAGGCGCCCATCCGGACGCGGTAGTACGGCTGGAGGTACGCCACCAAGACCTCCATCTCGCGCGGCGCCCCGGGCGTCGACTGCGCCCGTCCCCACCACGCCACGGCCTCCGTGCGGACGCTCTCCGCCGCGTCCCGGCTCGCGCTCGAGAAGATCTGGACGCGGTACCCGTCGACCTGCTGTTGCTGCGGCTCCTGCGGCGCCGGTGCCGGTGCCCCAGCCCCTCCGGGCACGACGACGCGGCCCGCCATGATGCCCGCCGGGACGTCGTGGACGACTTCGTCCGGCACGTCGGGCGCGGCGTCGTAGCCTGAGGGGTCGAACGTCTCGTAGGCGGGGTAGCTCGGCCCCGTCGTGTCGACGGGAGCCAGGGGGCCGTCGTCCGGCGTGACCGGGCCGAGGCCGGAGCATGCCGACAGCGTGAGGACCGAGGCGAGCGCGACGAGGAGCGGGAGGCGCATGGGGTGGAGGGATGGGGAAAGAGGCATGAGGCGTGAGGGACCGTTCGATCCCTCCTTCCCGCATCCCTCGCTCCCTCTAGTACGAAGCGTCGGAGGTGAGCCCCTTCAAAATAGCGACGCCGGCACTCGCGCCGAGCCGCGTGGCGCCGGCCTCGACCATCGCGTAGGCGTCCTCGGCCGAGCGGACCCCGCCCGAGGCCTTGACGCCCATCGAGTCGCCCACGACGCGGCGCATGAGAGCCACATCCTGCGGGCTCGCGCCGCCCGAGGCGAACCCGGTCGACGTCTTGACGAAGTCGGCCCCGGCGTTCTGGGAGAGGACGCACGCGATGACCTTCTCCTCGTCCGTCAGCAGCGCGGTTTCGAGGATCACCTTCACCGTCCGCCCCTGCGCGGCGTCTACGACGGCCTTGATGTCGGCCTCGACCTCGGCGTAGCGCTCGCTCTTGAGGAGCGCGACGGCGATCACCATGTCGATCTCGTCGGCCCCGTCGCTCACCGCCTGCTCGGTCTCGAAGGCCTTGACGGCGGTCCGGTTGGCGCCGTGCGGGAAGCCGATGACCGTGCAGACGAGCGGCGTCTGGCCGGCCAGTTCGGCGGCGGCCACGGGCACCCAGACGGGGCTGACGCAGACACTCGCGAAGCAGTACTCCCGCGCCTCGGCGCAGAGCTCGCGGATCTGGGCCTCGGTGGTGTCCGGCTTGAGGACCGTGTGGTCGATGAGCCGGGCCAGCGGCGGGGCGAGGGCGCAGGCGTCGGCCGGCCCGGTCTTGTCCGCGCGGAGGCCGAAGCGGGCGGCCCCGGCCCCGATCATCCGCTCGAGCGCGGTCGACAGGTCCCCCGGCCTCAGCGCCGAGGCGAGGGTGGCCCGGCCCGTGAGCCGGTCGGCGAGGGCAGTCTTTTCAGCGTCGGTCACGGGGTCGGAGTCCGGGGCTCAGAGGTCAGGGTGCGTCTCCCGAAGGAAACCCCGAACTCCGAACCGCTCAACCCCGAACCGGTTCACGCCGTCATCTCCTCGACTTCCTCGTCCAGGTTGTACCGCTTCCGCTTTTCCCAGAGCGTCTTCTTCGAGATGCCGAGGAGCTTGGCGACGTCCGCGTAGGACGAGTTCCGGTTGTTGGCGAGCGTGTGCTTGATGTACTCGTACTCCAGGTCCTCCAGCGTCGCGCTCGCGCGGAACCGGAACGTGTCGGCGTCCGAGGCCGCCCCGTCGAAGAGGTCGGTCTGGAGGAGGACGAGGTCGCTGGCGTCGAGCGTCGGTGTCTTGGCGAAGATGAGGGCCCGTTCGAGGACGTTCCGGAGCTCGCGGACGTTGCCGGGCCAGTTGTGCGACAACAGCTTCTCCTGGGCCGCCTCGGTGAACCCGTCAAACGGCTTCCCGAACTCGGAGGCGAACCCGGCCGCCACCTTCTCGGCGATCTGGAGCGCGTCCGCGCCCATCCGGCGGAGCGGCGGCAGCTGGAGCGCGACCACGTTGATCCGAAACAGGAGATCCTTGCGGAACTCCTTCTCGGCGACCTTCTCCTGGAGGTTCGCGTTCGTCGCGCAGACGATCCGCGTGGTCACCTTGATCTCGTCGGTCCCGCCGAGGCGGCGGAACTGGCGGCTCTCCAGGAAGCTCAGGAGCTTGGACTGGAGCCCCAGACTCATCGAGTCGATCTCGTCAAGGAACAGCGTGCCTCCATCCGCGACCTCGAGGAGGCCGGGCTTTGCCGCGCGGGCGTCGGTGAAGGCCCCCTTCTCGTAGCCGAACAGCTCCGACTCGAGGAGGTTGTCGGGGAGCGCGGCGCAGTTGATCTCCATGAACCGGCCGCCCGACCACTTCGACGCGTAGTGGAGCGTCTGCGCCACGAGGTTCTTGCCCGTCCCCGTCTCGCCCCGTACGAGGACCGTCGTGTTCGGGATGTCCTTCAGGGTCTCGATCGTGTCGCGGACCTCCTGGACCTCGTCGCTCGTCCCGATGATCTTGCCGACCGAGTGCTCCTTCTTGCGCGTTTGCTTGATCTCCTGGAGCTCCTTCTTGTCCTCGTAGAGGTCGAGCGCCTTCGCCAGCAGCGCGCGCATCTCCTCCAGGTTGACCGGCTTCTGGAGGTAGTGGAACGCCCCGAGCCGCATGGCCTCGACGGCCGTCTGGACCGACGAGTGGGCCGTCATGACGATGACGGGGATCGTCAGGCCACGCTCGCGGAGGGCCTCGATGAGTTCCATGCCCGAGACGTCGGGCATCATGAGGTCGGTCAGGACAAGGTCCGGCGGGCGGCCGTCGTCGCAGGCCTGCAGGAGCGGCTCGGCCGAGGTGAAGCCCTGGGTGGCGTAGCCGTCGCGGCCGAGGACCTTGGCGAAGAGCTCGCCGATCTTGGGATCGTCGTCGACGACGTAGATGCGCTTCTGGCTCATGTCCGGGGGGATAAAGGGGGCCAGGGGAGGCCGAATGGTACGAATCGTAACGCCGCTTCGCCTTCGAATCCAGACGTTACGCCGTCCGCGCCGGCGCCACCACTGCGATCGCGCCCGGCAACACCTCCACGTCGAGCGCGACGGCGCCGGCCGTCAAGATCTCCCCATCGGCGTGGACCCCTACCGACGGCTCGACGGCGAGCGTCAGCCCGGAGACGCGTGCCATCGTGACCTCGGGCGCGGTCACGTGCGCGCCGGAGAACGTCGTCGGGAGGAGCCGGAGGGCGCGCGCCGTCGCGACGTGGCGGACGTAGCAGACGTCGAGGAGGCCGTCGAACGGCGTGGCGTCGGGCGTGAGCAGGAACCCGCCGCCGGCCGAGTGGCCGTTCCCGATCTCGCACAGGAACAGGGACTCGTCCACGTCGAGGGCCGGCATCTCGTCCGCGCCGCCGGCCGGAACCACCGAGCGGACGCGCGCGCGGAGCGTCGGCCGGCGCCACGCCCAGAGCGTGCGGAACACGGCGGCGAGGTAGGCCGCCTGCCCGCCGAGCCACTTCGTCTCCGAGGCCAGCGCCGCCACCCGTGCGTCGAACCCGAGGCCGAGGCCGTTCGCGAACAGGCGCTCGTGGAACACGCCGTCCGCGTCGGTCCACCGCACGCGGCCCACGTCGGCGGCGCGGACCCCGGCCGTCGCGACCTGGCGGGCCGCCTCGGCGAGGTCGTCGGCCATGCCGAGCGCGTGGGCGTAGTCGTTGCCCGTCCCGACCGGGAGCACCGCCAGCGTCCCGCCCGTCCCGACGAGCCCGTTCACGACCTCGTGGACCGTCCCGTCCCCACCGGCCACGATCACGAGGACCCCTTCCTCCCCGAGACACCGGGCCATCCGCTCGGCGTCGCCCGGGGCGGCGGTCTCCCAGACCTCGGCCTCGATCCCGACCGCCGCGAGGTGGCCGTCGAGCGCCGGCCGGAGGGCCTGGTTCCGGCCACCGCGAGCGGCGGGGTTGACGAGGACGTGGGCGGTCATGGCCGGGTAACTTAGCCGTCGCCCCTCCCCCGCCATGCGCACCTCCCGTTTCGCCCTCCTCGCCGGTCTCGTGGCGCTCGCCGCCTGCGCCCCCGACGCGCCCTCTGAGGTCCGCGACGACCTGGGCCGGACGGTGCCCTTCGACGGCGCACCCGAGACCGTCCTCCCGCTCGCTCCCAACATCACCGAGCTCGTCGCCGAGGCGGCCGGGGCCGACCGGCTGGCGGGGGTCTCGATGAGCGACAGCTTCCCGCCGGGCATCCAGAGCCTCCCGCGGTTCCAGTCGCTCCCGCTCGACACCGAGACGGTCGTCTCGCTCCAGCCGGGCCTCGCGATCGGGTCGACGGACGTGAATGCGGCCGAGGCCGCCGACGGGCTCGCCGCGCTCGGCGTCCCGACGTACCTCTTCCGCTTCGACGAGGTCGCCGACGTGCCGCGCGCGCTGCGGACGCTCGACACGCTCCTCGCCACGAGCGGCGGCGCCCCCGCTGCCGACGCCTTCGAACGCCGGGTCTCGGCCGTCCAGGACGCCGTCCAGCCGTACACCGCGCCGCGCGTCCTGCTCCTGGTCGGCGACGAGACGCTGTACGCGTTCGGCCGCGACTCGTACGCCAGCGAGCTCGTCCGCCTCGCGGGCGGCCAGAACCTGACCGACGTGTACCCAGGCGAGGCGTCGCAGCCCAGCGACGAGGCCGTGCTCGAGATGGCGCCCGAGGTCATCGTCGTGCTCATTGAGGACTACGACCCCTCGCAGCTCCTCGAGGAGCACCCGACGTTCTTCTCGCTCCCGGCCGTCCAGAACAGCCGCGTCTACGGGATCGACCCGGACCTCGTGAGCCGTCCCGGCCCGCGGTTGATCGAGGGGCTGGAGCGGTTGGCCCGGCTGCTCCACCCCGAGGCGTTCGCAGCGGGGGCCGCCTGATGGCCCGGGGCGAGTCGTCCCGCCTCGGCGCGCGCCCCGTCGTCGTCGGGATCGGGCTGGCCGTCGCCACCGGGCTCGCCGTCGCCGCCAGCCTGACGTGGGGGAGCGCCGACCTCGGGCCGGGCCGGGTGTGGTCCGCCCTCCTCGGCGGCGGCCCCGAGGTGGACCGGCTCATCGTGTGGCAGCTCCGCGTGCCGCGCGTGGTCCTGGCGCTCGCCGTCGGTGGCGGGCTCGCGGTCGTGGGCGTGGCGATGCAGGCGCTCGTGCGGAACCCGCTCGCGGAGCCGTACATCCTCGGCGCGTCGTCGGGCGCGAGCGCGGGCGCGGCGCTGTTCTACCTCGGTTTCCTGCCGGCCATCGTGTCGCGCACCGTGTCGATGCCGGTCGCCGCGACGGCGGGTGCGTGGCTGGCCGTCGCGACGGTCTTCGCCGCCGCGCGCCGCGGCCCGACGCTCTCGACGACGCGCCTCCTCCTCGCGGGCGTCGCGATGTCGGCCCTGCTCGGGTCGGTGACGGCGTTCGTGACCTACGCCTCGCCCGAGCCCGACAAGCTGCGCGCGGTCCTGTTCTGGTTGCTCGGGTCGCTGTCGCGGGCGCGGTGGGAGACCGTGCTCGCCCCGCTCGTCGTGTCGCTCCTTTCGCTCGGTGGGCTGTGGGCGCTGGCGCGTCCGCTCGACCTGCTGACGACGGGCGAGGAGCCGGCCGCCGGGCTTGGCGTCCCGGTCGAGGCGCTGAAGCGAACGCTCATCGCCATCGCCGCCGTCGCGACCGGCGTGCTCGTCGCGTCGGCGGGCGTGATCGGGTTCGTCGGGCTGATCGTGCCCCACGCGGTCCGCCTCGTGGCCGGCGCGACGCACGGCCGGCTGGTGCCGTTCGCCTTCGCCGGCGGCGCCCTCTTCCTCCTCCTCGCCGACCTCGCCGCGCGGACGGTCCTTCCCGGCCAGGAGGTGCCCGTCGGCGTGCTCACGGCGATCTGCGGCGTGCCTTTCTTCCTCGCCATCCTCCGCCGCTTCGGCTCGGGCTTGGCGTAGGGGGCTCGTTCCGCGAGCCGCGAATGGGGAACTGAACGGGCAGAGAGTGCCGCCCTACGCGTAGGAACCCATCAGGCCCGTCCTATCGAATCCCTCATCCCCCACCCCTCATCCCCATGCGTCTCTTCGTCGCCCTCGACCTTCCTGACGCCGTGCGCGAGCCGCTGGCGGCATGGCGAGCCGACGTGCCGGACGCGCGGTGGGTACCGGCGGAGCGGCTCCACCTCACGCTCCGGTTCCTCGGGGAGACGTCGGAAGGCATGACGAATGCAATAACGGGCCACCTCGAACGAATCCGACGCCGCCCCGTCCCCATCGCGACCGGCGACCTGATCCGCCTGCCCTCTGCGCGGCGCCCCCGAGCGCTGGCGGTCCGGGTGAACGAGACGGCTCCGCTCGGCGCACTGGTCTCGCGCCTCGGCGAGGCGCTGGGCCGTGCCGGCGCGCCGGCTGCCGACCACGAGTTGTTGCCTCACGTCACCCTGGCGCGCGTTCGCCAGCCCGACCCGGCGGCGATTCGGAAGGCCCTCCGCGGCCTCGACCCTCCCGAGGCGGAGGGAGTCGCGACCTCGTTCTCGCTCGTGGAGAGCCGGCAGACGCCCGACGGCCCCGAGTACGTCACCCTCCTCCGCGTGCCGCTCGCGGAAACCCCGACGGCCAGCGGCGGGTGAGCCCCCCATGCCGATCGACACGCACGCCGCCCAGCGGTACGTCACGCCGCTCCGCGAGGGCGGCTCGCTCCCTGCCCTCGTCGAGACCGACGGCGGGATGTACGTCGTCAAGTTCCGCGGGGCCGGACAGGGCGCGCGGGCCCTCCTCGCCGAGCTCATCGTGGGCGGCATCGCGGAGCGGCTGGGACTCCCCCTCCCCGACCTCGCGCTCGTGGACCTCGCGCCGGAGTTCGGCCGGGCCGAGCCGGACCCCGAGATCCAGGACATCCTGAAGGGCAGCCGCGGGCTGAACGTCGGCCTCGGGTTCGTCCCGGGCGCCTTCGCCTACGAGCCCGCCGCCCACGCCGATCTCATCGACCCGGCCCTGGCGGCCGACGTCGTCTGGCTCGACGCGCTCACGACCAACATCGACCGGACGGCCCGGAACCCGAACCTCCTCATCGCCCGCGCCGATGACGGGCCCAAGCTCTGGCTCATCGACCACGGCGCGGCGCTCTACTTCCACCACGACTGGTCGCACGTCGACGCTGAGCGTGCGCGCGCGCCGTTCCCGCCCATCAAGGACCACGTGCTCCTCCCGGTCGCCGGCCCCATCGCGGACGCCGACGCCCGCCTCACCCCACGTCTCGACGACGACGCGATCCGAGGCGTCCTCGACCCGATCCCGGACGACCTCCTGATGGACGCGCCCGAGGGCCGCGACCCGGCCTTCGACACCGCTCAGGCGGCCCGCGACGCCTACGCCGACTTCTTCCGAGAGCGGCTCGAGCCGCCTCGCCTCTGGGTAGAAGAAGCCGCTCGGGCCCAGGCCGAGCGGCCCGACGACACGCCCCTCGCCTACCGTCGCTAGGCCATGCCCGCGTTCGACTACGCCCTCGTCCGCGCGGTCTGGGTCCCGACCGGCGACGCCGTGACGGTCGGGGTGTTGCTCCAGTGCCGGCAGGCCCGGTTTCTCGATGTCCGGCTGGCCGATGGCGCCGACGCGGCCGCCCGCCTCGGGCTCGACGCGGCGCTCTTGGGGCGGTCGCTCGGATCGGTCCGCCAGATCGTCCAGGGCGGTGCCGAGGCGGGACCGGTGGGGCGGCTGCCGCCGTCCGAGCGGTTCCACTTCCTCACGGCCGTCCGCTCCACGGCGCTCCAAACGACGGCCGTTCGGACGGGGGTGACCGACGACCCGGCCGCCGCGCTCGACCGGATCGCACACTCGGTCTTAGGAACCCGCGCGGAAGAAGCGTCGGGCCTCGGAACATCCCCGCCCGCGTCGCGCGTCTAGCCCCTCCAGGCCTTCCCTTCTACCGCACCCCCTGTGTTCGACGACGACTTCGACGACTCCATCGGCGACCTCGACCCCGAGGTCGTGGCCGCCTTCGACGGCGCCGCGGCCGAGGCCTTCGCCAAGCGGAAGGCGCGGCTGACGCGCACGCTCGTCGAGGGCGAGACCGGCGTCCAGTACGAGTCGCTGGCCCTGTTCGCGGAGCCGCTCTTCTCGCTCTACGAGCTCGACGCGGCCGACGCCTTCCGCCTCCGCGACGAGCCCGACTCCGTCGCTGACGACACGGTCGCGCTCCTCGAGACGGCCCGCGTGCTGTGGGCTTTCTTCTCCCTCCCGCCGTCCGAGCGCGCCCACAAGCGGCAGGCCCTGGCGTCCCAACTCGTCGGAGAGGACCCGAGCGAGGACGACTGGGTCGGCCTCGACGGGCTCTTGGAGACGGTCGAGATCCACTGGCAGGCCATGCTCCCCGAAGAGATCGAGATGGCGCAGAGCACCGGGCACGCCGTGGTCGGGTTCGACGACCTGCTCCACCACCCGGCGTTCCGGGTCGGCCCGGAGGAGGGCGACGCGACGCACGCCGGGTTCGGGAGCGACGGGCTCTCGGAGACCGAGGCCCGCGCCCGCTTTGCCCAGCCGCTCCTCGAGTCGCCGGAGATCATGACCGACCCCGACGCCTTCGAGGACGCCCTCGCCCGTGCCGACGACTACTGGGACCTCGCCCGCAACGGCGGCGACCCCGCCGCCTTCGCCGCCGAGCACGCCCAGGACGCCGACGAGACGAAGCGGCTTGCGGACGAGGCCCGGACCATGATCGAGCGGTTCCGCGAGCTGTTCCCGGAGCACGCCGGCTGAGTGGCCGGCCGCCTCACGCGCTCCCCGAGGCGGGCTCCCATGCGACCGTCCGCCGCCCTGCTCCTCCTGGTGCTCGCCGGCTGCGCGACGCCCGTCGCCCCCACTGGCGGCCCGGCCGACACGACGCCGCCGACGCTCGTCGCGTCGAGCCCGGCCGACGGCTCCACGAACGTCTCGGACCGCACGCTCCGGCTGACGTTCTCCGAGCGACTGGCGACGAATGCGGCCACCGCCGTGACGGTGACGCCCCCGACGGAGACGCCACCGGACGTCTCTGTGAGCGCGCGCGAGCTGCGCATCACGCTCCACGAGCTCCGCGACTCGACGACGTACGTCGTGACCGTCGGCACGGCGCTGGCCGACCAGCGGAACGTGGCGCTCCGGGCGCCGATCACGCTCGCCTTCGCGACGGGCGACGCCATCGACCGCGGCCGGATCGCCGGGACCGTCCGGCGCCCCGAGACGGGCGCCGGCGTGGGCGGCGTCGCCGTCTGGGCCTACGCCCTCGACGACACGCTCGGCACCGTCGACCCCGGCGTCGCCGCGCCCGACTACCGCACGGAGACGGGCGCCGACGGGCCGTTCACGCTGGAGTACCTCCGCCCCGGCCCCTACTTCGTCCTCGCCATCGAGGACCGGAACCGGAACGCCCGCGCCGACGCCGGCGAGCGCTTCGCCGCCCCGCCGGCCCCCGCCCTCCTCGCCCGGGACGACTCGACCGCGCCCGAGCCCGCTGCGTTCTTCGTCACGACGCTCGACACGGTCCCGCCCGTCGCCCAGCGCCTCCGGCCGCTCTCCGACCGACGGGTCGCGCTCCGCTTCGACGAGCCCGTCCGCCTCCTCGACACCGCCGCGTTCGGCGAGGCCGTCGCCGTGACCGACTCCGCCTCGGGAGATCGTCGGGCGGTGTCGTGGTACCAGCCGGCGGCTTCGGCCTTCGAGGTCTACGGGGAGGCAGCCCCGCCCTTCCCTTCGACTCCACTGCTCGTCACGTCCGAGGGCACCGACGCCCTCGCCGACTCGGCCGGCCTCGGCGCCCCACCGTTCCGACTCAGCGCCACTCCGCCCGTTCGTGCCGACACCGCCTCGGCCCGATTCGACGCCTTCGTCCCGAGCGCGCCGGACTCCGTCGTCCTCGGCCGAGACGTCCGTCCTGGCATCCGATTTACGTCGCCCCCCGGCGCGTTGCTGGACGCTGTCGAGGTCCGCGCAGTTGGAGAGACGCTCGACGTCCCCTTCGTCACCACCGACGGCGTCACGTTCGTCCCCGACTCGTCGGCCACCCTCCCGGCCCGCTTCACCGTCGTAGCGCCGGTCGGCGACTCGACCGCGTCGCAGCGCTTCGTCGTCCCCGACGCCCGCGACCTCGGCGCCCTCGTCGGGCGGGTCGAGGCCGACGGGCCGGTCCGGGTCGAGGTCCGCCCCGAGGCGGGCGCCCCCGTCGTCGTCGCGGCCGACTCGACCGGGGCGTTCGTGGCCGATGGTCTTCTGCCGGGCCCGTACACGCTCCGCATCTGGGTCGACCGCGACGGCGACGGCAGATGGAGCGGCGGCCGGCTCTGGCCGTACGAGCCGCCCGAACCGCTCGTGTTCCTCGCCCAGCCCGTGCAGGTCCGCGCACGCTGGGAGACCGAGATCGACCCCATCACGCTATGACCCCGCTCGACCCCGTCCTCAGCGCCGAAGCCATGCGCGCGGCCGACCAGGCCACCATCGAGACGTGGGGCGTGCCGGGACGGGTGCTGATGGAGTCGGCCGGGCGCGCCGCGGCACGGGAGATCGTCGCCCGATTCGAGGTCGCGGGCCGAGACGTGACCGTCCTCGTCGGCACCGGCAACAACGGCGGCGACGGGCTCGTGGTGGTGCGCGTGCTGGCGGCACACGGCGCCCGGGTTCGCGCGCTCGTCCTCCCCGGCGAGGGCACCCCCGACCGGACCGCCAACCTCCACATCTTGAGCCGGATGGCTGAGCACGACACGGGCGTCGAGGTCGTCCCGTTCGAGGACGTCCGCCAGGTCGCGAACGCCCCCGCCGACCTCGTCGTCGACGCGCTTCTCGGCATCGGCGTGACGGGCGAGCTTAGGGAGCCCGCGCGCGCGCTCTGCGCCTGGCTGAACCGGGCCGGCGCCCCCGTCGTCGCCCTCGACGTCCCCTCCGGCCTCGACGCGACGACGGGCCGAGCCGCCGAGGACAGCGTCCGCGCCGACCTGACGGTCGCGTTCGGCGGGATCAAGACCGGCCTCCTCCTGGGAGACGGCCCGACCCTCGCGGGCGAGGTCGTCACGGTCGAGATCGGGATCCCGGACGCCGAGCTCCGAGCGCACGCCACCGCCTGGCAGGCGCCGCGCGCGTGGGCCGGCGCACACCTCCCCGAGCGCGCGGCCGACGCCCACAAGTACTCCGCCGGCCGCGTCTTCGCCGTCGTCGGGAGTCGCACGTTCACCGGCGCGGCGGTCCTGTCGACGGCCGCCGCGTACCGGTCCGGCGCCGGCGCCGTCGTGGCCGCCGTCCCTGAGCCGGCCGCGCCCATCGTGGACGCGCGGAACGCCGAGGTGATGGTCGACGCCCAACCGGCGACCGGGGCCGGGACGCTCGCCCGGATCGCCCGCGAGGCCGTCCTCGACCGTGCCGAGGCGGCCGACGCCGTGCTCGTCGGCTGCGGCCTCGGGCGCGACGACGACACGCTCGCGCTCGTCCGCGACCTCGTCGAGGCCGTCGAGGCCCCACTCGTCCTCGACGCCGACGGGCTCGCCGCCTACGCCGACGACGCCGATGTGCTCCGCCAGCGCTCCGGTCCGCTCGTCCTCACCCCCCATCTCGGCGAGCTCCGCCGCCTTCTGAACGACGACTCGTTCGATCCCATCGACCGCATCGAGGCCGTCCGCGGGCTCGCCCAACGATGGCACGCCACGCTCGTGTTCAAGGGGGTGCCGACCGTCGTCGGGACGCCGGACGGGCGCGTGCTGATCGGTCCGCCCGGCGAACCCGCGCTCGCGACGGCCGGGACCGGCGACACGCTCGCCGGCACACTCGTCGGCCTCCTCGCGCAGGGCCTCGATCCCGACGTCGCCGCCCTCTGCGCGCTCTGGCTCGGCGCCGAAGCCGCCCGGCTCTGGACGGCCGACCACGGGGCCACCGGCCTCGTCGCGTCCGACCTCATTGACCGGCTCCCCGCCGCTGCCCACGCCCTCCGCTCGTGACCTCCTCCCGCATCGCGATCATCTGGACGATCGCCGTCCTCGCGGCCTGTTCGATCCCCGCCGCCGAGCTCACGCCACCGGAGTACCTCCCGTTCGCGTTCGACAAGTGGGTCCACGCGGGGATGTTCCTCGTGTTCGGGGTGCTGTGGATGCAGGCGGCCCCGCACCGGGCGTGGGCCGTATTCGCCGCGGGCGTGGCGTTCGGCGTCGGCATCGAGATCTGGCAGGGGCTGCTCCCCATCGACCGGATGCCGGACGCGCTCGACGCCGCGGCCGACGTGGTCGGCCTGATGGTCGGGATCCCGCTCGGCGCGTGGATCGCCCGGCGCGGCGAGAGCAACGGCTGACGGGGCTCCGTGTCTCTGGAGGACACGTTCCCTACCGCCATGCCCGTCCACAAAACGCCCGAGGCCGACCTCCGCCGGCGGCGCCCGCTCTACGCCGAGGTCGGGATGATCCTCGCGCTCGTCCTTGTGATCGCCGCGTTTACCATGCCGACGGCGCCCCTCGGCGCCCCCGAGGTCGCCGCCAACCCGGACACCCCCATCGAGGTTGAGTTCGTCCCGCCGACCGTCCACACGCCGCCCCCAC